>DATDNH010000421.1:0-12314 GCA_036518395.1 Candidatus Angelobacter sp. | reverse complement strand
CAATTGCCGTTCCTGCTGCTCCGCTTTCTTCAGAAGCGCCCGAAGATGGGTCTTGACTTCAGCCAGCATTTTCTTTTCACGCTTCTGGGAACTGCACATTATCCCCGTATCCATCTCGCAAACAGTAACGGTCTCTTCAGGTGTACCGACGCACGTCCGCTTGCAAAATTTCTTCCCTGTCCCAAGCTTACTGATGTCGATCATCAATGGTTTGGCTTTGAACGCCATATGTTCTACCTTTCCTTTTCTGGGAGCGTTATTATGTTCACCAGGAACGGCGCAATTCTACGCTTGATTCCCGCCGCCAACAATGCTTTTTGCAAGCTTCATGTTGAAGGAAGCCAAAAGAGGGCGCCATCGGCCTGAGGGCTATTTGCCATTATCGCGGAGAATCACGGCATCCCCTTTTGCGGAAGACCGCGTGATGCCGAAGCGTTTTCCGTCCGGCGACCAGACGAAGGCCCGTAGATACTGGGAGGTCGATCTCAACAGATGAAAGTCAGTTAAAGGTAAGGCAGCGCCACCTGCCGTCGGCTGAAGCCAAATATTTTCTACTCCACGCTCCTTTCTTTTAAAAGCAACATTATGTCTGTCCGGGCTGATTGTTGCACGCACGTTATCGGATGGGGCTGCAAGCTCCCTGGTGATCTGCCCAGTTTCAAGCGAGATGAAATCGAACTTAGGTGTGTCTTCTTTTCGGCCGCGAACTATCACGATCAGCTCTTTGCCATCTGATGACAGGCTGAACAAAAAACCCGGATGCTTTTCACCGCCGACCAGCACTTCCGATTGTCCGCCCTGGGCAGGGATCCGGTGAATGCCTTTGTCCTCTGAGCTGCGGTAGATCATCCACTTGCCGTCCGGAGTGCAATGCACGTATTGGTCTTTGCCGGTAGTCACTTGCCGCGGCGTCCCACCTGCAAGATCGAGAGCGTAGATGTGCGAGGAATGTGGATCAGCCAAGGGAACACCGGTAAAAACAACCGCTTTCGGCCCGCACATGTCGAGATCGTAAATCTGCAGCTCGCCGCTGGAAAACACAGTGGTCCTTATTCCCGAATCCAGGGAAAGCACCTGGATGCTGGTGAAATCTTCCGTCGTCAATACGATTTGCTGGTCACTGATCCAGTCGAACCAATACGCACGCCCGAGCGACGAGCCGGCTGAGTCATCCAACAATCGTCCGGACGCCGGAAAGACTTCAAGCGAAGATTCGCTGGACGACAACACCGTGCCAATGGTTTTTCCATCGGCGGAAAGGCTGACTGGACCGTAGCTGCTGAGGTCGTTTGTGATCTGGTGAAATTCCGGGACTGGGTAAGTTACGTAACCTAACTGATTTTTCCCAGTATTTTCATTGTGATATTGGACGATCATGCCGGTGCCATCCGGCATCCAGGTAAAAGAAACAGGAGAGAACTCTCGAGTGGGTAAGGTAAAGAAATGTGATGCCCGGCCGGCGGATACATCGATGAGAGCCATGTCTTTGCCGCCGCCGGAGCGAGCTTCAGCAACCATAATGTACCGGCCATCGGGAGACCAGCCTGGGTCCGAATAGTCCGTCGTGTTTGCGGAAAAAACCGCCTTTTCGTCCGAGCCGTCCTCATTGGCGCTCAAGATAGCCTTCGATTCCGGTCCGTTGACGCGGGTGAAGCAGAAACGGCCGCTCGGAAGGAAGGAAGGCGGTGAGTCAATGTCGTGTATCACCAAAGCCGGAACGCCGCCGAGAACGGGAACCCGAAACAGGTCTGAGGCGCCGCTGCCGGGCTTAAGGGAACGAAAATAAACATAGTTGCCATCGGGTGCGAAGGTCACATCTTGAATAGCCCCGTCTCCAGGCTGAACGATCTGGTTGTTGCTGTTGGTGGGCAGATGACGCATCCAAAGACTGTCCCGGCCATCAGAATCCCGCCGCAGCATGGCTACATACTTTGCCTCCGGAGACATGGCTGCCGCCCAGGTGTCCCCACTGGAGGTGACGCTGGCCATCGTCATGTTGCGGAAGGGGACGTGGCTGGGGCGTCGCAGGAATTGGTAGAGTCCAAAGGCTGCGGCCACCACAATCGCGATTACAATCATCCCGGCAAGCGCGAAACCTACGCGCTTTTTCCTGGTTGCCGTGACGCTCTCAGAAACAGCTCGCTGAATACCGGTCGCCGCCGATGCACTCGAGTAAGTTCCGTTGGGCAGCAGTTCGCTCGACACGCTCTTCGCCGGAGTCAGCCGGGAAATGCTGTCGCGCCTGACCCTCAGCAACTCGGCCCGCATCTCCTTTGCGCTTTGATAACGCAGCTCCCGGTCTTTCTCCAGCGCCCGGTTGATGACCCATTCCAATTCTGCCGGCACGTCAGGATTGAGCCGCACTGGGGATACAGGCGCGCGTTCCAGGATGGCGCTGAAAGTCGTGCCCGAACTCTCTCCCCGAAATGGCAGGACACCGGTCGCCATCTCGTAGAGCACCACCCCAAAAGAAAACAGGTCGGTACGGGCATCCAACTCCTTCGCCTGTACCTGTTCCGGTGACATGTAGCTCACCGTTCCCATCATCGTGCCCGCGCTGGTTAAGTCGGTGCTGTCCGAACCTGTCATAATTTCGGAGTCCGCGGCCGCCATCTTTAAACTAGCGCTAACTTTGGCCAGCCCGAAGTCGAGAATCTTGGCGTGTCCGCGTTCGGTGACGAAGATGTTGGCGGGCTTGATGTCGCGGTGGACAATTCCCCTGGTGTGAGCTGCGTCAAGCCCATCGGCAATCTCCACTGCCAGATCGAGCAGGGTCTCAGTCTCAATCGGCTTCCCTGCGATGCGATGCCTTAGTGTCTCGCCATCGAGGAACTCCATGGCAATGAATGCTTTTCCGGATTCCTCCCCAATGTCGTAAATCGTGCAGATGTTTGGATGATTCAGCGCTGAGGCTGCTTTGGCTTCACGTTTAAACCGCTCCAGGGCCTGATGGTCCCGCGCCAAATTATCAGACAGGAACTTGAGAGCGACAAAGCGGTCGAGCCGTGTGTCCTGGGCTTTGTACACGACGCCCCCGCCACCGCCACCCAGCTTTTCGACAATGCGGTAGTGCGAAATGATTTGCCCGAGAAGAGGCGGGGGGTCGGCCATTTTGGACAATCTTAGTCCTCAGCGTAGCTGGCAAACCAGTAATAAATGTGTATTAAGATTGTATTTTCTCGCGAGCCTTACCCGATCTGCCCCATGGACCACCTGTTCGCACCCTGGAGGTACGCGTATATCAGCAACGCCGACGCAGGAACTGATTGCCTGCTCTGCGGGCTGGCACGCTCCAGCGACGACCAGAAGGCGCTCATCGTTCATCGCGGACAGCACTGCTACGTGGTCCTCAATGCCTACCCCTATACCTCCGGACACGTGATGATCGTGCCTTACGAACATCTCGATCAATTGCAGCAGCTGCCCGCTCCGGCGGCAGAAGAAATGATGGCGCTGATGCAGAAGCTGGAAGGCATTCTGCGCCTGCTTTACCGGCCCGATGGACTCAACGTGGGAATGAACCTGGGCAAGGCCGCCGGGGCTGGTATTGCCGGACACATCCACATGCACGTTGTGCCCCGCTGGATCGCCGACGCCAACTTCATCAGCGTGATCGGCGAGGCCCGCGTAATTCCCGAAGCGCTGGAAACGACTTATAACAAGATCAAGTCAGCCTTTTAATCGGGTCCGATCACGCGCGATCACGGCGCTCACGTGCGATCACGGCGATTGTTAACACCACCAAGATGCCGGGCGGCAGTTAGTGGCTCCAATGAACTGCACTCTCGGCGCAGCGACCCAGCTCTCGATTCCATACCGCATTCCCCGCCGCATGCGCATCTTAACCAGTGTGGGAGGGACTATGCCTCATTACGGGGTTCTACGCGATTACAAATTTGAAGACATTCAGGACGTGCGCGGCGCTGAAGTTTACGGCGTGAACAATGAAAAGCTTGGGACCATCGACGACGTGATCTTTGATCACTCGACGGGAGAAATCCGTTACGCGGTCATCAATGCCGGAAGCTGGCTGTCCGGCAAGAGATTTCTTGTGCCGATCAACCGCATTGAACCGTACGGCAACCACGAAGACAAGTTCTATGCCGAACTGGACAAAGAGCGCATCCAGATGCTGCCCGAATTCAAGGAAGATGCGATGAAGTCTGAAGCAGGATGGACGGATTACGAGAAGCGCTATCAGGAGCGCTGGAACGACGGCACCGTGATGTACAACAAGGACACCGGCCATATCGTGACTCCTCCGCTCAATGAAGTGCAGGGCACGCGCACAACGCCTTTGAGCGAAGAAGGGAAGCGCAGCCTGCAGAAGGATTTCACTCCCGAAAAAATGGGCAAGCGCGATGAATATCTGGGCGTGGGCCCCACCGGCGATGATGTGACCCTGCGTCCGAAGAAGGCGTCCATAGCCGGCCGGGAAGACGCGATCCTGCAGGAAGAAGAGAGGCCCTCGCTGGAAGAGCCCGGCATCTATCGCGTGGAGAAGGTGCCCGAAGCCGAGCAAAGATCTGATCTCAATGCACCGCTGAACGCGAATTACGGCCGGCGCTGGATTGATTTTCAACAGAGGCTGCGTGCAGGACGAGACAAAGTAGTGGCCGGTTGCCCGATGTGCGGAACGCAGAAAAAGGTCGCCTGACGGCAATCAGCAGTCAGCCAACTTCGGGTCTAAGTGATTATCGATGAAGCGTGGTGCTGCGGTTTTTAGATCACGTGCGATCACGCGGCGATCACGTGCGACCGCTATGTCAGTGGCTTGTTTTCGTCAGTTCCACCATCTCGGCTTCGTCAATCACTTTCACACCGAGTTCCCGCGCTTTATCCAGTTTTGAGCCGGGATCTGCGCCTGCAACCACGTAATCGGTCTTCTTGCTTACCGAACCGGACACCTTTCCGCCAGCATCTTCAATCATGCGCTTGGCTTCATCGCGCGAATAGGCGGCCAGGGTCCCGGTCAGCACGAAGGTCTTTCCCGCCAGCGCGGTGCCGCGCTCTTTCTTCTTGCCGGTAAAGTTCAGGTACTTGCGCAGGTGCTCGACCAGGGCCTGGTTCCGAGGCTCGTCGAAAAATTCGCGGATACTTTCCCCCACCCGCGGCCCAACTTCGTTCACCTCCTGCAATTCCTCGAGTGAGGCATGCATGAGCGCGTCCATGGAACCGAAGTGCTCGGCCAGAAATTCCGCCGTGCGCTCGCCGACAAAGCGTATGCCCAGTCCGTAGATCACGCGCTCCAGCGGCAGCTTGCGTGATTGCTCAATTTCTCTCAGCAGGTTTTCGGCGGACTTGTCGCCAATCCGTTCCAGGGTCAGCAGCTTTTCTTTCGTCAGCTCATAGACGTTGCCAACATCTTTGACCAGGCCGCGATCGGCCAGCTGGTTCACCAGCGATTCACCCATGCCTTCAATGTTCATGACCGAGCGCGAAGCAAAATGCAGAATGCTCTCCCGCAGTTTTGCGGGACAGTTGGTGTTCACGCAGCGATGGTCTGCTTCGCCCTCCACGCGCACAATGTGGCTGCCGCATACCGGGCAGCGCTCCGGCATGTGAAACACTTTGTCGCCACGCGGGTGCTCCTTGTCTTCAATCACTTTGACGACTTTGGGAATCACGTCGCCGCCGCGCTCGACCATCACCCAGTCGCCAATCTTTACTCCCAGACGCTCAATTTCGTCCTGGTTGTGCAGTGTGGCGCGCGTCACGGTCGTTCCGCCGATTGAAACTGGTTTCAACGCCGCCACTGGCGTGAGCTTGCCTGTACGTCCCACCTGCACCAGCACGCCCTGCACCTGGGTAATTCCGCTGCGCGCCGCGTATTTGTAAGCAATCGCCCATCGCGGCGCCTTGCCCGTGAAGCCCAGCCGTTCCTGGAGGCGCATGGAATTGACTTTGATCACGATCCCATCGATTTCGTATGGAAGCTTGTCGCGTATCTGCTCGCCCTTGTTGATGAAGGCAAGCAGCTCATCGAAATTGCGCAAAATTGCATGGTGCGAGTTCACCTTGAACCCGGCATGGGCCAGTGCCTCGAGTGCGGCTGAATGTTTGTCCGGGTAATAACGTCCGTCGACCAGAAGAAAGTAAGAATAAAAATCCAGGCGGCGCTCAGCCACGATGTTGGGTTCCAACACGCGAATGGTTCCGGCAGCAGCGTTTCTGGGGTTGGCGAATTTGGAAAGGTTCTGGCGCTCGCGCTCTTCATTCATGCGCTCGAACGACGTAATGGGCATGATCACCTCGCCGCGCGCCTCAAAATCCGCAGGAATGCCGGCCTTTTCCAGCTTCGCCGGCGGAATAAAAAGGGGAACGGAACGCATGGTGCGCACGTTGGAAGTCACGTCCTCGCCAACGGAGCCGTCGCCTCGTGTCACGCCGCTCTGCAAGCGCCCGCCGCGATAGGTGAGCGCCAGTGACATGCCGTCCATTTTCAGTTCGCCCACGTATTCAATCTCATCCGTGCCTGCAAGTTCGCGCACGCGGCGGTCCCAGTTGCGCAGCTCCTGCTCGTTGAATGCGTTGTCGAGTGAAAGCATGGGGCGCGAGTGCTGGACCTTGATGAAACCTTCGCGCGGCTTGCCTCCAACACGCTGCGTGGGCGAATCCGGCGTTCTCAGTTCCGGATGGGCAGCTTCCAGCTTCTTGAGTTCCTGCATCAGGCGATCGAAGTCGGCATCGCTGATCTCGGGCGCATCCAGCACATAGTAAAGGTGCTCGTGACGGCGAATTTCCTCGCGCAAGCCTTCGATCTCGCGTTCAACAGCTTTCTCTTTAGGACTCACAGGCATGTGTAGATTATATTGAGCGATTCAACTCGATTGTCGTTTGGCAGGGCACTGCGGAGGCAGAATGGGTTTGCTTTTTGGCTTGGCTAATTGCCAATTGCCAATTGCCAACTGCTCGTCGGCAGGTGCATACAAGGGTTGAGTTCGGAGCTGCCGCCAAGATCATGCAGAAGGCAATGTTAATTTACAACCCGTCGTCTGGACGCAGACAGGAGCACCGCGCCCAGCAGGTTGCGCGAGCGCTGGCTGTGATTCGCGCCGCGGGCGTCACGGCGGAATGCTGCCCTACCACGCAGAGTGGCAGCGCAGTGTTGCAGACGCAGCAGGCGGTCGGCTCGGGCTTTGACACCATCATTGGCTGTGGTGGTGATGGAACAGCCAATGAAATCCTGAACGGCCTGATGCGTTGCGGCGGCGAAGCGACGCTGGGGGTATTGCCTTTCGGCAGCGGCAACGTGCTGGCTAGCGATCTGGGCCTCGTTCAGAATGCGGAGAGCGCAGCCCAGGCGCTGCTGCGCTGGAAGCCTCGCGCATTGCAGCCCGGCCTGATGCGTTATTACGACAAGAATGGCCCCCAGCAGCGCTACTTCATTGCGGCCGCCGGCGTCGGCTCGGACGCGGAACTGATGTACCGCACCGCCGGTGAGGCCAAACGAAGATATGGAGTCTACGCTTACTTCCTGGAAATGTTCCGCATGGCTTTCCACCGTCGCTTCCCCATGTTTCAGGCCGAGTGGAAAGACGAGCAGGGAAATTCCCAAACCGGGACCGTTGCCATGGTCATGGCGGTGCGCACAAATAAGTTTCCCGGACTGCTCAAGTTTGTGCGGCTCGGTGCCGAACTCACGCGCAACGATTACAGGCTCATGCTCTTCCACACCAACAAGGTGCGGCATTTCTTCAATTTCTTTGGCAGCGTGATGAGCGGCTGGAACTGGAATGTTCCCCAGGTGAAGGTTGTCACCTCAAGCTGGTTCCGCTGCACTCCGCTGCCCGGCCAGGACCCAACCTGCATTCACTCAGAAGTCGATGGCGAACTGCTGGGAACGCTTCCGGTGGAAGTATCCATCGAGCCAAGAACTTTTAAGTTGCTGATGCCCTAGCTCAACCTTCTCCGTCTTGACTCCGTGGTTTTGCTTTTGCTGTTGCCTTTGCTTCACCAATCGTTTTCTCCGTGCAATCTCCGCGTCTCAGTGCCTCCGTGGTGAAATTTTGGTTTTGGTTGCGGCTTCGCTACGTCGTGTCTCCGTGGTGGATTTTGTCTTCAACCCCGCATCGTACATGCTTCCGTAATCCAGATACTGCTTTACCGCATCGTGCGGGTAGGAGATTTCTACGGAGCCGATCGCTCCATTCTTGCCCGTGGTTCCCGTCAATTCAGCATTCACCCCCGCCCAGTACACTGGCAGGTTCAGAGCTTTGTAGCGGGCAACTACTTCATCCCGCAATTTCGGATCAAAGTGTGTGCCGTACTTGTCCACCAGTTCCTTAATTGCGTTGTAATCGCCTTCGGCCTTGATGCGCATCAGCTCTTTCAGCAGCATGCCCACGCCCTGCCGCATCTTGTCAAAATCTTTGATCTCGATGTAGTGCTTGCCATTGCGCTCGACCAGCGCAATAGCGCCGGTTTTGTCCATGATGTAATTAACAATCATCTGGCGATCGCGCTGGTGGTCTTCTTCAATGGTGTCGCCTTTGGGAATACTGCGGAGTTGCACCAGGGCCGCACGCGCCGCCTGATAATACATAACCTTGGCAACATCCGGGCTGGAGATCAAACCCAATTCCTGGAGCTTGGGATCAAAAGCATTCCACAGCGCCATCAGGTCGGCTCGGCCTTCTTCCAGCGTGGAGTAATACTCTTTCAGGTAATAAGCCGGCTCGCGCGTCAGCTTCGGGCTTACCTTGCCCGATCCGTGGCCAATCACTTCGTGCAGCCCGGTGGTCATTGTGGCGGCTTCCTCGCCGTATTTTTTCCCTAACTCGATTTCCTCCGGCGACGCTGCAAACTCTTCCAGCGCAGTGAAACCGCTCGCATAGTAGAGCGCTCGGCTGCTGCCGGTGAAGAGAAAGCTTTTAGATCCGTATTTTTCGTGAACCTCGTTTTCGTTGGGCAGATTGTCCCCCACGGTGTTTACATGGAAATCGCCAGTCTCGGTAAGGGTTTCAACCGCCTTGGCCACCGGAGGCTTCACTCCCTGCTTTCGATATTGAGGGTCCCAGGGCGCGTGGTCCTCAAAGTACTGCGCGTTGGTGGCAATCTTTTCCATCAACGCGTTCACTCGCTGGTCCGTGAGGCTGACAAAGCTCTGTGAACTGCCTTTTGCGCCGCGGGCGTCGCGGTAGACTTCAATGAAGCCATTGGCAAAATCCACCGTCTCGTTGTTCTGCACCCAGTCAATGTCAAAGGCGATCCAGTCTTTCGGGTCGCCGGTCTGGTAGTAGCGGATAAGATCGCGAATCACTTTGGCCTGCTGCGGGTCAGAGGCCGCGGCGGCTTTCTCCAGGTACTCGTTGGCTCTCTTCAGGTACGTGCTGTACAGGCCAGGTTTGATTTTTCCATCGGGCGTTCCGGCGCGATACACCTCTTCCACCAGCTTCCCATCCGACGTTTTCACCAAACGCGAATTCAGCGGATACTTTTCCTGGAAATCCTTGACGTCGACGAGACTAAGGTTCGAATAAAAAGTGTTGGCACTCGATTGCAGAATGTCTTTCCCGCCCTGCGGACTTTTGGCGGTGATCATGGGCTCAAACTGCGGATCGAAGAAAGCGGCTTTCAGGTCATTGAGTTCTTTGTCGAGTTCCTGCTGCGTGCGGATGGGCGGCAGGTCGGCATAGGCAGTTCGCATGGCTCCATGTTTCAGCGCCGTGCTTGCGGCAGCCTGCAGCTCCTCAAAAGTGAATGCCGGAAGAAATTTCTGCGACGTGGTCTCGTTGTGATTACCGCGATTGGCCCAGAACAGCTTGGCATAGCTCAGGATCTTGCCCATCACGGCCTGATCCACACCCTCCGGATGGGCAGCGATCTCTTCCAGCAGGCGCTTTTGCCGCACCCCATATTTTGAGAGCTGGTCATAGATGATGGGATCGATGGCTATCGATGCCTTGTCCAGCCAGTAGGCCACCTTCTTCTGCTGCGGCGTGAGCGTTTTAAAACTATCGGCCTCTAACTGGATGAACGCCGTAGTGTCCACGCGGTCAACCAGGGCAGACTTCGCCCTGGCGGCTTCATCAGTTTGAGAAAACGCAGAAATTGTGAGTAGTAGCACCGCTATCAACGGGAGATAGGTTTTCATATGTGTTTTCAACGTCAATTTCAATGTTACTGGAAAACAAAAGATTAGGTATTTTGCCGCTTAATCCTTACAAACAATACTTCAGTGTGGCTCTGGTTGCGCGCGTTCTTAGTTTTTTGTGCGGCATTACCATCGTTATCTTCCCTGATCTCCTGTCACTATCGATACTGTACTCACGCGAACGGGTACCCCAGCCCGGAATTTCAAGGAGAAGAAAATGAATTGCAAGAAATCACTGAACCGGATTGGGCTGCTTGTTGCAGGTATGTTATTGATGGCGGCGCCAATCAACGCCCAGCAAGAGGTTTCGCCGGATCACTTCGATGCCACGGATGTTGCCAGGCAAAAGCCTGCTGTTCAACACCGCAAATCAGCCAGCGCACAGAAGAAAACCGTTGTGAGCCACGTGGCGCAGGGAAAGAAATCCAACTCTGCGACACAACCGTCAATGACAGCGAAGTCCGAGCCAGCGACGATCGCTACTCGATAGTTTCGCGGTTGCGTTCTGTTGTCTGTGCAGTACAGGTCTCACACCAGTTTCACACCAATTCGAATGAATGACGGGGCTGATTTATGAAAAAACAGCTGGAAAAACTTTTTCTGTTATTGTCTGCATTGCTCCTCACCGCGGCAACCAATGCCCAGGGGCAAAGCGCAACCGGAGTGGAAGACGGGCAGATCCTGATTGGTTCCTGCTCCGCGCTGGATGGACCGGCAAGTTTTCTTGGCCGGGAGACCATCGTCGGCGCCACTGCCTACCTCGATGTAATCAATTCCAAAGGCGGAGTCAACGGCCGCAAGATCCAATTGATGGCCTTTGATGACGGCTATGAACCAGCCAAGGCTGATTCGTGCTTCAAGCGGCTTTTAAAAGAGCAGGTCTTTGCCGCCGGATTTTTTGTGGGAACGCCCACCGCTGCCCGGTACGTCCCGCTCGCCCAGGAAAATAAACTTCCTGTGGTTGGACTGTTCACCGGCGCCGAGCTTCTCTATTCGCCTCTGAAGCACTATGTCATGAACGTGCGCGCGTCCTATTACGACGAAACGCGTGAGCAGGTCGAGAATTTGTGGAACACCCTGAAGCTCCACAAGATCGGGATCATCTACCAGGATGATGCCTTCGGGACTGCGGTCCTGGACGGATTGCAATTAGCGCTCAAGAAGTATCACGCCACGCCAACAGGCCTGGGAACGTTTCCGCGCAATACGCTGGACGTGGATAAAGGCATCGCTGCAGTGCGGGCGGCAAATCCGGAGGCCGTGCTGATCGTAGGACCTTATGCTCCTGTAGCCCAGGTCCTGAAGAGAGCACACGCGAGCGGATGGAGGCCGCTCTTCCTGACGGTTTCTTTTGTGGGAACCGAAAAACTCATCGCCGAAGCCGGTAAAGACGCCGAGGGCACCGTAATCACCCAGGTTGTTCCTCCGTATAGTCGTACCGACTTTCCAACCATCGCTCTGTACCGCAACGCCCTGCACACTTATTACCCATCCGAGCAGCCCAGCTTTGTCAGCCTGGAAGCTTTTGTGGATGCCATGGTGCTGGTCGAAGGTCTGAAGCGCGCAGGTAGAGACCTGACGCGGGAGAAGCTGATTTCCGGGTTGGAGTCGATTGATGGCAAAGATGTCGGCCTTGGTCCCAAACTGCTGCTGAAGTACGGCCCCAACCGGCACAAGGCTTTTGATCAGATCTACACCACAGTTGTCCAGGGCGGAAAGCCCGAGATCGTGGATGACTGGAAGTCGCTCCTCAGCCACGTAGCAGCCAAATAAGCAGGCGAATTCGCCGCTGGGGTTTCATTTAGAGAAGAGCGCGGTCCTGGCCGCGCTCTTTCGCTTTGTGATTTGCTATGTAGTTTTATTCCGAAGCGAAGCGAGGAATCCCTACCATCTTTCATGCTGCCTCGCGTGGCATGCGAATCTTTATGTCTTCTGACTTCTGACTCCTGACTTCTGACTTCCGCCTGACTTCTGGCTCCTGATTTCTTGGGGGTTCTTATACAATGCAACCTTTCAGGAGGCCTGCGGGCTTGGACCCTGTCACTCACTTTCTCACCGGAGCGTGTCTAAGCCGCGCCGGGTTGAATCGCACAACCGGCCTTGCCACCTTGACGCTGGTGCTGGCCTCCGAAGCTCCAGACCTTGACATTGTCACCTTGTTCGGCGGTTCGGTTTCATATCTCGAGCACCATCGGGGAATCACCCATACTTTTCTCGG
>DATDNH010000420.1:0-19558 GCA_036518395.1 Candidatus Angelobacter sp. | reverse complement strand
TCAAGACCAGCGCTATTACCCTGCTCGACACTTTGCGTACTTTCATAATCATCCCTCTCTGATGAGATTAAAGGGACTGGAGCTTCGATTTAGATATGGTTATCCGTTTATAAGATGCAATTAACCCGGAGCAAAGATGCTTTTGAGCAGCACTCACGCTCAGCACTCCGTGCGTAGATAATTGTAGAGTAGACAGGCCAGGCTGGCGACTCTCGGCCTTAGGTCAATTCAAAGGTAAGTTCGCCCAGCTTCTCTACGCTGCATGCGATTTTGTCGCCGGCTTTGAGCCATACCTGCTTGTCTTTCGGTTTGCCCTGAATCACGCCTTCGGGGGTGCCGGAGAAAATGATATCGCCCGGCCGCAGTGTGATATGGCGCGAGACATAGCTGATGATGTGCTTCGTGTTGGCGATCATGTCGCTCGTATTCGAGTTTTGTCGCGTCTCGCCATTCACGCGGCATTCCAGTTTCAGGTTATCGGGATCGATCTGATCGGCAGTGACCATGTACGGTCCCAGCGGCGCGAACTGGTCGGGAGTTTTTCCGATCAGCCACTGCCCTCCGGTTTCCAGTTGCAGATCGCGCGCGGTGAAATCGTTACCCGTGGCATAGCCCGCAACATAGGACAGCGCATCCGCCTCGCTCACGTCCCTTGCCTCTTTGCCCATCAAGATGACCAGCTCAACTTCATAATCAAATTTTTTCGCCACCGCGACGGGCAGCTTGATCGTGCCTTTGTGCTTGTTCAGCGCCACATTGAATTTGCTGAACAGGACGGGTTCCTTGGGAATCGGCGAGCCAATCTCCTGCGCATGCCTGCGGTAGTTCAAGCCAATGCACACAATTTTTTCCGGATGCGTGACCAGCGGTCCGTATTCAATCGTTTCTTCTTTGCTGAATGCGCTCTGCGCGGCGCGGGACTTCAGCGCGGCATCGACCAGCGCATTCAAGCCAGGGCCATCCTGGCTCTGCAGAAGACTGTCCATGGTTGCCGGAGCGTGCATCTTCAGCAGTTTCGCGGCCTGGGGCACATCCAGAATGCCTTTGTCAGTTTTTGCACCCAGGCGGTATTCACCATTTTTGCGCATGGTCAGCAAGGTGAGTCCTTTAGCCATTCCACGCGGGTGGTTGTCGGTTTCTTCAGTTGCAGCGTGTAATGAGGTCAGTTTTCCGCTAGCAGCCATAGCGGCAATGGCGCCTGCTCCCTTTAAGATGTTTCTGCGATCTGGCATAGCGTACTCCTGATGTAGGCAACCGAGGCGGAGTCTAAGCCGGTGAGCAGCCGCTGTCAAGCGGTCCTGCTCTCGGGAATTTATCGTTTGCGCCTTCACTGACAAGGTTCTCACTAACTCTTACTGGCACGATTTTCGGCCGCGTACAACAACATTTTCGCAGCGCCTGCGCCCACTGAAACCGGCTACAATTTCCCTATGGCGCCGAAGGTTGGTTGCAGTCCGGAGGTGATGCAGGGCTTCGCGGCGCTGGTGCGTCCGGAGATCGAAGACGACCGTTTGGATCTCTTGCGGGCCGCCCTTACATTTGCCCGCATTGAGTACCCTGAGCTCGACATCGAACGATACGTAAAGCGCGTGGAAGAACTCACAATGCGCGTTGCCGCCAAAATTCCCGAAACGGGAGATCCCGCACAGAGCATTGCCGCTGTGAACCGCGTGCTTTTTCACGAAGAGATGTTCCGTGGCAATACCGTGGATTATTACAACCCGCGCAACTCGTTTCTGAACGACGTCCTTGACCGGCGGCTCGGCATTCCCATTACGCTCGCCGCCCTGTACATGGAGATCGGCCGGCGGGTAGGCTTTCCATTATTTGGCGTCGGCATGCCCGGGCATTTTCTGCTCAAGCACTACGATGCTGGCGGCGATTCGTTCCTGATCGATGCTTTCGATCGCGGCATGGTGCTGAGCGAAGAGGACTGCCAGAAAAAATTGAACCAGATTTATTCCGGGCAGCTCGCCCTGCGTCCGGAATTTCTGCTGCCGGTTACGCGCCGCCAGATGCTCACGCGCATGCTCAACAACTTGAAGGTCATTTACCTGGAACGCAGAGATTTTCGCCGCGCCGTGCAGCTCGTTGACTTGATCCTGGTCATCTACCCGCGTTCTCCCGAAGATGTGAAGCAGCGCGCCGTGTTGCGGTACAACCTGGACGACTTCCGCGGAGCGCTCGACGACTTTGAAGAATACGTGAAGATGTCGCCGGATGCCTCCGACGCCGAAGAGATCCGCCAGATCACGCTGTCTGTTCGACGATCGATGGCGAAGATGAACTGACACCCCAGGCAACAGGCAAGAGGCAACAGGCCACAGTTCAGGGAATAGGAAGATAAGCAATAGGCAACAGGCAACAGCGGAACCACAAACAACAGGGAAGAGCGTTACCGCTGATCACGGTGATGCCGCTGATCTAACTGCGAAGGACGTTAGCCAACCATGACTCCTAAAGCCAAGGCGACACTGGACAGGCTGCGCAAGAATCTTCTTCGGCCAGCTTCCGTCGCTCAGGCAGGAGGATTCAGACCGCCTGACGATCCTCTTACGTCCTGGTATTGTCGGGGAGCGGGGCGATCCACGGAATCGTTGCCGCCATGGCAAGGGGAGCCAATGTTTCCGCTGATTCAAATCAGGGTAAGCGAACTGCCATTTGTCCCAGCCCAATTGCAGAACGTTGCTCTTTTGGTGCTTTTCCATAATCTGCACGAACACCCTTTTGACTTGCCAAACGGACAAGGTTGGCTCATCCGCGAATATACGGATCTAAATGATCTAAGACCACTTCCTGCTGTTTCCACACCGTACCGGCCGTTTCCTATTCGTTGGTCCCGCGTCGAAAATGGCGCACCTGGATAGGAAGATGCTGCGCACATCATTGATATGTCGGCGATTAGTTCCGATGAATCCGCCACAGATTCCTTCTTCAACGAATTTGAACGCTACTCGCGCACCAAGGTCGGAGGTTACCCAACGGAAATACAGCACGGTGTCGGTTTAGATGACTATGTATTCCAGGTTGGCTCTGAAGAAAAAGTTAAATGGATGTGGGCTGATAATGGAATTGGTTATTTCTTTCGCTCCTCAGGTGGGGAGTGGCGTTGGTCATGCCAGTTTTATTAATTCGCACTTAGGATCCTGGTCAGGCTCGCTTTTCATCGGTCGCTGCACGCGGACCAGGGAGACCTAGCGGCGCAAAAAAACTACGGCCAAAACAAACCCGGACGTCAGCACAACATTCCATATTAAGAGCGCGAGTATCCATTTACGCAGTTTATTTTCACGGGCAGCGAAGGCATTGTTGAGCGCATCGAGGTCGGAATCAACCCGCGCAGCATGTTGCCTGAGCTGGTCAAGCTCATTGGCTATCTGTTGAAATTGATCGGCCTGCTTTGATCGTCCCTTCCACCAGACCCTCACCATCGTGCTGCCGTGCTCTAATGCAATTGGACCCAGGGCGCGTCCTATTGAAGCCAGGAATCCCATGAACTCATTTCCTCCCGAAAGGCTGATCAAAAGAGGCTATCACCTTTTCACAACCGGATTCCCCTGCAACCCCAGAGAGATAAATTGCCGTCAAACTAATAACGGAGTTGCTGGATGCTGATTATCCTGCTCATCATTTTGATTCTGCTGCTGGGTGGAGTTCACCCTCGATGGCAGTACAGCCGCAACTGGGGCTACTACCCGATGAGCGGGGTTGGATTGTTGTTGTTGATCGTGATTATCTTGTTGTTGCTGGGCTACTAAGGAAATTGTTGATCTTTGATTGTTGATTCTGGATTGCTGGCGAGACTGGAATTTGTGATCGGGTTTTTAAATCAACAGTCAAAAATCATAAATTCTTAACACCGGTACATGTACCACCGGCACTCTCGGGCCTTGGCCCTTTCGTCCCATAATTGAATCTCAATTCAGAACGCCAGGTCGTTACTCACTAACGAAGGATAAATTATGAACAGATTGCGTCTTACCGTGCTTCTGGGCCTGTCGCTGGCTTTCAGCGGATCCTCCTTTGCCAAAGACCATGCAGACAAGGACCGCGACCGCGATGATGTGAGACACCATGATCGTGATCGGGACCGCGACCATGATCGTGACCGTCATGTTCGTCATAACGATCATGATCGTGATGATCGGCGCATCCTCGTGCGGCATCATCGGTCTTCTCCACCGCCAGGTGCGGACCACGGCAAGAAAGTCGGTTGGGGCAACTGCAACATGCCGCCGGGACAGGCGAAGAAATCAGGCTGCAACACCGTTCACCACCGCCGGCACAGGCACGTCGTGGTAGCGCACAAAGACAAAGACCACGACGGCGCCAGACACTAGACCGGATTTTTGATTCCCGATTGTTGATTTTTGATTTGCGCGTTGAGATTCGCGTCTATTGCTTTGTTTTGCTTTTCGCGAGAGTTTTTCCCGACCGCGTTGCGGTCCTCGCGCTGTTTGCGGCGGAAATACCAGATAGTTCTTTTGTTTTGATTTTGCTCTGCAATTCGCGTTGACTCGCGCTAATTCGCGGCTAAAGATCTGCGGCCTATTTCTGCGCCGACGGTTTCCACGCGCTCAGGAAGTCAACGATATCTTGTTCGGTCATGAGTCGTGCACGCTCGAATTCCGCCGTTGCGTATAACACTCCGCCGGCCGGTGTGAGCACCGCGAGTGACGGTACGCCTTTTTCCAGGTCGACGTGGTATTTCTTCACCAGGTTCAGATTGCGATCATAGCGGCCCACATCCACGTGCACCACTTTGAAATTGGAGTTCAGCAAAGGTTCAACCCGCGGCTGATGGAAGCCGTAATCCAGCGCATAGCAATCGCTGCACCAGCTCGCTCCAAACACCAGCAGAATGCGTTTGTGCTCTTTGGTGGCCGCCGTTATCGCCTGCGCAATCTCCTGTTGCGCATTGGCGTCCGCGCGATAAAGATTCGGATTTCGCTGAGCCGGAATTTTGAGCGGCGCTTTGACCCACTGAGCAAAACAAAGGCTGGCTGCCGCAAGAGCAATGAGAAAGACAACTGGGCGAACACAGCGATGCATGGTGGAATTAGTAAATCATTTTTCAGGAAATTTCACAAAGCAGATGAAAATCGTAAGCATTCCTGAACGTAAGGGCTAATCGCTAATTGCTAATTGCTATTTGCCAGATGCTTTGTTTAGTACGCACAGGAATATCGGGTCGGATTTCTTCACTCTCAAAGAATACGAGACAGCAACTGACTGCTTGGAAAAAACCGCTTCCTTAAATCTGTTTGCAAAGCGCGCGCGTACTTGACTTCAGAAGACAGGGCCTGTTCGTGGTCCCTGCTGCGCGGCGCCACGCGGCCCGGACAAATTCAGAATGGGCTTCTGTCTCCCAAATTCCAAATTGCAGAGGAAATCTTATGAAGCGACTGAGATCAGTGATAGCACTGGCCATGGCGATGTGGATGATGGTTCCGGCGCAAGCCTTCGCCTCCAGCCATCGCGAAGCCCCTATCACTGCCCTGGACCACACCGCAGACGTGACCGACTGGTACGCGTTTGTAAGTTTTGACCACCCGGACCGGGTCACCATGATCCTGAATGTTGATCCGTTCCTTGAGCCTTCCAACGGCCCCAACTACTTTCCCTTCGATCCCAACGTGCTCTACGAAATGAAGGTGGACAACAACCGTGATGGAGAAGAAGACGTCACCTTCCAATTCCGCTTCACCACGGAGACCCGTTTGCCCGGCGTGTTTACCGGCTTTGCCGGCGGCATTGCAGGCATTCCTCCCATCACTTCACTCGAGGGCCCCGGCTCGGAAGGGCTGAGCCTGCGCCAGACCTACACAGTCACCATGATCCGTAATGGAGTCTCCACCGACCTGACCGGCGGCCGGACACTGTTTGCCGTGCCGAGCAATGTTGGACCTCGCACCATGCCGGACTATAACTCCCTTTTTCAGCAGGGCATTTTCGACCTGGGCAACGGAGTGCGCGTATTCGCGGGAACCGTTGACGATCCATTTTTCATCGATCTGGGCGCGGCCTTTGACTCGCTCAACTTCCGCATGGGAGTTGGCGGCGTGCTTTCTCCTGCGGTTGATGCCGATGACACGCACAACTACGCCCCGGACGCGGTAGCCGGCTTCAACGTGAACTCCATTGTGCTGGAAGTCCCGATCGCGATGCTTACGGTGGATGGAAAATTGCATCCCGCCAGCGACAAAGACGCGGTGATCGGGACCTATGGCACAACGTCCCGTCAGCGGGTCACGGTTCGTCGCGATCCCAATCTGGTAACCACCACAGGCGGAGCAGTGCAGACGTCAGGCAACTGGCGCCAGGTGCAGCGAGAGGGCAATCCACTCATTAATGAGCTGATTATCGGCACCGGGTCGAAAGACCGCTTCAGCGTCGACGATCCAAAGAATGACTCACAGTTCGCAAACTTCTTTCTGGATCCGCTGCTCGCGCATCTGTTTGCCTCAGAAGGCATTCCGGTGCCGCCTGCGCCTCGGGTGGATTTGCTCCCGCTGGTGCAGTACATGGCGCCAATCTGTCCCGGATGCGGCGCCTCCGATAAGGGACCAATCGCGGACTTGATGCGGTTGAACACCGGTGTGGCTCCTACGCCTGTTGGTAGCCAGAAGCGTCTTGGCCTGCTGGCTGGCGATCCGGCGGGATTTCCCAATGGACGCCGCCTCAACGACGACGTTGTAGACATCGCATCGCGCGTGGTGGCCGGAATTCTGGCCGATCCGGTGAAGTTCGGCACTCGTATTGGCGACGGCGTCAATATCAATGAATCGGGATACGGTTCCACATTTCCCTATGTGCGTCCAGCACACAGCGGACGCGACAGCCACCATGTTGGTCCCGGTCAGGCTGGATGCAACGGTCAGCCGGGCGGAATCTGCCCAACCCTTTAACCATCATTTGTGGCCGCCGCTGTCCGGCGGCCACGAACTTTTTCAGATGAGGAGAAATTTTATGAAAACGATTGCCACGCTCTTTTTGATTCTTACGATTGTGATTTCAACTCCAGCGCAGAACGCTGCCAATGCTCAGTCCAGCCCTTCGCCTGCAGAGCAAAATATCGCCAAGGCAAGAAAACTTATCGATCAGAACCCAAAGAATTTTGAGGCCTACAACGCTCTTGCCCTCGCCCTCTCCCGTCGCGCCCGCGAGACCTCTGACGTTGCCTATTACGCGCAGGCGGAAGAGGCGTTGCAGAAATCCTTCTCCATCTCTCCGGAGAATTTTGATGGCGCGAGAGTCCATGCGTGGCTGCTGCTCGGCAAGCATGAGTTTGCCGCCGCCCTGGAAGAAGCAACAAAACTCAATAAGAAGATGCCAGACGACATCACGGTTTACGGCTTCCTTACTGACGCAAATGTGGAGCTGGGAAACTACAACGCTGCCGAAACGGCTGCGCAGCGCATGCTGGATTTGCGTCCGGGAACGCTGGTCGCGTTGACGCGCGCGGCATACCTCCGCGAATTGTTTGGCGACGTGGATGGCTCGCTGGAACTGATGAATATGGCTTTCCAGTCGACGCCGCCAAGCGAAGTGGAAGATGGCGCGTGGATTCTTACGCAGATGGCCCACCTGAAATTAAGCGTGGGAAGAACCGGCGAAGCTGAAACACTTCTGAGCCGTGCGCTCACCATGTTTCCCAACTATCACTATGCGTTGGCGAACCTGGCCAAAGTAAGAATCCAGCAAAAACGATATGCCGACGCGGTAGCGCTGCTAGAGAAACGCTATCAGGCAGCACCCCATGCGGAGAATCTCTACGATCTGGCTAAAGTCCTGCAACTCAGCGGACGCATGCAGGAAGCAGGCAAGGCTTTTGCAGAGTTCGAACAGAAGTCGCTCGTGGAGACCGTCCGCGCCGACAACTCAAATCACGAACTCATTTTTTATTACGCCGATCACGCGAATCAGCCGGCAAAAGCACTGCAAGTGGCTGGCAGAGAGATTGCCCGGCGGCACGATATCTATACTCTCGATTCCTATGCCTGGGCGCTCTTTGTCAATGGGCAATACGCGGCAGCGCGCAAGCAGATTGAAGCCGCACTCGCGCCAGGCGTGCGCGATGCCAGACTGTTTCGTCATGCGGGCGAGATCGCCTTGAAAAATGGCGACCGTGCCGCTGCGGAGAGTTATCTGCGGCAAGCGATTGAATTGAATGCCCCTGGCTCAGATCAGGCCAGGAAAACCCTGAACGCGCTGGGCTCCACTCTGGCTGGACGATAAAATGCACGTGCAGCGATTCTTACAGCCAAGGGGAAAAATTTCATAGACGTTCATTATCGAAAATTGAAATCCGGCATAATGAGACGATGTGGATCACAGATATTGATCATGTGCAGCTCGCGGCCCCGCCAGGCTGCGAGCAGGCAGCGCGCCGTTTCTTCGGTGAACTTCTTGGCCTCAAGGAGATTGAGAAGCCCGAACCATTGCGTTCCCGTGGCGGGTGCTGGTTCAGAGTAGGCTCCAGACAGCTTCACATCGGCGTTGAAGAGCCCTTCATGCCGGCAAAGAAAGCACATCCTGCATTTTCCGTTCGGGACGTAAAAGGCCTGTTTGCAGCATTGGAAAGAGAAGCCATTCAATGTGTCTGGGACGAGTCTTTAGGAGGCGCTCGGCGCTTCTATGCGATTGATCCATGGGGTAACCGATTGGAGTTCACCGAGCCCACTTAGCGTTTCAGTAAAAAGTGGAGACCAATAGCTATTCGCAATAGATCCTGACACCAACAATATATTCTTGCCGGGCGTATCTGTGGACGCTATGATGCAGCAGCTATGGACACAGATGATCTCGATCAGCTTAGACAAACCTACGCGGGGATGGACGAAGACGAGCTTGGTGCGATTGCAGCCGATGGTTGTGACCTCACCGATCTGGCCAAACGAGTATTACGCGCAGAAATTTCCCGGCGCGGATTGAATATCGAATTGCAAACTGCCGCCGTCAAGTCGGATGGCAAAGCCGAGGAAGATGGATCGGCGGAAGAACCGCAAACGGATCAAATGGAAGAAGTTGCAACCGTGTGGAATGCGGAGGAGGCACGCAAGCTGCAGAAACTTTTTTCCGATTCAAGAATTCCGTCCTATCTGGGCCATGAGAATGTTGAAAATGTCGGCTCGTTCCATGGACGTTTTGACCATGGCGTAGACGTCAAAGTTGCCGTTGATGATATGAAAACAGCAATCATGCTGATTGAGAGCAACCCGGAGACGGCACCGGCTGAATCCGAGGTTGCTGAGTCTGACGGTAGTGCCGAAGACAACGACAAGGACGATACAGCCCAATATGTGGTTCGCTGTCCCAAATGCCACTCCGACGGCGTAGTCCTGGATAGACGTGAATCAGAGCCCGGTGTGGAGACAGAGTTCGACCAGAAATACGACTGGCACTGCGATGACTGCGGTTATCAGTGGCAGGATGAGGGTATTGAAGAAAAGCTCTGATTGCGAAACGCCCATTTCAATTCCATTGATCCACGACAAATGGAACCTGAGAATCAACCCTCTTAAAAAATAGCCCGAACCTTTTGCCGTTCCTTCCGTATATTCAGCAATCACAGAGGGCGAGGTGTGGCTATGGAGACTTTGCTGAAGGATTTCCGGCTGGCCGTTCGAATGCTTAGAAAGAATCCCGGATTCACGGCTATTGCGGTCATTACGCTGGCTTTGGGTATTGCGGTGAACGCCACCATGTTCAGTCTGGTCAGTGGTTTCCTGCTTCGGCGTCCACCAGGCCGGCAACCAGAGCGCGTGGCGGTGGTTTCTTCGGTAGATCCCAATGGAAATTTCCTGCCGGACGCAAATCCGGTGTCAGCGCCCAATTACCTGGCCTGGCGCGACGCCAACCACGTTTTTACGGATTTGGCAGCCGCGGAATATCGTACCGTCACCCTGGCCGTACAGAACCAGCCTGAAGCCACGCGCGCAGCCGCCGTCTCGCCCAACTACTTCAGCGTGCTGGGAGTTTCTGCTGAGTTTGGCAGAACGTTCACGGAGGGGGAAGATCAGCCCGGACATAACCATGTCCTCATCCTGGGCCACGAGCTATGGGAAAGGCGTTTCGGATCTGACCCTGCGATCGTGGGGCGCACCGTCCGTCTGAATCGCGAGGACTGGGACGTTGTGGGCGTGATGCCGGCAAACTTCAAGCTGCTTGGCTTCATACCACAGTTGTGGATACCACTCGAGTTGAAGGCAGCAGACCAAACGGGTGCGGCACGCAAGAATCGATCGTTGTATCTTTTCGGGCGTCTTCGGCCCGGCGTAACCGTGGAACAGGCGCGCGCTGAGATGGCAACCCTTGCTCGCCGCGCTGGAAACGAGTTCCCCGAAACTGAAAAAGGATGGGGCACGGCAGTGCGGACGTTGCCGGATTTTCTCATTTATACCTTTGGCATCCGCAGTGGCCTTGCGGTGGTCATGACCGTGGTGGGATTCGTTCTGCTGATTGCCTGCGCCAACGTCGCCGGACTACTGTTGGCGCGGGCTGCTGGGCGAAGGAAGGAACTGGCGATCCGGATATCGCTGGGAGCGGGACGCATGCGCATCGTGCGGCAATTGCTAACGGAAGGATCAGTGATTGCGCTGCTGGGTGGAGGCATCGGGTTGTTGCTTTCCTATTGGGGCATTCACTTTGTCCGGATCAATCTGAATTTCGTCGATGTGATCCGGGATGTACCAATTGAATTGGACTGGAATGTTTTGTGGTTTGTCCTTGTCATATCGGTGCTATCCGCGGCGCTGTGCGGGATGGGGCCGGCATTGAATGCGGCAAGAACTGACGTCAACACCAGTCTGAAGGACGAAAGTCGTGCAAGCTCGACGGG
Organism: Candidatus Angelobacter sp.; assembly: GCA_036518395.1. Taxonomy (GTDB): domain Bacteria; phylum Acidobacteriota; class Terriglobia; order Terriglobales; family Acidobacteriaceae; genus Angelobacter. Next base: position 8,718 of record DATDNH010000420.1, on the reverse strand, counting down.
CAAATCGCAAGGCCGTTTGCGCATGGTGATGGTGACGGGCGAGATCGCGCTGGCCTTATTTCTGCTGGTTGGCACAGGCCTGCTGATTCAGGGAATTGCTGCAATCCACAGCCAGAACCTGGGCTTCCAGCCGCAGCATTTGCTTACAGCCGGAGTGACTTTGGACGAAGCGCAATATCAGGGCAGTACAAAGCAGAGCGCGTTTGTCCAGGAGATGATTCGTCATGCGCGGCAGATTCCCGGTGTTGAAGGCGTTGCCGTGGCCTCGGACCTGCCGGTGACGGGAGCCGGTAGCGTTACGTTGCGCATCAAGGGCCAGGCGGAATTGCCCGCAAACGAACGGCGCAGCGCGCTGGATTTCGTCGTTACTCCGGAATTCTTCCGGGTAGCAGGTATCCCTCTGCTGCGTGGCCGTACGTTCTCGGAGTTGGACAACAGCATGGCCCCGCGCGTCGTGGTGGTAAACCAGGAGTTTGTGCGTCGCAATTTGCACGATCAGGATCCACTGGGAAAGCAGATCGCTCTGGATGTGCCGGGCGCGTCCACGGAGTGGAGCGAAGTCGTTGGTGTTGTCGGCAACGTGAAAAGCTATTCTGAGGAAACGCGCGACGACCCGGAAGTGTATGAGACGTTTCAGCAGCGGCCGGTGGCCTCAATGTCGCTGATGTTGCTTGCCACTGGCGATCCCAACAGTCTCACGGCAGACCTGCGGGCCGCGGTCAAACAGGTGGATCCCGAGCTTCCGCTGGCTCGCTTGATGAGCATGCCTGCGCTCATTGAGATTCAAAAGGCCGGAAATCCGTTTTTTACGCGGATCCTGGGCACCTTCGCAGCCCTGGCGCTGATCCTTGCGGCAATCGGGATCTATGGGCTGATGGCCTATTCGGTTCGCCAGCGCACCCACGAAATTGGCATACGCATGGCGCTGGGCGCCCGAAGCCCGGATGTGCTGCGGATGATTTTATGGCAAGGCGCGAAAATGGCTGCGATCGGTGGCATCGTCGGACTTGTGCTGGCATTGCCGCTGCCGAAGGTTTTCGACGCGATATTTTATGGACTTCATGTGCGCGAACCCGGGCTGTACTTCATCGTGCCGCTGGCCATGCTCGTGGTAGCGTTAGTCGCAAGTTATGTGCCGGCTCTACGCGCTGCTCGTGTAGATCCGATGAACGCGTTGCGCGAAAACTAAGCTGCTATATCCAGTTTTGTCATACTGTCCGGCGCTTCCTTTTCGGGAATTTTGCCTTTACTGGTTTCTTTGGCCAATTGGCAATTCAGTTCCGCGCCTACCAGCATGAAGAACCCGGTCCAGTAGAGCCAGACCATAAGCGCCACAGCCGCTCCGAGCGTCCCATAGGTTTTGTTGAAATTGGCGAAGCTGCGGAAATAAAGTCCTAAAGCGTAAGAGAGCCCGATCCAGCAGGCCACGCTCAGGATTGCTCCGGGCAAGGTGCTGAGGAAACGCTGCTTCACATTGGGCGCCATGAAATACAGCATTTCCACCGATAGCACGGTAAATCCTACGGCCACCACCCAGTGAACATAAGGCCACACCGCGGCAAAGAGCCAGGAGAGATGCAGGCGTCCTGCCAGCCATCCGCCAAATTCCGGCCCCACAATCATCACTCCCAGCGCGGTCAGCAGAAACAGGCCGATGATCAGCGTTAGCCAGATCGCCAGCGGTCGCGTCTTCCAGAACGGGCGATTCTCTTCCACTTCATAAGCAATATTCAGCGCTTCGATGGTGGCGGAAAATCCTCCCGAAGCCGCCCACAATGTGCCGAGAATACCGAAAGACAAGAATGCGCCGCGATTGGGAGAGATCACGCCTTCCATCACTTTCTCCACCAGCGCCATGGTGTCCCTGGGAACGAAGCCGCCCATAAGCATGTATGCCTGATTGAGCAGGTCAGGACCGCGGAAGTAGGCGAGGATTGCCGAAAGCAGGATCAGAGCAGGGAAGAGCGACATCACAAAGTAGTAGGAGAGCGCGGCGGCCATCTGCAACGTGTGCTTGTTGTTGATGTCCTCTTGCGTCCGCCAGAGCGCCTCTTTGAGCCCACGGTAGGTCATGGTTATTTAGATGCGGGGAAGGCAGTAGGCAGTAGTCAGTAATCAGTAGTTAGCAAAGACGCATCAACCGTCGTATGCGCTGAGGCTGAGTCGACAGTGTTGATTAACTAACCCCATTTTTTCCGATGCCCGATATCCCGATTCTTAGAGCGAAGTCCGTCATCGCTTAGAGTTACAGCCTGTTCAATCCAGTCGTCTGGTCTGGTGAGTGTCTACTCATTCCTGAGCACCACCAGCGGATCCACCTGCGTTGCTCGAAATGCAGGAACAGCGCAGGCGGCGAGGGCCAGCAATGCGAGTAGCAGCGACACGCCCATAAACGTCGGCACGTCAGTGGTTTTGATATCGAAGAGCAGGCTTGCCATGGCGCGCGAAACGAGGAAAGCAGCCAGTAATCCCGCCGCGATTCCCGAAACAATTAATTTCGCTCCCTGCGACAGCACCAATCGCAGCACGTCACTGCGCTGTGCTCCCATCGCCATGCGCACTCCAATTTCCTGGCGGCGTTGCAGCACAAAATAAGAGAGCACACCGTAGATTCCAATCGCCGCTAGAAACAGGGCCACAACGGCAAAAACCAGCATCAGCAGCATGGGAACGCGTCGCGGCGCCAGTGAACGCTCGACCATCGTGTTCATGGTGCGCACTCGGGCGATGGGCTGGTTCGGATCAATCTGATGCACCTTGTCGCTGATGGAATGGAAAACGCTCATGGGATCAATTGCAGTTCGCACAACGAGATAGGGGCTAAAGAATTGCAGTATCTCCGGCTTCTGCTGCATGAGGGCGTAGTAAACAGGTTCGATAGGTGTTGTCAGAGTGTCCTGGCGGCTGTCAGCGGCTATCCCTATGATCTCGCTCCACGCGGCGTCTCCCCATCCCACGTCAATATGTTTGCCGATGGGATTTTCATTGGGGAAAAACTTTCGCGCAAACGATTCATTCACCACTACTACCTTGGGCGAAGTAGGTGTGTCGCTATCGGTAAAAAACCGGCCTGCGCGCAGCGGAATTCCCATGGCGGCAAAATATTTTCCGTCCACAAATTCCTTGACTGTATGCAGTTGCACACTGGTGTCGGATGGATGGTCTTGGATGGAGAACCCGCCATTCGTCGAGCCTCCGCTGAGTGGAAGGTCGGTGATGAATCCGGCGGCCCGGACTCCTGGCACGGATTCAACCTGCTCCAGGATTCGCTGCAAGAAGTTGATCTTGACCTTGGGGTCCTTATAGCGCACGGGCGAGGACCAAACTCCCATGGTCAGCACGTTTTCTGCATTGAATCCTTTATCCTGGTTCAGCAGGCGGACAAAGCTGCGCAGCAGCAGCCCGGCGCCGGCTAGAGGTACGAGTGAGAGCGTGATCTCCGCAACTACCAGCGCGTTACGCAGGCGTTGCGAGCCTGTTGCCGATCCGGACTGCCATCCACCGATTTTGAGCCGCTCCTGAAGGTTGGCGCGCGCAGCCTGGAGAGATGGCGCCAGCCCAAACAGGATTCCCGTAAGCAGAGACAGCACCGCTGTGAAAGCCAGGACTTCCGGGCTTACATGGATTTCAGAAACTCGCGGCAATCGATCGGCGAGCAGCGACCTCAACGATGTCACTCCAGCCCAGGCCAAAGCAATTCCCATCGCGCCTCCGAATACTGCCAGCACTGCACTTTCCGTCAGCAATTGTCGGATGAGGCGCATGCGTCCGGCGCCGAGAGAGATGCGAATTGCGATTTCCTTGCTGCGCGCGGCCCCGCGCGCCAGCAGCAGATTAGCGATGTTGGCACAGGCAATCAGCAGCACGAAAGCTACCGTGCCCAACAGCACCAGCAGCAGCGGCCGCGCACTCCCGACTGAGAATTCCTGAAAGGACACAATGTCAACATCCTGTGTGTGTGACTCAATTTTCTTCACTCGTTGCACCGCTACCTGCACCGCGCTCTTTCCTTCGGTGAGGCCCACACCGGGGTGAAGCTTTCCAATTACGGTAAGGAAATTCAGGCCTGGGGGAGCAAGCTGGGTATTCAGCCGCAACGGCGTCAGCAGAGCAAAGTCATACGATGCAAATTCAAATCCGGGTGGGAGGACGCCCACGACTGTGAACACTTTATCGGTCAGCGTCAACTTCCTTCCCGGAACCGAAGGATCAGAATGAAACCTGTTTTGCCAGAAGGAATGAGTCAGAATGGCCACAGGATTTGCATCTCGCGGTTCTTCATCGGGAGTAAAGAGACGCCCTATCGCCGGTCTCACTCCCAGCATGGGCAGCAGGTCGTAGGAAACACGCAGGACATTCAATTGCTCGGGCTCACCCAATCCGGTCAGCGCGTCCCCTGAACGCGCGAACGTGGCTACCTCTTCAAAAACATCTTTCTGGTCTTTCCAGGCGAGAAACTGCGGATAGGAAATTGGCACGTGGTCGGCTGCAGGGTCCACATCCTGTATGACCACCAGACGCTCCGAATCAGGATAGGGCAGCGGGTGAAGCAACACTGCATTCACAACGCTGAAGATCGCTGTATTCGCGCCGATTCCTATCCCAAGCACCAGCACAGCAACCACGGCAAAGCCCGGGTTCTTGCGCAGAAGACGAAGTCCAAACCGGATGTCCTGGACGAAGTTCTCCATCGCTGCCTCCTGAGGGGAATTTGACTTGAGAATTACGCGACGGTTAGCAGGCTGGTTGCCAAGACGGTGCTGAGCACCGTCTCTACGGTTAAATGTGGCGGGCGACGCGTGTGTGCACAATCTGAGGCAAAATTTTTCCAATCGGCTCGCGCAACACCGCGTCTGCTTCGCCGTCGAAAGGCGTAGGTTCGGCATTCACGATGATCACGCGCGCGCGCGCCTGTTTTGCCAGTGGAACCGCATTCGCCACCGGATACACCATCAGGCTTGTGCCAATCGCGAGCAGCAGGTCGGCCTCTTCAGCTGCCTGCATCGCACGGTTGATGACTTCCGGAACCAGCGCCTGGCCAAAAGAAATGGTCGCGCTTTTGAGAATGCCTCCACAGCTCTGGCACGGCGGATCTTCTTCTCCCGCACGCAGCCGCTCCAGTACCTCAGGCATGGGTCCCCGCCAGTCACAGCCCATGCACACGACATAATGGATGGTGCCGTGTACCTCAATCACTTTTTCAGGAGAGTTGCCGGCGCGCTGGTGCAGGCCGTCGATATTTTGCGTGATGAGCGCGTGCAGGCGTCCGCGCTGCTCCAGTTCGACCAGCGCCAGGTGCCCGGGATTGGGTTGGGCGCTCCACGCAGGATGAGTAAGGCGTTGCTGCCATGCCAACCTGCGCACTTCCGGATCGGCCATGTAATACCGGATATCAGAAAGTTTTTCCGCCTTGGGATTTTTCGTCCATAAGCCGCTGGGCCCGCGAAAATCCGGGATTCCCGATTCCGTGGAAATGCCCGCGCCCGTAAGCGCCACAATCCGGCGCGACTTCTCAACCCAGCCGCGAACGGTTTCCATGCTCTCGTGCATGACAGTTTCATTCTACAAAAATCAACTAAATCCACACCACGGAGTCACGGAGACACAGAGTTTACCGGGAGAATTTCAAAGTAAAAATGGGAGAGAAGCTGGTTGCAACTCCGCCACGTTATGTTGAGGGTCTTGCTTTTCCCTTTTCATCCCAAAGCTCTTCTCCGTGGCGCGTAGCCTGTCCTCGAGGTGAGGTCGCAGACGCGACCGCAGCCGGGAGGATGTCTCCGTGGTGATGCTTTTGTTGTGCAATTCCGGGAAACCGGAATTTTTTTTAATTAAAATTTAATCCAGCTACTCTGGACTTACCATTTATAGTTCGAAGCTCAGCAGTTCCAAAACGGTCTGGAGAGTCCACTATGCTGCGTATCCGCCGTCTGCTGTTAGTTGCAGTTGCCGCTGGTTTCCTCCTCTCTTCCACTTCCGTCTGGTCGCAGTGCGGTGTAGAGCGCTGGTCGGTCAAAACCGGGACTGATCCTGACGCGGGCCTGGTGAATCTGAATTCTTCCACGCCGACTACCATCGCGGCCATGCGGGCGCTGACGGCGCCGAATCCAATTCCTTCGAACAATCGGGTTGCGCCAACGGAGACCACGGTCTGGGTAATCAATGCCACGCTGACGCTCTACAAGCTGGAAAATGATTCCGACTATCACCTGGTGATTCAAGATGCTTCCGGCAATACCATGATTACGGAAATTCCGTCGCCCTCGTGCGTCGGTTCCACCAGCCCATTTCTTCCCAGCATTCAGAACGCGCGCGCCAAGTTTGACGCCCAGTTGACGGCCACCACCAGCTTCCAGACCGCAAACATTCCGGTACAGGTGGTCGGCGTAGGGATGTTTGATTTCCTGCACGGCCAGACAGGGGTTGCGCCGAATGGAATTGAGTTACATCCCATTCTGGACATCATCTTCAATCCCGGCACGCAAACGCCGGACTTCATTCTGAGCGCATCACCTACCAGCGTTTCTGTGGCCCAGGGCAACTCTGCCTCTACAACCGTTTCCTCGGCCATCGTGGGCGGGTTCAATTCCACCGTTTCTCTCTCCGCTTCCGGTTTGCCCGCAGGCGTGACCGCGAGCTTCAGCCCAGCTTCTATTGCAGCGCCGGGGAACGGTAACTCCACGCTGACGTTTTCCGCCAGCAGCACAGCCGCAACAGGAACTACGAATGTAACGGTGACCGCCACCGGCGGTGGCATCACTCACACCGCGACTGTGGCTGTCACTGTGACTGCCGCGGGCGGCGGCGGGACTACCACAACCCAGATACTGGGCAATCCCGGATTTGAAAATGGGTCCTCTAATCCCGCTCCATGGACGGCCACCAGCGGCGTTATCAACAGTTCCACCAGTGAACCGCCACACACCGGCACATGGGACGCCTGGCTGGATGGCTATGGAACCACTCACACCGATACCTTGCGGCAACAGGTCACGATCGCGTCCAACGCTACTGCGGCCACGCTCAGTTTCTGGCTGCACATTGACACCGCCGAGACCACAACCACGGCCGCAAACGATACTCTGGCCGTCCAGGTGCGCAATTCTTCCGGCACAGTCTTGTCAACCCTGAAGACGTTTTCCAATTTGAACAAGAACACCGGCTATGCGCAGCAGACGTTCGATCTGACCTCTTTTGCCGGGCAGACCATTCAGATCAATTTTGTGGGAACGGAAAATTCGAGCCTGCAGACCTCTTTTGTCCTGGACGATTTCCAGCTAAACGTAACCACGCCGGCGGCCACAGATACCACGCCGCCAACCACCTCAATCACTTCGCCCGCCAACGGCGCAACTGTTTCCGGCACTGTGACCATCAATGCCACGGCGTCAGACAACGTGGGCGTCACGCAGATGCAGATCCTGATTGATGGAAACATCGTCGCGTCGAACACCAACTCCGGGTCGTTGTCCTTTAGCTGGTCGACACCGACTGTCGCCAACGGCTCGCACACAATTGTGTCCAAAGCTTTCGATGCCGCAGGAAACGTAGGAACTTCGTCCACCATCACCGTGACGGTTTCCAACGGCAGTGCTTCTGAATTGATTGGGAATGGCGGATTTGAAAATGGCTCAACCAATCCCGCGCCCTGGACAGTGACCTCGGGCGTGGTGAATAACTCAACCACCGAGCCGCCGCATACCGGATCATGGGACGCCTGGATGGATGGCTACGGGACCACCCACACAGACAGCATTATGCAGCAGGTAACCATTCCTTCCACTGTCACCACGGCGACGCTGAGCTTCTGGCTGCACATTGACACTGCTGAAACCAGCACTACCACGGCCTTTGACAAGCTGACCATTCAGGTGCGCAATTCTTCCGGCACGGTGCTGTCGACCCTGGCCACGTTCTCCAATCTCAACCACGCCACCGGATACCAGCAGCACACGTATGATCTGAGTTCATTCAAGGGACAGACTATTCAGATCTTCTTCCAGGGCGTGGAAGACAGCACTCTGCAGACTTCGTTTGTGGTTGACGATGTGTCACTCCAGATTCAATAGGGAGAAAACTGATGAAGAAGCTCTTGCTCTCTGTTTTGTTGTTGGCAGCGGCGCCAATGGGAATAATGACGGCGCAGCAATCGCCCGCTGGTGCCGGCACTCGGCCCAACTTCGTTTTTGATGATGATGGAGGCGCAGTGCAGATTGTGCCTGCCGGGCTCGCTTCCGCCAGCGCTAAAGAATTTCATGGCGGCGCGATGTTGCCATCCGTGCAGCAGGTAAGCATTTTTCTCGGCGGCGGATGGGGCAGCGCAGGGATCCGTTCCCGTGAGATCGTGTTATCTGATCTGGCTGCGAGCGATCCTGCAGGTTTCGCCGAGCTTTCAACGCACAATGTTGCGATCCAGCGCGCAGCTCCCTTGCAGGAAGACTTCAGCGATCTGAGTAAGACCTCGCTCAACGATTTATCGATTCAGCACAAACTGGCTGAGATGCTGCAAAGTAAGGCCATCCCCGCGCCGCAGGCAAGCACGGTGTACGTCATCTTTCTTGCCCCCGGAGTGAATTCTTCGCTGGGCGGACACAAGCCCGGAACAGATTATGCGGCGTACCACAATTTCTTCCATCTTCAGGCAGGGGAAATTCATTATGTGGTTGTTCCCTTTGCACAAAGTGGTGACGTCCAACGCGGCGCCGCCGCGCATGCTCTGGT
>DATDNH010000419.1:0-5113 GCA_036518395.1 Candidatus Angelobacter sp. | reverse complement strand
GCTCCAGCAGTCAGCAGTCAGCACTCAGGATTCAGCCAATGAGAAGATCCGCTTACATTGCCACACTCCCTCCTGCGGTAGCGCAAGCTTGTCCTCTCGATTTCGAGTGCAGCGGAGCAGATTCTCCGGGCTACTCGCGCGGTGACGAGCACCCCACCACGCGCAAAACCAAAACCAGCGCGTGTTGGGGACCCCGCTTTTAAAGAACGCGCGCGCGCTTTACGCCCGTTCGGAATGACTCGTCTTTAGTTGGATTGCCACATCAGGAGAGTATCGAGTTCACATCAATGCTCGCTGGCAGGGTGCCGAAGTTGTAGGCGCGGTTGTCACTGAGGCGGGAACTCAGGAATGCTTCTGCCATCGAGGTGGAGCTGTGATTGAGCATTAATCCGGCCTGCAAGGCGAGGGCGAGATTTTCTGCCAAAGTTCGGGCTGTGCGCTCGGAATCTGTGTCGCTCATCGCATTAGCTAACTGCGTCTCTACGCCGAGCGTGAACGAATCGAGAAGCGCATCTTTGCCGCGATGTTTTCTCAATTCACCCATGAGCGCCTCGGCTGAAGCCGGATCTTTGCGCAGAGCGCGAAGAATGTCCAGGCAGATCACGTTGCCGGAGCCTTCCCACAGGGAATTCAGCGGGGCTTCTCGGTAGAGACGCGGCATGATGGACTCTTCCACATAACCGTTGCCGCCAAGGCACTCCAAAGCCTCTGCCGTGTGAGCGCATGAGCGCTTGCACAGCCAGTACTTGCCTATGGCAGTGGCAATGCGGGCAAAAGCGCGCTCAGTGGGATCGGATTCACGAGCGTCGAATGCGGAAGCCAGACGCATCAGGAGCAGAGTGGCTGCTTCCGATTCAACCAGGAGGTCAGCCAGTACATTGCACATCAGCGGCTGTTCAAGCAAAAGTTTTCCAAAAGCCTTGCGATAGCGCGCGTGATGGATGGCCTGAACTACAGCCTGGCGCATCAGCGCGGCGGCGCCGGTGGCGCAGTCGAGGCGCGTGCGGTTCACCATTTCAATAATGGTGCTGACGCCACGGCCTTCCTCGCCCACCAGGTGCGCCCAGGCGTTGGTGAATTCAATCTCAGCGGAGGCGTTGGAACGGTTGCCCATCTTGTCCTTGAGCCGCTGGATATAAAAATGATTGCGCTCGCCGGTGGGAGTCCAGCGGGGCAAGAAAAAACAGGAGAGACCTTTGGGGGCCTGCGCCAGGACCATGAAGGCGTCGCACATGGGAGCGGAACAAAACCATTTGTGTCCGGTGATCAGGAATTCACGTGAATGTCCGATGCGCTCCGCCCGGCTGGTATTGGCACGGACATCAGAGCCTCCCTGTTTTTCCGTCATGCCCATGCCCAGGAGCACACCACGTTTCTCAGCCGATGAGGTGAAACGAGGATCATATTCAGAGCTGAGGACGCGAGGTTCCCATTCGCGCACCAGGTCAGGTTCGGCACGCAATGTGGCCACACCGGAAAAGGTCATCGAAATCGGGCAGGTATGCCCGGCTTCATTCTGGATGGTGAGCATCATGAGCGCAGCGCGGACCACGTGGGTTCCTGGTTTCTTTTCCACCCAGGGAAGGCTGTGCACACGATTTGCAATCGAGGTGCGCATCAGGTTGTGCCATGCAGGATGAAAAACTACTTCGTCACGGCGCTGGCCAAAACGATCGTAGGTGTGCAGTACGGGACGGTTCTCATTGGCATCGAATCCCCAGCGTTGCGCCTCTTCCGTGCCCAGCAGACGTCCTAACTCGGCGAGCTGTTCTTTTGCCCATGCCGCTCCTGCACGCTCGACAGCCTTCACCATTGTTGTGTCGGTAAGGAAGAGGTTGTAATCAGTGAGCGGCGGGACTTGATTCAATACCGCGTCTGCACGGGCTTCGATGGCGGGAGCTGCGGGGTGCATGCGGAGATTATAGCTGTGGCGCGCCTTAGGGTGAGAGATTCCTTTAACCCCTAGAAAGCTCGAGCCGCGCTGGAGCGCGTCTCGGAGACGTAGCAGTGCTACGTCTCTACGTTTAGATTGGTTTAGCGCGTTATTTCTTTTTCTTTTTGCGGGCGAGTTGTTTTTTTGAGTTTTGCTTTGCCGGTTGTGGTGCAGCGCGCTTGTTTTTTCCGATCCTTGCCGGAAGTTTTTCGTGCCGATCCACCTGGAAGACCATGATGACGCCGTGGCCGGGACTGCCGGCGGAGAGTGGAGTGAAATGAACATTGGCCTGACCATCGAAGCGATTAGTGGTGAGATGCCAGTTGCGGAGGCTGGACTGGCGATGGGTTCTGACAACTGAGTGGTGCCGGCGGATCATGGAATTGCGGGTGCGCGAGTCCAGGGGGAGTTCCTGGAGACGCATGCCTTTTTCTGACGGTTTGGCAAAACCAAACAGTTTTTGCGCCGCCGAATTGAACATATAAATGACGCCATCGTCCTGCACCAGAAAGACGGGCCAGGGCATGCGTTCCATCATTTCAGAGTAGCGCGCGTTCACTTCATCGAGTTCGCGCGTGCGCGACGAGAGTTCCTCATTGGTGGTTTCCAGTTCCTCGTTGAGGGACTGGAGCTCTTCATTGGTAGTTTCGAGTTCTTCGTTGGTGGACTGAAGTTCTTCGTTGGTGGTTTCCAGCTCTTCGTTGGTGGACTGGAGTTCCTCATTGGTGGTTTCCAGCTCTTCATTGGTGGACTGCAATTCTTCCGCCGTGGTCTCGAGCTCTTCAACGGTACTTTGCAAAGTGACGCGTGGGGTCACGTTTTCCATGTAGATGAGCGTGCCCAGAGAGCTGGAACCGGCATCCGGGAGAATCGGCTTGACGGTGACGGTCACTACCGTGTTGGCGCTGGGGTAGCAATCGAAACGGACAGTCTTGGGAGGAGAGACGGAACGACTTTCGTCCAGGTACTGTTTCAGCTCAGGACAGCGCTGCCACAGCTCAGTATTGGGCAATTTCTGGCCAACCATTTTGCCGGTCAATTCAAACAGTTTCTGAAGTTTTTCATTTTGAGAAACCACCGTATCTTCAGGATCTATGACCAAAACGCCCGATTCCAGAGTGGAAAGAATGGCATCAGAATAGAGTTGCAAGGTTCGTAGTTTCTCTTGCGAATTATCTCGTTGGTCGGCAGTCATATTATTTTTACCCACATTCAGCCACTCGCCGTTGGCTGCGGCCGAACGCCGCTGAAAAAGACGCCATTTTGCATTAACAGGAATGAAATCAGAGTCGGCCTTCAACTGCGACTCTGATTTTCCCAAAAAAAGTATTCCGCCCTCATTCAGCGCGTACTTAAGCCGTGACATGATGTGGGCCTGCGCCGTCGCATCGAAATAGATCAGGACATTGCGACAAATGAGCAGGTCCACATGGGAGATGGGAGCATCCGAGAGCAGATTGCTCCGGCCAAAGATCACCATGCGACGCACATCGCGCATTACCCGCAAGACTCGGTCGCCAGTAAAATATTTTGCCTTAATTTCAGGACTTACGCCACGAACGGCTTCCGGAGTGTATTCCGCCCGGCGCGCAGTACTGAGGGCGGTATCGTCATGGTCCGTGCCGTATATCTTTATTTCATAGTCTTTCAGCCTGGATCCGAGAAATTCCGCCAGAAGTATCGCGACAGAATAGGGTTCTTCGCCCGTGGCGCAACCTGCACACCACACACGGAAGCTGCTGCCTTGGGGGCGTCCACGAAACAAAAGCGGCAGCACATCTTCGCGCAGGACCTCCCACGCCTGGGGATCGCGAAAGAAGCGCGTTACATTGATGAGAACTGTGTTGAGAAGCTCGGTAGTTTCCGCCGGGCGTTGCCGGATGTAGTCTCCGTATTCAGTATAGGAATCAATCCCGAGTTGCTGCATTCGGCGGCGGATGCGGCGCTCCAGGGTGGTGGGCTTGTAGCCGCGGAAGTCAACACCGCGTTCTTCCGCCAGTTCACGCACCAGATCTTTTAAGGATTGTTCCACCCGCGGGATCTCACTTTCTGACGCAGAGTTCAGTGAGCTTGTCTCCTATTCTCTCCAGCGGAAGCACAAAGTCAATGCAACCAGTCTCGATAGCGGCCTCGGGCATGTGACGGAACTCCGCTTTGTCCGGCGTTTGCGCGATGGTGGCGCCGCCCGCTTCTTTAATGGTGCGGATGCCGGCAGAGCCGTCCTTGCCCGAGCCGCTTAAAACAACACCTATGGAGCGGGAGCCGTAAGTTCCTGCCACGGATTCAAACAGGAGGTCAATCGAAGGGCGGGAAAAATGCACCAATTGCGAATGCGCCAATTGGACCTTTCCCGGGCCGACCAGCAAGTGCTCGTCCGGCGGCGCGATATAGACGGTTGCGGGAAGCATGATCTCTCCGTGTTCGGCCTGCTTGACGTGCAACTGGGTGGAGCGACCAAGAAGATTGGCCATCCAGCTTTTGTGTCCTGGGGCGACGTGCTGCACCACCACAATGCTGCTGGGAAAATTCTTAGGCAGGCCCTTCAATACCTGCGAAAGAGCATTCAGTCCGCCGGCTGAGGCGCCCAGGGCAACCACGTCGTAATGCCGCGTGGAATACGGCAGGCCATCCAGAACGATTTGGTTGCGCTTTCGTGGCATTTTGCGACGGCTTAAGGATAAACCTTAAAGACAGGGAATAGGGACTAGGGATTAAGGAATAGGAAAATCAGGCGATCCGGTGATCAAGAAAAGCAAGAATCGTTCGGGATTCGGAGCCGGGGGCACCTCCACCCCAGCGATACCGTTCAGTTATGCATGCTGGCACCGTTTTAGATAACAGCGGTCGGCGACAGCACTGCGTTGGGCAACTGGAAGTAGGAGAAGCGGAAATCGCGCGGAAAAGGCGACCCAGTGTGTTGCCTGAGGTAAGGAAGAGGGCCCACATGGGGCGCAGGCGGCCTTCTCGCCTTCGAATGCAGCGGAGCAGATTCCTCCGGGCTACTCGCGCGCTGAAGAAAGCGCGCGCGAGCTTCACGCCCGCTTGATTGTCATAACAACAACGGCTCCCTGGCCGTCGAGTATTCTTGGAAGTGCTGAAACAACCAAGACTCGGGCCGAAAGGAGCCGCCGTATGAAACTTATCACGAACGACGTGAAATTGGTCATTGGTTGTGATTTT
>DATDNH010000418.1:0-4131 GCA_036518395.1 Candidatus Angelobacter sp. | reverse complement strand
GCGTTCGGGACGCTCTCGAAGATGCCGCTCAGGTAGTCGAAGAGATGCTCTGGAGAGCGGCCGACAAAGACCCAATCAGTATTGCCGGCGGCGGCGATAACCCTGGCCGCACAAATGCGAAGCTCTCTATCAAAATCCGGCAAGTACTCCAATTGCGGCCAATGCCTGTATGCGGCTATGGAAGAAAGTGGCACCTTGGGAAGCTGTTCGCGTCTGGAAAGGTCCCAGCGGAACGGCTTGAAGTTGCGGTCGGCGTCCATTGTGTTTCACCAGCGCCGAAAGCGGGATTTGAGTTCCGCCGTTACCTGTGGTCTACCAAGGGCGATCAGCGCGGCAGCAAATAGGGATTTCTTCACGGCACAAGATTGTACCTTTGAAAGCCGCCCTGAAATCATTGCTCGCAGCTGCCCCGAGCCTAACTTAATACTTTAAGTCTAATTCTGGATCGCTTCGGTCGCGAGTGCATTTCCCATCTTTGAACATTTTGACACCTGTAATGAATGCCAGTTTCGGGCTGCGTGAGTTGACAGTGGCGCGCGAGGGCCTACCTGCCTACTCTAGCGGGAAGGAAGTGAATACGATGTCATCACTGAGAGTGTTTTTTGCGGCCACGATTGTTATCGGTATGCTAACTTCGGCACCAGCACAAGGTTCCCCACAAGCTTCCTCAGGAGAGCCAGAACCCGGCAAATGGCTTTTTAACATCGGCGGTGGTATTGGCTTTCCTCAGGGGGACTTAACCAAGTTCGTGAATGACGGCGGAAATTTTGTGATTGGCGGAGGCTTCAACTTCTCCAAGCTTTTCGGTGTAGACAGCGAATTCATGTGGCATGATCTGCCCATCAACTCGCAGACAAAGGCGCTTCTGACAACTCCAGGCGCGAGCGCCCGACAGTATGCCTGGACCTTCAATCCGATCATCCACCTGGAGGGACACAGGCTGGGGGGTTATGTCATCGGAGGAATTGGCTGGTACCACCGCTCCGGAGAGACGACAACGCCTGGAGTCGGTGTCGTCTGCGATCCTTATTGGTCGTGGTGGTTCGGGTGCACGCTCGGGTCCGTGAATTTCGTCACTGGGAGCCGGAGTTCCAACGCCTTTGGGGAGAACATCGGTGGCGGGCTCACGTTCCGGCTGGGGCACAGCCATGCCAAGTTTTATACGGAAGCCAGGTATCACCACGCCGTATACAATCACGTTTCCACTCAACTTCTTCCACTCACCTTTGGGTTTCGATTTTGAATGAACCGCAATTTCTGTCGGCTCAAGGAACAATAGCCAGACAGGGATGCCTTCACTCGGGTCGCCTGCCGAAGGTCCCGGCGTGTCGTGGAACGGGCCGGGGTTGCTGTGTAATCGCCTGTTTGCGCCTGTTAACTTTCAATGTAAAAGCAGTATGACTCCAGTACGGCGTTCGCCATCCTTCAATTCAATGATCTGTTGTTTGCCCGGAACAAATCCTGCCCTGCTGGTGAACAGAACGCTGTAGCGACCCGGCTTTAGACGCTTGAGAGAGAATTTGCCGTCCGGGCCAGGAGTGGTAGTGCGAACGGTATTCCACGGCTTGTCATCTGGGGTAACGGTATCGGCTTCAACCCAACCATCAATGGGCGTGCTGCCACTGGGTTGGACTACACCGCTGATGCTTCCCGACGGTTCAATGAAGACGCGGATGTGGCACGCTGCGCTGTTGACATCCGTGCTTTCAATCGAGATTGACGGAACCTGCTCCTCGTCAAGAATCCCAGAGTCGCTATATGCGGCGCTCAAGTTGGTGGGTAGGCCGAGGATCAGTTGGTATTTTCCTTTAGACAGACTTGGGAACGTAAACGAACCGAAGGCATCTGTAACTGTCTTTCGGACACTTCCGCCTGCAATAGGCTTCGCCTCTACAGGCACACCGGGTAGCGGCGTGACACTATAGCTGTCGTCTGTTTCTGTACCACGCATCAGAACACCAGTAAGGTCCGGCACGCGTTGCCCCGCCGCAATGCTGCGGAGAGTGCGCAGCTCGACTTCAGCGTCTTCAATAGGTGCGGTAAGGGAGCAGATACTAGTACCGAATGCGTCCTTGTCCTTTGAGGCATCGATCAGGTACTTGGCCCCAACCTTGAACGCATAGCCGCAATCGCCGCCCCCGAAGCCAGTTCTGACGCTGATAATTTCGCCCGCTTTTTGAGGGCCGCGAAAGCTCTCAACGACCCGGACGTTAAACATGACGCGAGCAACTCCAAGTTTGTCGTCCGAAGGCATTATGCCTCTGGAAACGACCTCACCGACAAAGTCGGCATCGCCATACCGATGTACACCGCATGGGGTTCGCGGGACACAACTGCACGCCCAAGCCATTGTTTCGTGTCCCACCACAAGGAACGGCAAACCCAAGAGAACTTTGACCACACGTCTCATGCGTATGAATTTACATGGGAACCGGCGGCCAGCGGTAGCTCTGGGTCTGCATAATTAGCGAAAAATCGCCATTACACTTCAGCTATTTGGTTGGTGCCGAGAGGGGGACTCGAACCCCCACGAGCTTTTTGAGCCCTGCGGATTTTAAGTCCGCTGCGTCTGCCAGTTCCGCCATCCCGGCCTGATTACAGTTTACCGGATTAGAGCAGGATTCCACCGCAAAGGCCGCAACGGACAATGCAATGAATATGAGGATCAGCAGTACGAGCCAACGGCCAATGGCTAAGGGCCAATGGCTGCCTTCTAATTACCTCTGTAATCTTTCCGTCCGTCCGCCTCTGAGCTAACTTGCTGGCACGACTTTTTTGCCCGTATAGGACTCCGATTGAAACGCTTCTTGCTCACAATTCTGGTTGTGTCCTGCTGGCTGCCATGCCAGGCCAAGCACATGGCCGTCATTGTGAACAAAAGCAATAACACCAGCAATGTGAGCGCCGTCGAGTTGACCAAAATTTTCCAGGTCAGCACCAGAAAATGGCCGGACGGCACCAACATCACTCTGGTCGTGCGGGATCCCTCTTCGCCGGAAACTCAGGAAGCATTGCAGCGACTTTACAAAATGTCGGAAACGGAAGTGAAGTCGTTCTTACAGGCCCACAAAGCGGACTTCCTCACGGTTGATTCTGATGAAGCCCTGCTGAAAATGGTGCAATCAACGCCCGGCGCAGTCGGGCTCGTAGACGTCTACTCCATCACCAGCAGAGTGAATGTAGTCAAGGTCGACGGCAAGCTCCCCCTGGAACAAGGTTACCTCCTCCACTGAACTCAATGAGGTAAAACAACATGCAGATCATCCGTAAATCACTGTTGTTGGTTCTATTCTTTTCTGTTTTCGCGGTTCCGGCCGCCATAGCCGGGGAGCACGAAGCCAACTCGTCGAAAACCACGGAAAACTCCGGCAAAGTTCCTATTACCACGCGCTCGGCCGAAGCCCGCAATCTTTACGTACACGCGCTGCTCAAAATGCAGAACCTGCATGGCCAGGAGGCAATGCAGGATTTCCGCAAAGCCGTACAGCTTGATCCTGACTTTGCGCTGGCCAACATCATCATGGCGTTCCCAACGGTTGATCCCATTCTTGACCCGTCCGACCAGGTTGCAGCGCGCGACAAGGCCAACGCCGCAAAAGCAAAGGTCAGCCGGGGCGAGCAGCTCATTATCGACTGGGTCACCAACAGCACTGAAGGCCATATGGTGCCGGCCATTCAGGCGATGAATGAGGTCCTGGACGAGTATCCCAATGACAAAGATCTGGCGTGGCTGGCGGGCGTGTGGATGGAAAACCAGCAGCAGTGGAAACGCGCCGTTCCTATTTTTGAACGCGCCATCAAGCTGGATGCCAATTTCGCCGCCCCCCTCAACGAAGTTGCTTACTGCTATGCGCGCTTTCGCATGTACGACAAAGCCTTTGACGCGATGCAGCGCTACATCGGGCTGCTGCCCAACGAATCCAATCCGCAGGACTCCTATGCGGAAATTCTGCGCATGGGCGGCAAATTTGAAGATGCCCTGATTCATTATCATGCCTCATTGAAGATTGACCCGAGTTTTGTCGAATCGCAACTCGGCATTGCCGACACCTACGCTTTGATGGGCGATGAACCTCAGGCGCGTTCCGAATATGCTGTCGCCATTCAGCACGCGCGCTCCAAATCGCAGGC
>DATDNH010000417.1:0-2346 GCA_036518395.1 Candidatus Angelobacter sp. | reverse complement strand
ATACCGCGAATCATTTGTGTGAGCGCATTTTAACAAATACATTTTATGGCGTGCGTTTCGGTGCAATCGCTCTGAAGGCAGCCAAAAGGGAAAACCGGACTGCATTGGCGGCGGACTTGAGCTTTAGCCTAAGTGGCACATCGGAGAAAACCAGTTCAGCGTAATAGACGACAGCTCCTTTGGGGTTGGGGGTACGGCGGTCACGCTGGCCGGTGATGCCACCGGGAGCGTAGCCGCCGATCTTGAGAGGCTCGTTGACATAGCGCGCGCCGTACTTTCGAAGAATCCTGTTCCAGACCACACCCTCCAGCATGTCGTGTTCATTTTTGAATACCGGATAGGGAACCTTTTTCAAAATGTCCGTCCGGATAATCGAGCAGCGGTCGGCGTCGGCTAGAGCGAGAGCTTCCCGCAGACTGAAAATATCCATTACCTGATCGGGGAATTCAGAGCCCAGGATCGTTTTGCCATCTTCGCGGTAGTCGAGAGCCACCAGACAGGCAAAGCGGTCAGGATTAGGGATCTGACGCCAATAATGGTCAAATCGTTCCAGCGACTGAGGGAGGCAGCGATCATCAGAGTCCACTATGAAGATGAATTCTCCGGTCGCCATCTGAACGCCGAGATTGATGGCGGTGTGCTTGCCGCCATTCGGTTTCCAGGCATAGCGGATGGGAAAGAAAGATTTCCAGGAGGCGACAAGTTCACGGGTTCCATCAGTGCTGCCATCGTCCACGATCACCCATTCAAAATCACGAAAGGTCTGCGCACACAGGCTCTCGAAGACTCTAGGGAGATAAGTGGCGCGATTGTAAGTAGCAGTGAGGACTGTGAATCTCATCTAGATCAGGTCCGGTTCCTGCGGACACAACCAGACGGTGTGCGGCTGCCGATTCTTTAAGCCTTCCTCCAAGGGCAGAAGGAATTCCGAAAAATGCAGCCATGGATGATAGTAAGCTTTTCGGCCTGCCTGCTCCGAGTTGTCGAGAGCATATCCTTTGTAGCGGTTTTGCAGCAATAGGTTGATCACATCGCGATTTGTGAGGCCGCGCTCCGCCAATTGCTGCGGATGAAGCTCCAGCAGTATTCGCCGATAACGAGCATCCCTTAGTCCCTGTTGCATGCCAGCAAGCGCCAGTGTCTCGGCTCCTTCAACATCAATTTTCAGGAGATCCACAGTCTGAATACCTGCTTCGTCCAGGAGGGGATCCAGCCGCCGGGAAGCCACGCGGAAGGTAACAGGCGCTGCGGAATAGCGATCGACCAGGCGGGAGATTCCCCAGTTCTCGCCGGCTTCATCATGAGCGGCCAGAACCAGTTGGGAGTCACAATCAGCAATTGCGAGATCAAAAAGCCGCACCTGGCCAAGACTGTTGCGTTGCACATTTGCTTTTAACTTTGAAAATATGCGCGGATCGGGCTCGATGGAAATTACGCGGCCGGAGTTTGTTACCAGGGACGCCGCCACAAGAGTGAACAGACCCCAATTGGCGCCGACATCTACGAAGGTCATGCCGGTCCGGAGAACACTGCGAGCGAATGCGATTTCCTGATGGGCAAAACAGCCGGCAAAAAAGACATCGCGCGCCACCTGATCGCGAAGACTGCAATCAAAGGTGTAACCGCCGAGCTGCTTCGCCATCCTGGCTTCAAATCGTTCGTTCGAGCCACGACAAAGCCGCTCAATCAGACGGTACTTTGCCCTGGGCATTCGCCGCGTAACCGTAGCAGCAAGGTTGGCCCAGAGGGGCGCGGGCTTCAGGTCATCAGGGTGCATAGGTCCGAGAATCCGCGACGCAGAACGATGTTGTGAGTTCGCAAATGCGGAGCTTTGGACGTTTCAATTCTAATGCGAATCAGCAGAGGATGAGAGGAGTTGGTTAAGAAGCTCCTGCCACTGGGCCAGAATTTTCTCCGGGTTGAAGCGGGTTTCAGCTTCCGGCGCGCGGGCGGCGAGTCGCTTGCGTTCTTCCGGGTCAGACATCAGGCGATCCAGGGCCGCAGCCAATGCGTTTACGTTTTCCGAAGGAACCAGGATTCCATCAACTTCGTGGCGAATGATTTCGGCGGGACCGGAAGGACAATCAAAACTGACTGCCGGCAGGCCGCAGGCCATGGCTTCCGCCAAGGCCATGCCAAAGCCTTCAAAGCGGGAGGAAAAGACAAAGAGATCGGCGGCGCAAAGCAGCGAAAAAGGATCTGTTACTTCTCCGGCAAAACGGACTCGATCGGCCAGGTTCAGCGATTTGCTCTGTTCTTCCAATTTGGACCGCAGCGGCCCCTGGCCGATGATTGTGAGTGACCAGTCGGGGTGACGGCCGGCAATGCGGGCGAACGCCGGCAAAA
>DATDNH010000416.1:0-4285 GCA_036518395.1 Candidatus Angelobacter sp. | reverse complement strand
AATAAGGAGAATTGAATGCGATCTATTGGTTCGCTTACTACAGTTTTCTTCATCATTCTGCTCTTGGGATGCAGCAAATCAAGCAAGCTGGCGGCCTTGCTGCCGGATACTGTGAACGGATGGGAGGCAGAAGGCGGTGCGTTAAAGAGCGATGTTCCCGGGGTCGGCCACAGTGCTGCCAGATCCTATGTTGACCCCGGATTCAGCAGCGAGTCAGGCATCGAGCGGATCAAGGTGCAGATTCTGGTGGCCGAAAAAGGCGCTGACCAGAAGCGGCTTGAGGAGATGTCCATCGATACTGAAGGTGTGTTCAAAGAGAAAAGGGAAATCGGCTACGGCTTCCCTGCCTACCAGTCGCTGTCGCAGGCCAATGGCACACATTCTCTCGAAATTCTGCCCAAGAGTGGGACTTTTGTCTCGATTGTCGCCTACGGGGGTTGGGCTTCTATGGGAAGTGAAAACGAGCGGGGAGCGTTCGCCTCATTCGTCGAAAAGATTGATTTGAAGAAAATTGCGGCGATCGAGTAGCAGCACAAACAAAAGCAAGACCATTTGGCCGCGAATGAACACGCATGAACGCGACTTGCAAAACCAACCCCAAAGGTTTCAATCCGCCGAGGGCGCAGAGAGCGCAAAGCGAGTGGACAAACTGGACGACGTGGACATCCGCCGGTTCAATCTCAAAAAAAAGATGTATTTTCAGCCGTTGACGAACGTAATAGACTAGTGCATCCCCCAAACAAATAAGGAGAACCTGAATGCGATCTATTCGTTCGCTTACCGCTTTTGTGTTCGTCATTTTGCTGTTGGGATGCGGCAAGTCACGCCAGCTTACGTCGCTGCTGCCCGATGCTCCGGAGGGTTGGAAGACAGAAGGCAGCGCTTCCAATAATGATGTTTCCGGCGTTGGCCATAGCTCGAACAGATCTTATGTCCCTGCTGGATCCAGTGCGGGGCTGGGAGCTCAGCGCGTCACAGTGCAGATTCTGCTGGCCGAGAAGGGCACCACTCAGAAACAGCTTCAGGAAATGGCCGTTCTCAAGCAAAGTGATTTCAAAGAGAGAAAGGAAGTGAACGGCTATCCTGCGTATGAGTCATTTCCACTACCCGATAATGACACCCACTCGCTCATTATTCTTCCTAAGAGCGGAACATATGTGGAGATCGTGGCTTACAAAGGCGGAGCGGGATGGGAAAAAGGCGAGAATCAGCAGGCAGCCGTGTCGGCGTTTGCAAAGAAGATGGATTTGAAGAAGATTGCTGCGATCGAGTAACGGCCAACACTAACACCCAAGATCACAACGGAGACATCCTTCGGCTGCGCTCGCTTACGCGCGGTCAGCGAATCAGCGGCTGTTTTTTGGGCCTTTCCTGTTTCCTCTGGCCTGTTGCCTCTCGCCTTTGTTTACGACAGAATTGTTAGCGGCATCGGCGGTGCAGGCATGAGGGTTGCGAGCAGCGGTGGATGGGGTGGATTTGTGGGCCGCACCGGCCCCGGCCCATCCTGGCTGGTTGCGTCAGTTTGCATCCATGTTGTCGCATTCGCTGCCTTTGTATTTTTCTTACGGCTTGCGGGACAGCCGCGCATTCAGCCGGCAACCTATATAGTGGCTCAAATCAGTGTCGAGCCGATTTACCTGCCGCAGAGCCAGAGAGTGGGTCCTGGCCATAGCCAGCCACAAGGTAATCCGGCGCACATCACCCGCAGCCGGCAACAACTTCTCAGCCGGCAACTACGCCTGGAAATCCCTGACGAACCTCAATACACCGGACAAGATGCGGTTCTCCAGCAGCAGGCCAGGCGCTGGACCTCCGATATCACCAGGAGCCTGAACTTTCACGGCGTCTACCTGAACCATGTGTACCAGCTCGCGGTCCTGGTTTCCGGCGATCTGCCTGTCATCTCTGAATCAGAACTCCCGCCGCATTTTCAGAGCTATGTGATCATTGAGGTCACAATTGACGAGGAAGGGCGTCCGGCTCATGTGCACACGGTTGCCGGAATTGTTACTCCGAAGATTGAAGAGAAGTTGCTCGCGGCGATACGCCAGTTCAGATATATTCCAGCGAAGAGAGATGGCCTGCCGATCCCTTCGCAGCGAGACATCGTAATTCACATTCCCACTTAATTGAGGGAAAGGCCGCATAAAAGTATAAAGAGGAGGATCAATTGACCACCCGTGTATTTGCGATCCTTACGCTGGTTGGAAGCCTTCTGCACCCTGCCTGCAGCCAGACCACCCGTTCGCCGGAAACTGACAAGAAGCAAACTGAAAACCAGGTTGCCGCTTCGGTGGCGCGCATGGCGCGGGTTGGCAGCGCCTTTGCCCCCAGTTTCTCGTCTGACGGCAAATGGATCAGCTTCATCTCCAACATCAGCGGCATGCCCCAGGCCTGGATTGTTCCCGTTGAAGGCGGATACCCGCGCATGGTCACCAATGGCGACGATCCTGTCCAGCAGCTCGAATGGTCTCCCGCGACAACAGACTTGCTGGCCCTGGCCGTCGCACCCGGCGGAGGCATGAACGCCCAAATCTATCTTGTTCACCCGGATGGAACCGGATTGCATCTTCTCACCAATGGCGGAAAGGACAACAATGGCCTCGGCGCCTGGATGGAAGATGGAACAAGAATCGCCATCGACTCCAGCCGTCTTGATCCAGCCGCCCGCGACAACTTCTTTGTCGACGTCACTTCCGGCGCAATCACGCTCGTCAGCAAGAATCCCGGCGTTGGCGGAATCGACAGCTTTTCCCGTGATGGAAAGCGGGCGCTGATTGGCCGCGTGCGCAGTCGCGGGGACAGCAATCTGTATCTGCTCGATGTGGCTTCCAAAAAAGAGACGCTGCTCACACAACATGAAGGAGTCGCGCTCTTCTTTGGCGTTCTCTCACCTGATGGCTCCACTGTCTATCTGGTCAGTAATAAAGACCGTGACTTGCTTGCCTTTTGTCGCATCCGTCTCGCCGCTGACGGCGCTCCTGGTCCTATTGAAACGCTGGCCGAGCGTCCCGATGGCGAACTGGATGGGCTCGAGATCAACAAACAAGGCACGCTCGCCGCTCTCATTTGGAACGTAAAAGGGCGCAGCGAATTTTCCTTTTACGATCTGGTTCATGGAAAAGAATCCCGCGGCCCCAAACTTCCCGGCGAGATTGCCGGCGGACTGGCATTCTCGCGCGAGGGTTCCAAATTGGCACTGAACCTCTCCGGATCGGCCCAGCCATCTGACATCTGGGTCATGGACGTTAAAACCAAAGAGCTGCGCCAGCTTACCTTCAGCCCGCATCCCGGCATCGATCTGAACGGGCTGGTGCGTCCCGAACTGGTGAATTTCCCGGCGCAAGATGGCCTGCCGCTCACCGGCTGGCTGTATCGCCCTAAAAACCAGAACGGGCCGGGCGCATACGTAATCAGCTTTCATGGCGGGCCGGAAGGCCAGGAGCGCCCTGTGTTCCGCAGTGACTATCAGGCGCTGCTCTCGCAGGGCATCGGCGTCTTCGCCCCCAACGTGCGCGGCTCTTCCGGTTTTGGGAAAAAGTTTGTCAACCTCGATAACGGCGAGCTGCGCTTCAATGCCATCAAGGACATCAAATCCTGCGTTGATTATCTCGTCTCCAATCACATTGCCGATCCGAAACGCATCGGCATCACCGGCGGCTCTTATGGCGGCTACATGACCATGGCGGGACTCACGGAATATCCCGACCTTTTTGCCGCAGGTATTGACCTCTACGGCATCGTGAACTTCATGACCTTCTTCGAGCACACCGAGCCCTGGATGGCAGCCATCTCCACGGTTGAATACGGCGATCCGAAAACGCAGAAAGAAATGCTGGATCGCCTTTCACCCATTTACAAGCTGGACAGGATCAAGGCAGCTACCATGGTGCAGCACGGCGCGAACGACACAAATGTTCCCGTAATTGAAGCGGAGCAGATCGTAAAGAATCTGAAGGAGCGCGGCGTCCCGGTCGAATACATTCTGTTCCCAGACGAGGGCCACGGCTGGCGAAGGATCCCAAACCGCATTCGCTCCATCACTGAGGCCGTCCTGTTCTTCAAAGAGCATTTAGGGAATGGCGGTCAATAATCGTTTAGTAAATTAAGCAGATGAATCATTTGCAATTCGTCATGGTGAGGGCTTTCCGCGAAAGCGGAGAATGGGAGGGACCATGTGTTTGGGTTTCATCGCTGCAAAATCTGATGTCCCCAGAGGCCATTGCTGTCTGCGTTCTTGCTCTATACTGGCTCGCGAGAATCGCGGCCCAAAACCAGGATGTTG
>DATDNH010000415.1:0-2372 GCA_036518395.1 Candidatus Angelobacter sp. | reverse complement strand
TGCTGCTGCGGTACTTTGTTGCGGTGACGCGCGATATGTATAAAGCTCTGGAGATCAGGCCTTCATCCAGCGAGTGGAGCCCGGAAAACCGGATGTTGCGCAGAGTGCACAACAGCTTCTTGGTGGCGTTTGCCGGGCTGGAAGCGGGATTTCTAGGATTGTGCTATGCGTTTTATCTGGCGCAGCGGCACTAACATAAGCTGATTTGCAACAGGGTGGAGCAGGCCTTTAGAGACTGTGTCACAACTAAGGACTTGAAATTGTAAACAAAATGAGGGAAGAAAGAGGTATGCCGAACTACTTCCCTTACGAACCCGAGCAGGCCGAGTTGTTACCGCGTCACGTGCGGGATGAACTGCCAGCAGGGCACCTGTGCTTTCGCATTCACCAATTGATCGAGGGGTTGGATTTGAGCGAGTACGATCAAGCGTACGGAGAGGAAGGTCAGCGGGCTTACAATCCGCGCCTGATGTTGAAGGTGTGGCTGTACGCTTTTGCGGTGAACGTGCGCTCCACGCGGAAGCTGGAGCAGCGGATGCACGAGGATTTGGCCTTTCGTTTTCTGGCGGGAGGAGCGCGGCCGGATCACAAAACGCTGAGCGAATTTTTGCGGCGGCATCAGGGCGCGGTGGATGAGCTGTTCGCGCAGGTACTGGGAGCGATGCGGCAGGCCGGGATGGTACGGCTGGGACGGGTGGCCATTGATTCGACGCGGATCAAGGCCAATGCCGCAGCGGATCGATTGCAGAAAGTGGATCGCCAGCAGGTGCGACGCTGGCGCCGGGAACTGGAGAGCGAAGATCCGGACCAGGATCCAGGCTTGGAGATGAAGGCCGAGGAAGCCGAGCGTTGGCAACAACAGATGAAGCAGGTGCGATCGGCCCAGGGTGCGATCCAGCAGTCGCTCACCGACCCGGATGCGCGTTTTCTGCGCGAGCGCGGAGGCAAGTTCCGGCTGGGCTACACGGGCGAGCTGGCCGTCAGTGAGGATCACGTCATTACCGCCGTGCGCGTCACCCAGCACGCTTCCGATAATGCGTCGCTGTTGCCGATGATTGCAGAAGTGGAGCGACGATGCGGCCAACGCCCCGAAAAAGTGCTGGCCGACAGCGGGTTTTACAGCTCGGAAAATCTGGACCGAATACGCGAGTTGGGCATTGACGGTTATGTTCCTGATTCCAACTTGGCGCGGGAGTTGAACACGGGCCAGAGAGCCACAGGAATGGGCCGCAATCCCCAGATACAACATCGGGAAACCCGACGTATGCGACGTAAGTTGCGCAGCGCACAAGGCAGAAAGCTGTATCAGCGACGCAAGGCGATGGTGGAACCAGTGATCGGAACCCTGAAAGAACACCGTGGGATGCGGCAATTCCTGAGACGCGGCCTGAAGGCGGTCACCATCGAATGGATGATGGCAGCCATCAGTTACAACATCACACGGCTACACCAACAACTCAGCTGAGAGAATCGTACCCTCGGCTGACTGAAACCAAGCCTTACGGGATCAAGTAGGACTTTGCCATGATTCCATTGAGTTGTGACACAGTCTCTAAAGGCCTGCTCCACCCGATTGTCGTTGCGGCGAGGTGAACAATGATTTACGGAGACAAACTTCGGTAATCCTACGCAAGAATCAAGCCGGAAATCGATCTAAATAACGGTACAATTGAGCTTTCCTGAATGAAGAGCTGGTCCGCCATTCTAATGCTGTTTTTCTGCCTGGCCTGTGCAGCCGCGGATTCGCCCAAGCCCGTCCTTTCCAAGCACGACCGCCAGGAGGCGGAGAAAGAGTTCAAGAACGCGCTGGAATTACGCAAGAAGGGCAAGCCGGAAGAGGCGTTTCTGGCGATGACACGGGCCACCCAGCTTTTTCCCGGGAACGTGGAATACATCACTTTCGCCGAGGCGCTGCGGCAGCAGATCGTAGGCGCGCACCTGGAGGCGGGGAACCGGCTGGCCAATGCCGGCGATAGTGCGGGCGCGGTGCAGGAATTCCGCACGGCCCTGGGCATCGATCCGGAGAATGCCTACATCGTACAGCGGCTGCATGACGTAGGCCCCCCCGATCCCGATATCGAAAACCGTCACGTGCTGCAACTGCTGGCTTCCGTCGACCAGATCAACCTGCAGCCCTTGCCGGGAAGAAAGAACTTCCACTTTCAGGGCGACATTCGTGCGCTCTACACCCAGATTGGCACCACGTTCGCGGTCAGCATGCAGTTTGATCAGGGCCTGAGCAGCCGGAATCTGCGCTTTGATCTGGACAACGTGGATTTTTACACGGCCATGGAACTCGCCGGCAAGATGACCAAGACCTTCTGGGCGCCGGTTTCCAGTCGCGAAGCAATCATTGCGAATGATACCCAGGA
>DATDNH010000414.1:0-2205 GCA_036518395.1 Candidatus Angelobacter sp. | reverse complement strand
GTTACCTAAGTCACTACACCTTTGTATTTGATAGTCTCGAGGCACCAGGAATTGTGCTAAGCTGCCGAATCTCCGGAAAATAGAGCATGACAGACCTGTTCGCCAAGCTTCCCTCCATTCTGATTCTGGCCGTGCTGGTAGGGATCTTTATGGCCCTGCGCCGGCACGTGCGTTCGGCGCGGATGAACCTGTGGACCGCGGCGTGGCTGCTCATCTTTATCCATTTTTTTGTTGGCATATTCGAACCGCGCGACGGCAATCTGGGTAACCTTCTCTATGCCCTGGACATGGGCTCGCTGGTTGTTTCGGCCACGCTGTTTGCCGCTTCGTTGACCGAATTCGTGGAGTCCGCCAGGAAGACTTCGCTGCTTCTGGGTTTTAGCGCTCTACCAATTTTGATTTACACAGTGGCGTTGTCGTTTGACTCCGACCCGCCCCATTTCCGCCTGGTCTACGTGATCTGCCTTGCGGTGATATTTTATGGCTCTCCGGCATTGGGCTTTTACATTCACAGAAACTTTAGAGGCGCCTCCCTGATCGTGGTTCCACTGGTCGTGGCGACTGGCACATGGTCAATTTACAGAGCGTGGCAGGGCCATCCGGAGATCGGGCTTCTCTCGACTCTTACTCTCGCATTCGGGCTGCCGGGAGTGCTTTTCTGGTTGCGTTACCGCCGATGGTCCCCAGGGGTAATCACAAGCGCGGGCGGATTCCTGCTCTGGGGCGCGGTCTTCCCGGTAGGACAATATGTAGCCACGCATTTCCCCAAGCTGAACATCGGCGGAGAGATCTGGAACGTACCCAAATTTTTTGTGGCGTTTGGAATGATTCTGACCATGCTGGAAGATAAGTCCGAAGTCCTGGAAGTTACCAGCATGCGCGAGCACAAGCTGAATGAGCAACTCCAGAAGTTCGCCAGCATTACCTCACGCCTGCTTACGGGTGTGGAAGTGAATTCTTTGTGCGATGAGATTGCTCACGCCTTGACAGAGACCAGCAACTTCCAGCGCGCGATAGTTCTGCTCGCGACCGACGATAAAGGCATGTACATGGCCGGTCAGAGCGGGCTTTCTGATAACGCTATCGCGGAGCTGAAACGATTCGCGCCCCAGTGGAAACTTCAGGATATTTCTGATGTGTGCCAGACATCGCGCAAGATTGGCCAGAATTCCTATCTCATGGATCCGGAGCAGGTCGCGAAATACACTCCTCTGCTCGAAGGCGAAGATTTCCAGCCCAATCCTTACTGGCAGAAGGGCTGCCGGGTGATGCTGCCGTTGCAGTCCACCCATGGCGCCTATGTGGGTTGTATTACCCTTGACGGACCGCAAGACGTCGCCAGGGTGACAGCGGAAGAGATGTCGAAACTCGAGTTGCTGGCGAGCGACCTGGCGGTAACGATCGGCAACACTACACTCCACCGGCAACTGCTTCGGTCAGAAAAACTGGCAGCCATTGGACAGCTCGTCGCCGGTGTTGCCCATGAGTTGAATAATCCGCTTGCCTCTATCGTCGGCTACTCCGAATTAATGGGAGATGAGGTTCCTCCCGGACCGGCGCGGCAGAAGCTGGAAAAACTCATCCGTGAAGCTCAGCGCATGAAGCGCATTATCGAGAACCTGTTGCGCTTTGCCCGCCAAAACAATCTTGAAAAAAAGTCAGCGAACCTGGAGGAGTTGCTTCACGAAGTCATCTCGCTGCGTGAATATCACATTCGCAACAACGATGTGAAAGTGGAATTGCAAATTGAGCCTGACCTTCCTCGCGTGGCTCTGGATGAAGATCAATTCAAGCAAATTCTGCTCAACCTCTTGAATAATTCGATTGACGCGCTGGAGTTCTCAAAACAAAAGAACATCCGGATTGATGCGGCACGCCATGGCGACCGGGTATTTGTTCGTTTTGAGGACACCGGTTCGGGCTTTGTCGATGTGAATCGCGCCTTTGATCCCTTCTATACCACCAAGCCGGTCGGCAAAGGCACAGGCCTGGGACTGAGTATCTGCTACGGTATCGTCAAGGAACACGGCGGCGAAATCTATGCCGTGAACATGGAACCTGCCGGCGCTCGCGTCGTTCTGGAACTGCCTATCTCCGAATCTGTCGCCGCTGCGGCTCGCTAACACCAGCACTCAGCAATCAGCACTCAGCCAAATCAACAGTATTGTCTTTCTCAGACATCTTGCCAGCAGTAAAGCGCTTCGC
>DATDNH010000413.1:0-17231 GCA_036518395.1 Candidatus Angelobacter sp. | reverse complement strand
CCCCTGCGCAGAATGCGGCGCAGCAAAATGGCCAGGACAAGCCGAAGAAAAAAGGTTTTTTTTCTCGTCTTTTTGGGGGCGGAAAGGGAGACAATAGTAAAGATAAGGAGAAGGACAAAAAGCCAGACTCCTCTGGGAATGGCTCAGGACCGCACTAGGGAGGGTCCCCAAAATGTATCGCTTCAGCCGGAACGTCCTCACCGTTACGCTGCTTTGCGCCTCTTCTGTCGTGCTTGCGCAATCGCAGGAGCCGCAACTCAACAATCCAGACCAGGCGCCGCAAGTTGCGCCGCCATCGCCGTCCAGCAGTCCGCAAGACCTGGAACTTAGGGGCGACACCCTTCGCGCCCGCAAGGACTATCTTGATGCCATCGATTACTACAAGGCGGCCGTGCATAAAAATGACACAGCCGCCCTGCATAACAAGATTGGCGTCTCTTTCCTGCAAATGCTGAAATACGGAGACGCGCGCAGGGAATTCGAGCGTTCCGTCAAGATGGACAGCTCGTATGCCGAAGGCCACAACAATCTGGCGGTGACTTATTACGTCAACCGGCAGTATGGTTCGGCCATCAAGGAATATCATCGCGCGATCAAGCTGAATCCGACGAGCGCGAGCTTCCATAGCAATTTGGGAAGCGCATATTTTTCCCGCAAGGATTTTGACAAGGCCACCAGGGAATATGCCAAAGCGATGGAGCTTGATCCCACTATCTTCGATCCCACTCCTTCAGGAGGCGTTGCGGTAAAGCTGGCAACGGAGGGTGACCGCGCTTATTTCCACTACACCATTGCCAAGATGTACGGCAGCAAGGGAGACGAAGAGCATTGCCGGCTTTATCTGAGCAAAGCCAATGAAGAAGGTTATCCGCGTGTGAGAGACGCGCTGAAGGATGGAGAGTTCGCCGGCTTGCGCAAAGATCCGAAATTTGTGGAGTTTGTCCGGTCTCTCAAGCCACCACCGCTGGAAGCGAATAACTAGGCAACAAGCCATACGCAACAGAGAAACGCCGACGTAAAACCCGTGCTCAGCACTGGCCTCTGCGTCGGCAATTTTTATTGCCATAAAAACTACAAACCCACCGGTTTCCCTGCCAACAGCGCTCTCGCGCCTAACCGGTGGGTCAGCTTGTTCATCTGCTGCGCGCTGCCCCATGCCCGGGACAACAGCAGTCACTTACGTTAGAAGCAGCTTTTCTGAAAAGGTTGGCTATTCTAAGGGGCAACCACCGGGGCGAATTTTCCGATCACGGTTGCTTGCGATCAGTCGCCGCGGCGACCGATCTCGGCGATTCTTCAGCTCCTGGATGAAATGTACTCCTCAATTACTTTCTCCAGTTTTCCCTGGGCTTTCAGGATGTACTCCACAGCATCGCGAGCTGCGCCCTGACCACCACGTGAGGGCGTGGTGTAATGCGCAATTGCCATTACCTGCGGACGAGCATTCGCTACTGCAATGGCCAGTCCGCAACGCCGCATAATAGGCAGATCAATTACATCGTCGCCCACATAGCAAACTTCTTCCGCCGTGAGGGTGCCTTCGGCGAGAATTTTATCCAGCACCTCTGACTTCTTCGCGATGCCCTGGAAAACATAATCGAGTTTTAGATCGCGCGCGCGCAGGGCCACGGTTTCCGAAATACGCTTAGTGACAATTCCGGCCTTCAGCCCACCCATGTGGGCCAGAGTGATTGCCGTGCCATCGTGGGAGTTGAAGCCTTTGGCTTCAATCATGGTCTGGCTCACGATGCCGAATCCGCCTTCCCCGCCATGCTGCTGGGCATGAGCATCCGTGCTGCGCGGAGCCGAGTTCGGAGCAGGAAAAAACCAGATCGTGCCGTCAGTCAGCACGCCATCCACATCGAAGAGGACAAGTTTGATCTTTTGTGCGCGGTCCATAAATAAAGCTGCTAGGTACTAGCTCCTGGCTTCTAGCGAATACCAAAATCCTCAACACAGAGGAAAGGAGGCAGCAGAGGAAATTTAGAAGTAAATTCGAGAAAGCCAGAGATAAATCCCACCTCTGTCCGCCACCTCCGTGTTTTGATTTGTTTTTTGACTTGAGTTTGCATTCATCAAAACTCAGGTTCGAACTCAAAATACAAAAAGTGCAAGCTGGGTAATTAAAGAGCTTCGGAGTTCCATCCAATCAAAACTTAATAACAGAAATCAAAAATCCTCTGCTTACTCTGTTCCTCCGTGTTGAAGGTCTCGTTTTGCTTTTGCTGTTGGTTTAGCTAGGAGCTGGAAGCTAGTAGCTCGTAGCTGTTTCACAACATTTGCGTTCCCCACAAATCATGGAGATGGATAATACCTTCGATTTCGCCCGTGCCATTCACCACCACCAGTGACGTAATTTTTCTTTGCTCCATGATGTTCAATGCGGTTGCGGCAAATTCTTCCGGATGGATGGTCTTGGGATTGATCGTCATGCACTCGGCGGCCGTCAAGTGCAAAACGTCTTTCTTGTGCTCCAGCAGGCGTCGCAGGTCGCCATCGCTGATCACTCCGAGCAGCTTCTTCTTTTCTGCCACGGTCGTGATCCCCAGCCCTTTGCGCGACATTTCATAAATCACGTCCGGCATTTTGGTTTCAGGCGCGACGCAGGGCAGAGTGTCGCCCGTATGCATCAACTGGGAAACGCGTGCCAGCTTTTTTCCAAGCTTTCCGCCAGGATGCAGATTGGCGAAATCTTCTTCCTTGAAACCACGCTTCTCCGCCAGTGCCATGGCGAGCGCATCGCCGAGCGCAAGCATGGCCGTGGTTGAAGCCGTGGGGGCAAGGCCCAGGGAGCAGGCTTCTTTGTCCACAGAGCAATCCAAAGCCACTTCAGCAGCCTGGGACAGCGTGGAACGCCTCGCTTGCGAGTTTGGGCCATACAGATTGTCGCCGGTAATGCTGATCAGCTTGATGCCATAGCGGCTGATGGTGGCGAGCAGGCGCAGGATCTCTTCCGTTTCTCCGCTGGAAGAGAGAGCCAGCACCACATCGCCTTTCACCAGGATTCCCAGATCGCCATGCAACGCTTCAGCCGGATGAAGGTAGAGTGCAGGTGTTCCAGTTGAATTTAGCGTGGCGGCAATTTTGCGGGCGATAATGCCGCTCTTGCCCATGCCGGTCACAACCACGCGTCCACCGCAGGAGTGCAGGCATTCAACAGCGCGTTCGAAGTCGCGGGCCATGGGCCCGGCAATGCGCTCCGCCAGTTCGCGCAGGGCCTCAGCTTCTATGCGGACAACATTAGCTCCGGTGGATTTCACTCGGAAATAATCTTAGCACTCAGGGTTTCATTCGGATGTAAGAAGGATGCAACTCCCGGGTCGGTGGATACAACTGGTCACCGATGTAAGTGAATCCATGTTTCGCCAGTAAATGGCGCGAAGTCGCGTTGTCCGGATGGTGTCCGGCGAACAATCCTTTTATGCCGAGAGCGTTAAAGGCATAGTCGGCGATTGCGTTCGTTGCCTCCTCAGCAAAACCCTTGCGCCAGAACGCCGGCCGCAGATGCACGCCAATCTCGAAAATCTGCTCTTCAGGTTTATATGGCCTCAGGCCTGCGCATCCCATATGCTGGTCGTCTTCCCGCAGAAACACAGGCCAATACTGGACTTTGAATTCAGCCATCAGGGCGATTTCATGTTCCAGGCGTTTGCTGATTTGTTGTGGCGAAAATGGCCCGCCAAGAAATCTCGAAACCTGAGGATCACCCCACAGTTCAAGCGCAAGCGGCAGATCATCCGGTTTCCAGCAGCGAAAAGCGAGCCGTGCGGTATGCAGAAAATAAGGACTGGCTGGAGTCACGGAAGGTGAGGACACAGAAGGAATGTTAGCACCTACAAAAGGATCGACTGATCGGGAATTTAGAAACTGTGCTGGAATCGAAGAGATCAAAGCCAAACGCCAAGGGCCAAAGGCTAAGCTCGCTAAATTTCCAAAATCCGATACGGCTTCGGCGGCTGCTGCGCCATCAGCAGCGACAACGCAACATTATGGACAGGAACTCCGCCGGTTGTTTTTCCTTCAGGCTGGCCGTGATGCGCATGCCCGTGGATTGCAGCTACGGCGCCGTGGCGATCAATCACCTCAGCTAATCGCGAGCTGCCCAGGTAGGGCCAGATCTCAGTGGGTTCCCCCCGGACTGTCTCCACCACTGGCGAATAGTGAGTCACGATCACAATTTTTTCCGTGCGCAACATGGAAAGCGCGCGCTCCAGTTTCATGGTTTCATCAATTGAGGCCTGCACAAATGCCTTGACTTCTTTTTCACCAAAAGCGGTCAGGACGCCTCGGCCAAAACCGCCGATGAACCCCTTGGTGCCGGCGAAGCCAATTCCGTCGCGCTCGTAGCTGCTGCCATCCAGCACCTTGATGCCTTCCGTCGTCATCATCTTGATGAGTTCCTGCTCCTGGCAGCTCTCATAATCGTGATTGCCGAGCACAGCGATGATGGGAATGCGCAGTCGCACCAGCGCATTGAGAAGGGAGTGCATCTCCTCCGGCTTGCCGTAGTTGGTCAGGTCGCCGGCGATGACCAATACATCGGCCTCATCCCGCACGTGCGTGAGGGGCTCGCGAATCTTGTCGTAGCTTTGTGGACTGTAGTGGAGATCTGCTGTCGCCGCGATTCTCATATGTGGTCTTGCTATGCCGCCTGCGGGGGGTTGGGCTGAATCAGGTCCGCCCGCGTTCGATATTCATCGATGATGTTGCGCTTGCCCCATTCTTCCACGTCGATGGCAAACATCCTTTCATCAATCAGGCTGCCCCGGAACTCCAAGTCGCGGTTAGGATGCTTCAGCTCGATTTTGAAGCGATGCAGCAACTCGTCCCATATCTCGCGCGGAACGGAATCGGCACTCGCCGGATAGACGTAGTGGTAGAGCACCAGATACCACAGCAGCATCTCCCAATGCTCGCCAATCAGATGGTACAGCCGCTTCCAGTCGAGTTTGCCTCTTGTCGCGTAGATGACGTGGCAGATGTCCGCGCCATCAAATCTTTCGCGGCGCGTGACAAAAACTTTGGATGCAATCAGCTCCTCGGGCGCCAGCACTCTTATGGGAACGCCAAAGACGTCGGAGCGGACGGCGTGCTTGATCCAGGAATAGTCTACCCGCACCACTCCGTTGCTCATGCCCGTGATCAGGTCAACAAAGTATTCGCCACGCCACGCCTTGGCCAGCCACACAGCATCCAGGATCTCGGTTTGAAAGCCGTCCTGCTCCAGCAGCTTGAGTGCGCGACCTACCTCCTGCGCGGGCATGAACAAATCCAGGTCCTTGGTGTCGCGCCAGATGCCCGTATGCTCATGCAAGGCAAAGGCTCCAGACACGACACACTGCACCTTGTTGCGGATCATGAGCTCCATGACTTCGGCGAAAAGTTTCTCCTGCTCCGCACAAAACACCGGAGGCTGCGAAGAGCTTACCGGCAGCGCTTTTTCTTCGCGGTTCGGCACTGACGGTTAGATGGCAACTCCAGCGGCTACGTTGGTATCCTCGAAAACAATGGAGGGACGAAATTACTGTCCCTTTTGGGCAAGCGCTGGAGGAAAATAATCGCATCGAACGTTTTAGGGATCCGCTGTGGCAAAGCAAGTTGAGGCGTTTAGGAGGCGTGGTCCCGCTGAGCGGGAGGGAGCCTCCTGCCGAAATCCTGATCCCGCGCTTCGCGGGAGAAGGAACCCTCAAAGGTAGAATCATCCATTTTGTACAGGTTGTGATTGGAGTTGATATTGGCGAAGAAAGAATCCATCCTCGAGGTCGAAGGGCGGCCAATCAAGCTGTCCAATCTGGACAAGGTGCTCTATCCGAAAGCGGGTTTCACCAAGGGCCAGGTCGTCGATTACTACATTCGGGTCGCGCCAGTGCTGCTGCCGCATCTGGCTGGGCGTCCACTTACGTTGAAACGTTATCCCGAGGGCGTTGAAGGGCTGCATTTTTATGAGAAGAATTGCCCGCCTTACCGTCCCGAGTGGATGCAAACGGCAAAGATCTGGAGCGAAGGCAATAACCGCTACATGGATTACTGCGTTGCCGCCGATCTGCCAACGCTGGTGTGGCTGGCCAACCTGGCTGACCTGGAGCTGCACGTTTCACTTTCAGTTGCGCCGGAGATGCAGCGTCCTACGGTGATCGCCTTTGATCTTGATCCTGGGCCACCGGCCAACATCGTCCAGTGCTGCCAGGTGGGATTGTGGGTGAGAGATATTTTCGCCGGATTCGGAATGGAGGCCTTTGCCAAAACTTCGGGCTCCAAAGGCCTTCAGGTTTATGTGCCATTGAATACGCCGGTCACCTACGATCAAACCAAACCCTTTGCCAGGGCAATTGCCCGCCTGCTTGAGGAGAGGTACCCCGATCGCGTGGTTTCTGACATGAAGAAATCCCTGCGCCCAAACAAAGTCTTTGTGGACTGGAGCCAGAACGATGACTACAAAACCACTGTGTGCGTGTATTCGCTCCGCGCGAAAGAGCGCCCAACCGTTTCAACTCCTGTGACCTGGAGCGAAGTAGAAAAGTGTTTGAAGAAAGAGGATCCGGAGCAGATGGTTTTTGTCTCTGATGAAGTGGTCAAGAGAGTCGACAAAATGGGCGACCTGTTCGAGCCCGTGCTCAAGCTGAAGCAGAAACTGCCGGAGATTGGCGAACTGGAAAGACGTGGCAGCACACCGGAAGCGGCCACGGTTGAAAAACCTAAACAGCACCATCCTTCGGCGCAACCTCAGGACAGGCTACACGACACTAAGGCACGGAGAAAGACTAAGTCCACACCAAAATCCAGCCGAAAAGTCCGTAAGGCGAACTGAATTTATCGAAATCTGTCTATGCTTTTGCGGATAAACGGTGATCCCGCGCGACCTGTCCCGGCCTGCCGTGGATTCCGACGATCACCGGGTGGAGGTCACCGGGGTCCCCATGGCGCCGGTTTTGCGCGTCATGGGGTGGAGCACGGCGATTCTCCCTCCTCTCACCTGTCCCCTGTAACCCGTAACCTGCAGGTGCTTTATAATCCTTGCTTACCTAGACATTCGAGTGGAGTCTAACAACCATGCCAAAGAACAGAGCAGCGGCCGCGCAGGAGATGCTGCAGGGAACTCTGGATATGTTGGTTTTGCAGACGCTGATCCTGGGGCCGGCCCACGGCCACACCATTGCCCACGTGATCGAACACGCGTCAGAAGATGTGCTTCAGGTGGAGCAGGGATCGCTATATCCCGCTTTGCATCGGCTTGCGGAACGAGGATGGATCAGGGGCTACTGGGGCATAAGCGAGAACAATCGAAAGGCCAAATACTACGAACTGACGCCAAAAGGCCGCAAGCAACTGCTGGCCGAGACCGGCCGCTGGCAGCAACTGGTGAAAGCGATAGGCCGCGTACTTGCCCGGGCCACGGAGTAGATCGAGGAGTATCAAAATGGGATTTAGCGGATTTTTTCATCGGCGCAGGCAAGACGCTGAGCTGGCGCGCGAGCTCGAAGCCCACATCGTGCATGAAACGGATGAAAACGTGGCCGCCGGCATGTCTCCGGATGAGGCTCGTCGACAGGCTTACCTCAAGCTGGGCAGCCGCAGCCGCGTGCGCGAGGATGTCTGGGAGCAAAACACCTTTTCGTTCTTCGATGATCTGTGGCGCGACTTTCGTTACACGCTGCGCGTGCTCCGGCGCAATCCTGGTTTTTCCCTGCTTGCCATTCTCTGCCTGACGCTGGGAATCGGCTCTACTGCCGCCGTGTTCAGCTGGATGGAAGGAATTGCCCTGCGTCCGTTCCCCGCCGTGGCCCACCAGGACAGAATGGTAGCTGTTTCTGCGACCAAGCCCGGCGGCGACGCTAAGGGCACAGTCGGATTTGGGTATACAGACGCCTCCTGGCCTGACTGGCTCGATTTCCAGCGAAGCTGCACGCTGTTCGATGCCTTCATCGTTGATCGAATCACCGGCAGTACTCTGAATATCGGCGACCGCGCGCAAACCGTCACTGGAAGCGTGGTCTCGTCGAACTATTTTGACGCTCTGGGAATTCATCCCATATTGGGACGTGGATTCCAGCCCGGCGAAGACTCAGGACGCAATGCCCATCCTGTCGTGATAATCAGCTATTGGCTATGGAAAGATTATTTTCGTTCTGATCCGCAAATCGTCGGCAAAACCCAGCTTCTCAACAACGTCCCCCACACCATTGTTGGCGTTGCGCCTGACGGATTTTATGGGACCTTTGTGGGCTATGCCATGCAGTTCTGGGTTCCGGTCTCGATGCAGGAAACATTTGTTCCCGGGGGCTACAAGCTGGAAGATCGTGGCGCGGAATGGATCGAAGGTTATGCGCTGCTCAAACCGGGCGTGACCATCGAGCAGGCACAGCATGAAATTTCCGCTGTGGCCAAGCGCCTGGAAAATGACTACCTCGCCACCAATCGCGGCCGCGGAGTCCAGCTCAATCCCTTATGGAGGACGCCCTTCAACCAGGCCGGCAATCTTTTTCCCACGCTGGAAATCGCGCTGGCCGTGGGGCTTCTTGTCCTGCTGATCGCATGCGCCAATGTGAGCAGCCTGCTGATGGTCAAATCGTTGTCACGACGGCATGAGATGACGGTGCGCGTGGCGCTGGGTTCCGGGCGCGCTCGGCTGGTGAAACAGCTCCTCATGGAAGGGCTTGTCCTTTCCACGATCGCTGCTGGTTGCGGGCTACTGGTCGGCTATTTCTGCCGTAACGCGCTTATCCTGATTTTTTCCGATCCCGGCACAACCCGCAGTCTGGGTGGCCAGATGGACTGGCGCGTGTTTCTCTGGAGCGCCGCAGCATGTCTGCTCTCAACCGTAGTTTTTGCGCTGGCGCCCGCATTCCAGACCGGCAAGTTCAACCTGGCTTCGGCGTTGAAGTCTGAATCAGGATCGGTTTTTGGCGGACACGGAAAATCACGGGTGCGCTCCGCCTTCGTGATCATCCAGATATGTCTGAGCTTCGTCCTGCTGGTGGGAGCAGTGTTGCTGGTGCAGAGCCTGCATCGGATTCGAACTGCGAACCCGGGATTCGATACTGACAACGTTCTGGTCAGCGGAGTGAATCTGCGAAGCGCCGGTTACGATGCGCAACGGGCCAAAACTTTTCAGGATGCCCTCCTGGATCGAGTTCGCGCGCTGGGCAGCGTGGAATCCGCTGCCTTCGCGCGAGCGCGGCCTTTCAGCTACGTCGGCTATCTTTCGTCTTCCATCAGTGTTGAAGGTTATCTGCCTGCTCCCAACCAGCGGCCGGAAGCGGAGTAC
This sequence comes from Candidatus Angelobacter sp., assembly GCA_036518395.1. GTDB lineage: Bacteria > Acidobacteriota > Terriglobia > Terriglobales > Acidobacteriaceae > Angelobacter. Next base: position 7,966 of record DATDNH010000413.1, on the reverse strand, counting down.
AACCCGGTGAGCCCGGGGTACTTTTCCACAATGGGAATTCCGCTTCTTTCTGGACGTGACTTTACCGTGTCAGATAACGAAACCGCGCCGCTGGTCGCGATTGTCAACGAAAAGATGGTTTCACAGTACTGGCATGGCGCAGATCCGGTCGGCAAGCGTTTTCAGGCCAAGGACCAGTGGATACGGGTGATTGGCGTGGCCAAAGACGCACTGTATTCGAGCTTCAAGGAGGCTCCGAAGTCGTTCTACTACGTGCCTTTTCGGCAGAATTTTTCCATCAATGCAAATCTTCACATCCGCACATCACGCAATCCGGCTTCGCTGGCGCCTGACCTCACGCGCGAGGTGCGCGCACTGGACGCAAGTCTGGCGCCGTATGAAGTGGTTACCATGCGCGAACATATTCTTCGCACCGCTTTGTCGTCGCAGAACATCGCCGTTGCTCTCGTTACAGCTTTCGGCGCGTTAGCACTCTTGCTGGCTGCAATCGGACTCTACGGCGTAATGGCGTACTCCGTCACGCAGAGCAAGCGCGAGTTGGGGCTGCGCATGGCTCTGGGCGCGAGCGCCCGCAACGTGCTGCGGCTCGTCTTCCGCCATGGTCTTACATTGACCGCGATTGGGGTTGTGCTTGGAGCTGTGGCGGCCTTCATTCTTACCCGGCTGGTGAATTCGCTGCTGTATAACGTAAGCGCACGCGATCCGCTGGCATTTTTCCTGGCGCTGGCCGTCATGACCGCTGCCGCGCTGGCTGCATCCTTCGTACCCGCCTGGCGCGCCACTAGAATCGATCCCGTCGGTGCTCTGCGCGATTGAGCGGAGATTGTCATTCCGAAGCGCCCGTTAAGCGCGCGAGCGCTATTGAACCGGGGTCCCCAACACGCGCAGGTTTTTGTTTTTGCGCGTGGTGGGGTGCTCGTCAGCTCGCGCGTAGGGCCGAGGAATCTGCTCCGCTGCCCTGAAGGTTCAACGAGAAAGCTGGCACAGCCTGACCGAGTCACGAAGAGGCTATACCAGCGTGAAGAATGATTTATGCTTCGTTCAGGAGAACACCCTGCCGTCGCACAGCTTTCTCACATCGTTGACCAGGCTGTTATAGGCGTTCGGGTTTTTGAAGTTCCGGGTATTGAAGATGAAAGCACAATTCACGCCGTTTGGACGCGACATGGTATAGGAACTGGTTCCGGCCATGCTGCCGCTGCGCTCCGAGCCCGCAGCCCGGCCGCCCAGTCCCCACACTGCGTGGTCGCTGATAAAGCGCGCCAGCGTGCCGGCCGTTGTGGCCAGGCCGCCGCCGCTGTCCATCAGTTCGGTCACATAACCTTCGCCACCGTACGGATAAGGGGCATTCACGTTCTTGAACGGTTGCAACGCGCTGGGCCCGGTGCCGGGATCTTCATACCACACTTCCCGCGGAAGTTTCTCGCGCTCGGCCGTGTGCGCCAAAAAGACGTCAGAGGTTCCATCGTGCGCCAGAGGAACCGAGCGTACAAACTCGGGATAGCGTTTTCCTGAGATCTTCTCCACCACCAGCCCGAGCAGCACATAGCCGAAGTTCGAATACGAATTGCCATTCGTGCTGTTGAAGTTTTGCGTGCCGGGAACAAACTGCAAAGGCTGGCCATACATGTAGCGCGCGATGTCCATCTTCGTTGGCAAGCCTGAAAGTTCCATCTCTTCAGCAATCTTGCGGATACTGAATACCGGGTCGAAACCTGAACTTGGAATCTTTTGCCCATTGACTATGACTTCGTCGTGATCGTTCCATCCACCTGCGTGGTCAACCAGGTTTTGCACAGTGATGTCATTAATGTGTTGCGGTGGTTTGTGCTTCTCCACGCCGGGCTTATGGATGTCCAGCAGGGGAAACACCTTGCTGTTCATATCGAGTTTGCCGCCGTCGCGCAGGACCGAAACGGACGCACAGGTAAAGATCTTGCTGCAGCTGGCGATGCGAAAAAGATTGGTTGGCTCGATGGCAGGATGGTTTCCGTTGGTGTATCCATGGTTCAACTCCAGCTTGCCGCGGAAGTAAACTGCAAGCTGGCCCGCGCTGACTTCCTGGTTCTGCATAAAGTCGCGCACGCGCTCATCGAAAGCCGCCAGCTTTGGCGCATCCGGTCCAGTGACTTTCCAGTTTTTGCCTCCCGGGGCGGCTACGTAACTCGCCAGCGCAGAACGGCTGACAGCCAATGCCGAAGCTCCTGCGCACAGCTTGAGCACTTCACGTCGTGTGATCATTTTTGTCTTCTCCTCAAAGTTTCTGTCAGCCCTTCGACCATGGCGGCGTCACGCGCGTCATGCGCGCGCAGGCTATGAGTTGTTCCATGTGTTCGTTGGCGTGAATGATAATACGAGGAGTCGCGTCTCTGTCAACAACGTGGAGCCTTACGCTCCAGATTGCACGCGAACATCATCGTTGCGCAAACGAATTTGTCGGTATAAGCGTTTTGCAAGCTGCTCGTCTTATGTATATGCTTTTGAGGTCCTAAATCTCTCAATTTCGGTGAGCTCTATGTCCACACGTCGAATGCTCGCGGTCTTGTTGATCGTCCTCGCTATTTTTGTATTGGCAGCAGCGGCCCAATCCACTCCCGCAGCTTCTCCGCAGGGAGAGACCAAAGCACAACCGGAGCTGGTGACGGCAGACACGCCGCGCACCACGCCTGGCGGGGTTGCCTTCACAGTTCCAACCGGCTGGTCGATTACGACTGCTAAGGACATGGTTGTCCTCTCGCCTCCGGAGACCGACACGCACATCGTAATTGTCGATTCCAAGGCCGCGGATGCAAAGGCCGCGGTGGCAGAGGCGTGGGCGACCTATCAACCGGACTTCAAACGGCCGATCAGGTTGTCAACTCCACGTCCTCCTCGAGATGGATGGGACGAACAGCAGGTCTTCAACTACGAGACCTCTCCCAACGAGCGTGCAGTGGCCGTGGCGAGTGCGTTCCGTTCCGGCAGCAATTGGACTGTTGTCCTCCTGGACGGAAGAGTGCCGACGTTTGAAAAACGTAATGCGCCGATTGGAATCATTCTCGGGAGCCTGCGCCCTAAGAACTACCAGCGCGAGTCATTTGCCGGCCGCAAAGCGCATCCGCTGGACGCCGAGCATATAGCGCAGATCAAAGCGTTCGTTGAAAACTCCATGAAACAGTTGGGAATCCCGGGCGTAGGACTGGCGCTTATCGATGGCGGAAAGGTTGTCTATGAAGGTGGCTTAGGTGTGCGCGAACTGGGAAAGCCGGAACCGGTGGACGAAAACACGCTGTTCATGGCGGCGTCCAACACCAAGGGAATGACCACGTTATTGCTCTCAGAGCTGGTGGACGAGAAAAAACTACGGTGGGACGAGCCGGTGACCGAGGCATACCCAAAGTTCAAGCTCGGCGATCCGGACACGACGAAACGCGTTCTGGTCAAGAACCTGATCTGTGCCTGTACCGGGTTGCCGCGCCAGGACCTGGAATGGATTTTTGAGTTCAAAAATGCCACGCCGGAGTCGTCGCTGGCCTTGCTCGGCACCATGCAGCCTACCAGCAAATTTGGCGAGGTCTTTCAATACAGCAACCTCATGGCAGCGGCGGCCGGGTATGTCGGCGCGCACCTGGTCTATCCCAAAATGGAACTGGGCGCTGCTTATGACAAGGCCATGCAAACGCACATTTTCGATCCGCTGGGCATGAAGTCAACCACGTTTGACATGGCGAAGGCTTTGCACGGCGACCACGCCAGCCCCCACGGCGACAACGTGGATGGCAAGCCCTCAGTGGCCAACATCGCGTTTGATTATTCCGTGATGCCGCACCGCCCGGCAGGCGGTGTTTGGACTTCTGCTCACGACCTGATTCGTTACGTGCAGCTTGAGATTAATCAGGGCAAATTGCCCAACGGCAAGCAGCTGGTTTCGGCAGAAAATCTTTTGGCGCGTCGCGCCCCGCAGATTTCCACGGGCGAGAAGTCGACTTATGGCATGGGGCTGTCAGTGGACAGCACCTACGGAATTCCCGTGGTGCATCACGGCGGCAGCATGGCCGGTTATAAGAGTGACATCATGCTCTTTCCCGATTCGGGAATTGGCGCCGTGATCCTCACCAACGCTGATACCGGAGGCATTCTGCTGGAACCGTTCCTGCGCCGCCTGCTGGAAATCGTCTTCGACGGCAAAGATGAAGCTGCCGGCGACGTAACAGGCGCCGTCGCAGTCTATAAGGCAGCCCAGGCCAAACGACGTGAACGTCTCACGGTTCCGGCTGATCCCACGGTGGCAGGTCAGTTGGCGAAGCACTATACCAGCAAGGAACTCGGAGATATTGACGTGCTCAGCAAAGACGGCGCATCTACATTCGATTTTGGCGAATGGAAGAGCACCGTGGCTTCGCGCAAGAATGACGATGGAACGATTTCGTTCATCACCATTGATCCTACGAATGCAGGATTCGAGTTCGTTGTGGCCCAGCGCTCGGAGAAACGGGCTCTGATCATCCGCGACGGCCAGCATGAATACGTGTTCACGGAGCAAAGCGTCTCAGCCGCGAAGTAACGCTAAAAGCAGGGAACAGCTAACAGGAATAGGGAACAGCTGACGCTATTGTCATCCTGAGCAAGCCCGTGCCCGCGTGAGCGGGTAAGGGCGCGTCGAAGGACCCCGAGAATGCCTGCTCAAACCATGCCGCACTAAAGGCATTCTCACGAAGCACTCCGCCGACTCGAATGGATGCAATGCCGTCGGATACAGCACATCGAAAAATGGTCTGATCTATGCGGCGCGATTTTATTGTCGTTTTCGCTGCTATGTAAGAGCTAAAGGCCAGCAATGAAAATCACATTTGCCGATCTGTGGCGCCCGAGCGGAACTGTCGGCCGCGGACCCTATGCTTTGGTCGGCGTACTGGGATTTGCTCTCAAGCACAATCTCGATCGCCTGGTCGCGACCTATGGATTCCATCGTCCGTGGGGCATCTTCAATTACTGGATTCCTGTAAACGACGTTAGAGGAATTACCGCGCTATCGAGCGATGACATTAAGTTCCTGGCGGCAATGGTCGCCCTCGCCCTTCCTTTTATCTGGGTGGGCGTTGTGCTGACTCTCAAGCGGCTTCGCAGCGCCAAACTTCCCGGTTCCTTGGTGATTCTCTTTTTCATTCCTTTTTTGAACCTTTTGTTCTTTCTGCTTCTGAGCCTCTGGCCTGAGCGCGAGCCTGAGCAACCAGATTTGGACAGGGCGAAGAGATGGTCTCCGGCCCGATTTGTTCCGGAGAGCCGGCTGGGAAGCGCCGCACTGGCTGTGCTGGTCACAGCTTTGCTCGGGTTCGGCGTGGTTCTGCTTGGATCACAATTGCTGATGAATTACGGTTGGGGCGTTTTTGTCGCCGTGCCGTTCACCATGGGGTTTCTGGCTGCCCTCATCCATGGAATACGCCAGCAGCGGACGATGAGCGAGTGTCTGCGCGTGGCCTACATCTCCGTGGCTTTAGTTGGCTTGGCTCTTCTGGCTGTGGCGGTTGAGGGTTTCATCTGTCTGCTTATGGCGGCGGTGCTCGCCGTACCGCTCGCCGGCCTGGGAGCGGAGTGCGGATATCTGGTACAGCGACAGCGCTGGTTTCACCGTGGCACCCCGGCCGTGCTTTCCTGCCTGGTCTTGCTTGCGCCCGGTTTACAGTGGCTGGAGCATGCTGCTCCCCGGCAGCCTGCTGTGTTTGAAGTCCGATCGGTCATCGATATTCAGGCGCCTCCGGAAAAAGTCTGGAAGCAGGTCATTGCATTCTCGGAAATTCCGCCTCCTACGGAGTGGGTGTTCCGCATGGGCATCGCCTATCCTATCCGGGCAGAAATTATCGGAAGCGGCCCGGGAGCAGAACGGCATTGCGTGTTTTCCACCGGCGCATTCATAGAGCCCATACAAGTCTGGGACGAACCGCATCGCCTGAGATTTTCTGTCGCATCGAATCCGCCACCCATGCAGGAATGGACGCCATATTCCCATATTGAACCTGCACATCTGCATGGTTTCCTGGTGTCCAATGCAGGAGAGTTTCTGCTGACGCCGCTGCCCAATGGAGGTACGCGACTTCAGGGCACAACCTGGTATCGGCACAGTCTGTGGCCGGAAACATACTGGCGGCTCTGGTCAGACGCGATCATCCATCGGATTCACATGCGCGTGTTGCGGCATATTCGTGATGAAGCGGAAAAACGGGGAACTGGTAACAGGGAATAGGGAACAGGAAACAAACCAGGTTACCGTGATCGCCCGTAATCCGGCGATCGCGCCAAGGACCTCAACATCAAAGTGTTGATTTTCTCTGTGTCTCCGTGACTCTGTGGTGATCTGTTGGTTCGGCCTCACTGGCGAGTAGTTTGCTGCTTGAGCCAGGTAGCCACGCGCTCGAAAAATTCCGTGTTGAACTCGGTGTAATGTTTCGTGCGGATTCCTTCCAGCCATGCCCGTTGTGACGGCCATAGATCGAGCCCGTGTCCCATGCCTTTGAATTCTTCGTAGGTGGCGCGGCCCGGATGAAAGCTGTTGATCATTTCCGCGAGGTAACGATTTTCGTCGGCCGATGTGGTCGGGTCAGATGTTCCCCAGGTTACCAGCACCGGCACATCCACTTTTTTCCACTCAACGGCCAGGTCGAGATCGGCAATCTGCTGCAGGTAGGTGTAGGAGGCGCTGAAGGTGCCGACTGAGTCTTTGCAATCCGGCGCATCTTTCAGGATCTGCTCGGGCGTCTGTTTTTGAATGGCAAAACGGTATTGGCAGCGCTGGACCGTGCGCACCTCTTTTTCGACTTGATCATAAGGACGGCCGAGCAGCACCAACTGGCGCCGCGTGTTCTCCTGTTCGTATTCATACCAGTTCTTGCCGATGGTCTCGGCGGCAACAAAGCCGCGCACAGGGAACTTCTGGGCGACCAAAACGCCTTCAAGCGGCCCAATGCTGTGAGCGAAAATAAGAATGTTGTCCGGCTGGACAAAATCGTAACTCGCGAGTGCTTTCAGGCCGGCAACCGATCGCCGCACCGCGTATTGCAGATCAGATTGCGGGCTGCCGCAAGGCGGTCCCTGGCTTGAGCCTTGTCCGTTCTTCTCGACCCACATGGTCACGAAGCCGCGATTGCTCAGCCCGTAACGAAGCTGGTTGAAGGGAGTGTCCTTTTCTGGAGAATCGAGCGGATAGCAGCCGAGGCCGGAAATAATCAGGATGCCCGGGTGCCGTCCGGGAGTCTTAGGTTTGGTGACGCTGGCGTGAAGCTTTGCGCCATCGAGTTCCACGGAGCGGTCGAGAACGTCAATATCGCCGGGACCCTGGGCAAACAGTGAAGCGGAACAGAGCAGGAGTAGTAGGAGGTGCTTCATCAGAAGAGACTAGCACTGTGAAGCAGGGAACAGGTTACAGGCGACAGGAGACAGGAAGGAAAAAGAAGGGTGGAGCGCAGCCGCCGGGGTCCCCGACGCGCGCGGTTTCGGTCTTGCGCGTGGTGGGGTGGAGGTGCCCCCGGCTGCGTCTTCGATGGTGAGCAAGCACAGTACTGTTTCCCTTCAGCCCACACTCTCAGCCGTGTGTCATCCTGAAGTCCTTCAGGGCTGAAGGATCCCTACACTTTTTCCCGAACGATACTTCCTCAGGGACTTCTCACTATGCTGCGACGCCCTGGTGGTGTCGGCATTTGAGATTGGCGGCCCTTCAATGGGTTGAGCTTACCGCTTATCGCCCTTCTTAACCGCGCAAAAAAGGGAATGCAGCGGCCCATACTGCTGATATATTACTCAATATCCAGCACTTACCAAGCGAGCATACGGGGAATTTACCCCTGCAGTTGGAGGCGAATTGGCAAAAACAGTTGCTCTGTTGAACATGAAGGGCGGCGTCGGCAAGACCATTTTAGCGGTAAATCTAGCTTGGCATTTTCATTGGTTCGAGGACGCAAATGTTCTGCTAGTCGACTTGGACCCGCAGTTTAAC
>DATDNH010000412.1:0-19516 GCA_036518395.1 Candidatus Angelobacter sp. | reverse complement strand
ACGTCGTTGCCCTGGCGGTTCAGGGTGGTCGGATCGTGGATAGTGAAAAACACCTCCAGCAGATCGTGATAGCTCAGCTCTTTAGGATCAAAGGTGACGCGCACCACTTCCACGTGGCCGGTATTTCCGGAGCACACCTGGCGATAAGTTGGATTGTCGATCGTACCGCCCATGTAGCCGGACTCAACCGATTTCACGCCGGCAAGCCGGTCGAAAACGGCCTCCAGGCACCAGAAACATCCCCCGCCTAAAACTGCAGTCTCTTCATTGGCCATATGCTTTGGATGCAAAGGGAAGACAAAAGTTCCGGCTGTCCATTCTTCAGGCTTGCGTCATTGTTCCACGCTCAGCTGCGTCAGCATGAAGGCGTAGTCCAAAGCGATTTCTTTCAGATAATCATAGCGTCCGGACGATCCGCCATGGCCTGCCGCCATATTGGTTTTGAGCAGTAAGACGTTGTTGTCTGTCTTGAGCGTGCGCAGTTTGGCCACGTACTTGGCCGGCTCCCAGTACATGACCTGACTATCGTTGAAGGATGTCTTGACCAGGATCGCCGGGTACGCAGTCTTCTTCAGATTGTCGTAAGGCGAATACTTCACCATGTAGTCGTAAGCCGCCTTCTCGTTGGGATTCCCCCACTCTTCATACTCACCGACCGTAAGAGGCAGGGAAGCATCGAGCATAGTGTTCATCACATCCACAAACGGCACGTGAGAAACCACAGCACGGAACAAGTCAGGCCGCAGGTTGGTGACTGCGCCCATCAGCAACCCACCGGCCGAGCCGCCTTCAATGGCAATCTTGTCGCGTGCCCCATATTTATTGGCGACCAGATACTCTGTGCAGGCGATGAAATCGGTGAAGGTGTTCATCTTGTTCATCATGCGCCCGGCATCATGCCAGGCTTTACCCATATCGCCGCCACCGCGAATGTGCACGTAGGCCATCACCACCCCGCGGTCCAGTAGACTGAGGCGATTGCTGTTGAAAGTCACTGGCAACGAAATTCCATAAGAGCCGTATCCGGACACATATAACGGATTTGATCCATCCGCTTTTTTCAGGTCCTGGCGATATATGACTGAGACGGGGACTTTGGTGCCGTCCTGAGCTGTCGCCCACACTCTTTCAGATTTGTACTTTGATTTGTCGTAGCCGCCGGGCACCTCATTCTGCTTGAGCAGCGTAGACGTATGTTTTTCTACATCGTAGTCGAAGACGGAATTCGGAGTCACCAGCGACTGATAGCTATAACGAAAAAACTTTGTTTTGTACTCGCGGTTAACCTGCGGAAACGCCGTATAGACCGGCTCGGGGTAAGTAATGCGCTGTTTAGCGCCAGTAGCCAGATTGACAATGGTTATCTGGGGCAGCCCGTTCTCGCGCTCTGCCAGGACATAGAAGTCGTGGAAGGCCTCAAAGCCGGCGAGCATTACGTCTTTGCGAACAGGGACAACCTCTTTCCAGTTGTTCTTGCCTGGATCGCTCACGGGCGCGGATACCAGCCTGAAATTACGTCCCGTGTCGTTCGTGCGGATGTAAAAGCGATCGCCAAGATGATCGGGGTAATACTCGATGTCCTGCCGGCGTGGCGCCATTAGTTTCCATTCACCCGCAGGATTTCCAGCTTCCAGATAGCGGGCCTCAGAAGTGGTATGGCTGCCCGACAGCATCAGCAGATATTTGCCACTCCGCGTTTTCTCAACGTAGACATCGAAGCGTTCGTCTTTTTCCTCGTACACCAGAGCGTCGTTTTTGGTGTCAGCTCCCAGTTTGTGGCGATAGAGACGGTATTGCCGTTTGGCTGAATCTTCTACGGTGTAAAAAAGCGTCTGGTTGTCATTGGCCCAGGCAATGGAGCCCACCTTCTCCGCTGTGTCCGGCAAATCCTTGCCGGTGCGCAGGTCGCGCACATGCAGGCGATACTGCCGGAAACCGGTATTGTCAGTGGAATAAGCCAGAAGATTGCTGTCGTCACTGATGTCGTTGTCGCCCAGGGCCATGAATTTCTCGCCCTTCGCCAGTTCGTTGAGATCCAGTGTGATCTGCTCGGGGGCCGCCAGGCTGCCTTTTTTCCTGGCGTGGATGGGATACTGTTTGCCTGCTTCCCAGCGCGAGTAGTAGAAGTAGCCACCATACGGCCACGGGACATTAACATCAGTTTCTTTGATGTGGCTGACCATCTCGTCGTAGAGCTTTTTCTGCAAGCCCTCAGTCGGCTTCATGAATGCGTCAGTGTAGGCATTCTCAGCTTCCAGGTACTGAGCGACTTCAGGATTCGACTTTTCTCGCAGCCAGCGATAATCGTCCACCAGGTTCCCGCCATTGATGTGGTTCTCGGTGTGGATTTTCTTGGCTACAGGCGGAGTCAGAGAACTGGATGGAGTAGCAGACTTGTCGTCTGCAGCGATCAGTGTAGTTAGGGCAAGGAAAACAAAGAATCGAAAATATTTTTTCGCACGATTCATGACAGGCGCCTCAAGATGGTAAGTCCGACGCAGATTGTATCGCACCTGAGACGCGGCCTGCTTCAAAGGGCAGTCTCAACCATAGCTTTGATTCCAAGCTCGTCTCCCCAATCTTCGCGAACGTCGAGCGCAATCGCGTATGCCACGTATTGCTGTCCAGTCTGAAGCGGATGTCCTGTCGGGTTCAGACGTTGCAGATGATCTTGTTCCACTTGTTGCAGGAATTGCCGAAAGCCCAGAATCTCGCCGAAAAGCTGTTTCCCCGCTGCCGTGTAACCACGCAGCGCCGGCGCCGCGAGCATATTTAGTATCATCAGCAAGACTGTCACACCTGCAAAGCCTGGCGTAATAGTGCGCATGAGCACATACCACATGGCAGGGAATAGAAACACAAGAAACAACAACACGGGAATCACGCGCCTGCGATAGAGTCCTCGAAAAGCCAGCACGATAGCCGGGAAATTCCTGTCCCATACATAAACACTCGCGGCAACGAACATACCCACCGTCAGCCCGGTAAAGGCAGCGAGAAAATATTCCTCAAACAAACCGCTCCCGAACAGATGCAACGAAACGCACATCCAGGTGGTGGCTGCCGCAGACGCCGCCAAAGCTATTACGACATAAACTGTGTTTCTAGTAACATACTTGTTTGCTTTAACTTGCAGACATTCTTGAAGCTTTTCCATTAAGCGAGAGTCGGGCCTGATCAACTCGATGCCGCTGTCATTCCATGCAAACAAATTTTTCAAAACCAGGCGTTCTTCGTCGGATAGTTGCTTGAGCACGCGATGCTCTTTTTGTAATTGTGTGAGATGCACCGTTGTCTTGTTGGGCGTAATGCTGATAATACGGCGGGCAGCAAGTTGCGCGAGCACGGCGGCAAAGGTGCGGCCATCACAGCTCTGTGTGAATAGATAGCGCGCTAAAGCGGGCGAGACTCCAGCAGGTGGCTCGTAGCGCACCACGACGCTTTCGTCCAGAGGCTTTCGTCCCAGCAACAGCCAGGCAAAGAAGTAATAAACGCCCACGCCAATGACAATCAGATAGTAGCCTGCAGTCTCCATGGGAAGGCGACCTATACTATATGGTGGTGGTTTTCAAAACAGAAATCATCGTGCTCTGTGCATTTCTCGTTTTTGCTGCCGTGGCAATCTGGGCGAGTCGAGGATGGCGAAAGAGACGTCTGGAAGCATTGCGGAGAGTGGCAGGCGCTCTGGGACTTAGTTTTGAAGGCCGTTCTGCATCGTTTGTCATTCCCGGAGCAAAACAGTTCCGCTTGCTTCGCCGAGGCGGGATGGTGGACGAGTTGATGCGAGGACAAAGGCACGGCAGGGCGATCGCTGTTTTCCGCCACATCCTTGTTGTTCACTACGGACAGGGCGCCACTGTCTCCTTTGCCCGGGTCGCTGCTTTCCAGGCTGGCGGGCATCTGCCCACGTTTCAAATTCGCCATCAATCCTGGCTTACGCGGCTGAAGCGCCGCCTGAGGCGCCGCGACATCATCTTTGCAACTCATCCGGAAGTTACCCGGCGTTTTTACGTGACCGCTTCCGACTCAAATGCCGTTCGCGCGTTCTTTGATGGCCAGGTGCTGTCGCAACTCACCACTGTACCCGCCGGCAAATTCACCGTCGAGGCAAGCGGTACATGGCTTCTGGTTTACTGTCACGGATTGCGGGACTGGAAGCCCGATGCAATCCCCGTTTTCCTGGAGCAAGCGGAAATCCTGGCGCGCATCTTCCTTGATCGCGTGGAGCCGAAAACTCACAGCTTTTCCCGTGTAGCATCCGGAATGCGGAGCAGCGTGCGATAAGATGCAGGCAAAGAGGAGTCTATGAGCGCTGGAGTGGAGTATCGCGAGATTTCCGCCAAATATTACGATGAGGCGTATGCGACCAAAGAAGACCTGGTCGACCGCGATTATTACGTTGAGCTGGCGAAAAAGATTGGCGGCCCGGTGCTGGAATTGGCCTGCGGTACCGGACGGATTCTCCTTCCTATTGCGCGCCAGGGAATTGCTATCCATGGTGTGGATCTGTCGGCAGCTATGCTCGATATTCTTCGCCGCAACCTCCAACGCGAACCCAAGGACGTAAGAGAACTTGTTTCTGTGGTGCAAGACGACATGCGATCGTTTCGCTCGAACCGGGAGTACCGGCTGGTGATTATTCCATTTCGTCCACTGCAGCACATGTACACGGTTGAGGACCAGTTAGCCGCACTCACCACCGCGGCTTTTCATCTGGAAGAAGAGGGAATTCTGGCTTTTGATGTTTTCTTTCCCAGGTTTGAATCAATCAGCTCGGGAATCGGGGAAGAGTCGCTCGAACTGGAGTGGGCTATGAAATCCGAGCCAGGCAAAATTGTGCGGCGCTATCTGCGAAAAGATGCGGTGGACAAAATCAATCAGAATTTCACTGCCACATTTATTTTCCGCACATATCAGGGTGGCAAGCTGATCAAGGAAGAAACTGAACCTCTGAAGATGTCCTATTACACCTATCCGCATCTTCGGGCGTTGTTCCTGCTGGCCGGATTGGAAATTGTGGAAGAGTACAGCTCTTTTGATAAGGAGCCGCTGGACAATAGCGCGCAGCAGATGATTTTTGTGTTAAAGCGCAGTAAAGCTGGATTGCGATAGCCGCTACATTACGTTGGTAGATGAGGAGAGGTGCAGCAGGTTCCGGAATTTCGTAGTCTGCTCTTCTTCTTCCGGTGAGTTCCACAGAAACTCCACGCCGTATTTGTATCCTTCGCGGTTTCTGACGATGGCGCGCACGCGAATGGGTTCACCGGAGTAAGGCGGAGTAAACTCCACAAAGATCTCGTCGCCTTCCTTAAGTTCCACGCCGGCAAAGACGAGCAATCCGCCTTCACTGATGTCGCTGCCCCGGCCGTTGACAATGCTGGTCTTTTCCCGGTGCACCACCAGGCGAAGAGGCAGGTCGAGCTTGAACCGCTCCCAGCGTCTCTGGAGCGACTCTTCGTCCGCGAAATGACTGCCGTTGTGGACTGCCATATCGAAATAATAGTTCGAGTGTGTTGAAAGACGGAAGTTACAAAAGTGCATGTGCACCATTGAAGAGCCGCAACAGATAGGCTTTCCTAGGCGCCGGCAGCTTTTGCTTTTCCCCTCTCCTCGCCCGCGCCTCTCAGCGTGAGATAAATCGCGGCTGCAAGTGCTCCTCCGGCAAGCGGCGCGACAATGAACAGCCACAGCTGATCAATGGCCCAGCCGCGAACGTAAATCGCCGGTCCAATACTGCGAGCAGGATTGATGGAAGCATTCGTTACCGGGATGGAGGCGAGGTTGGTCACAGCCAGAACCAGGCCAATGGCAAGACCGGCAAAACCTGCCGGTGCTTTCTCGTCGGTCGCTCCTAGCACGGTAATGACCAGCAGCACGGTGAAGAAGGCTTCAGTAAGAAACGCCGCGAGTAAGTTGTAATGGCCGGGAGAGTGAGCGCCGTAGCCATTGATGCCAAAGTTGTCCGGTGTGGGAATGAATCCATTGCCCTTGGCAATCGCCAGCACCAGCCCGGCGCCAATAATTGCGCCAATGACCTGGACGACCATGTAACCCGCCGCTTCTGCGGCTTTCATGCGCCTCGTGAGCACCATGGCCAGCGTGACCGCAGGATTAATGTGACAGCCGGAAATCGGGCCGATCGTGTAGATCATCGCCACCAGCGTCAATCCAAAAGCAAAAGAGATGCCTACGGCATGCACCGTACCGCCCGCCAGGACGGCAGTGCCTAATCCGGCAAACACTAACGCAAACGTGCCGAACAATTCGGCGGCGTATTTCATAATGATTCCTCCCCCCAGAAACGTGTGCGATATCGTACCTTAAGAATGGGCTATTCTACATTAAGGCCTACACCTGAATTTCAAAGCCGGGATTGCTATTCCCCCCGGATGAAATAGGCCCTTGATGCCGTGCTAAAGTTGTCCCAGTATGGATGCAGAGTGGCGCAAGCGCATTCAGATCATTTTCATCGTCTTCCTTGTAATTGCCTTGGTGCGGGTTGGCATCATCTTTTATCAGCGCAGCCATGAAGACGAGGTGCGGAAGCCGCAACCGGCGCCCACATCTTCCTATAAAGTCACTCTCGACGATTACGTTACCCCGCACAAAGTGTTTCCCTACGATGTTGCATCCGCGCGCGCGGAACTGGCGGGAAAAACCGCCTGGGTGCGCACAGGAAATCAACTGGCTTTTTATCCTTACAATGCGGCAACCCACCGCGCCGACGTTGGCCATTCCGCCGGGCTGCTGGGCCCGCTGGAAAAGATCGAGATCAAAGATTCAATTGCGGAAAACGTGCGCGGGCAGAAGCAGGTGCTGGCTGTTTTCACCCGGGCCGGCGCGCCGCAGCAGTTCGCCGTCTCAGTGGGCGCGGTGATAAATGGCAGCTACAACTTCTTCATCAATGATGTTCTGTTTCTGGAAGATCCGCACCAGCTCTACAACCACTGGCCTGCAGACGTCTGGAGTCTGATTGACCGCCACGAGGCCAAACCGGGCATGAACGAACTGCAAGTGAGCTTTGCCCTCGGCGCAAATATCCGCGTTGGGCGCGGCGATTACGGCAACCGTATAGTCCAGTACGTTAACGGCGATAAATCAACGGAAGTCACTTTCTCCGACAATAAGGCCACATCCGTAGAGGCTGGACCAAAGCCGTAATGTTAAATTTTGTTGGCATCCGTTACCCGAGTGGCGATCAAACTTACAATGACGGTTGGAGGAAGTGTATGCGTCTTAGACCGTTTGTCATTCTCGCCATCGTCGTCTGCGTGGTAATTATTGGCGTCTCAAAACTGAATTCTTCATCGAGTGTCTCGGCGATACAGCAGAATTCTCCACCGACTACACCGCAAACGATGACCACGAGTCAGGTGGAATCACTGAAAGATGATTTGAATAAAATGCGCTCGCTGGTAGCGCAGATGGAAACCAACCTGAGTCTTGTCGACACTACGCAGACGCCCCTGAAGCACCAGTTTCAGCTTGAGATCGATACGTGGAAGCTGATGATTCAGAGAATGCAGAAGGAGGTGCAGGGAACTCGCTAGTGGGTCATCCTGAATTGCATTGACCCACTACCGAATTTGGGCTTGATTTTGCTTTTTCCCTATCCCTGTTCTTCTCCGCGTCTCCGTGGTGATCTTTTGATTTTGGGTTAGCTCAATCCCGCTTCGCGCATGCGCTGCTGATGGTGTTGATAAGAGATCGCCATCAGCCGCTGAGGATCGAGTCCAAGGCCGTTGGGATTGAAAACAAACTCCGTACGCGCGGGAATCTTGGCGGCCTCGCGCAGGAACAGCTCGCGCACGGGCTGCGCATATTCGGGATGTTCGCTGATCATCTGCCGGATGTAGTCCATTCCATGGGTGATGTGGCGTCCTTCATCTGCGCGGATCAGCCGGATGCCCTCCAGCAGGCGGGGGAACATGTTGGTCTTGGCCAGCAGATCGTCGAAGAAATCATAGCCGGTCAATGCCATCATGCCTTCAATCACTCCAAAATACTGCGTGGCAAAGAGCGCACGCTGGAGTCCCAGATCGCCGTTCTTTCCATTGGTCAGGGCTCGACCCAGGCTCTCTCCCCGTTCGCGCAACTCGTCCAGCAGGACTCCGCGATAGAGCTGGTTGAGATAGGCTGCAGTATCCACTTTGCCGCAGGCCTCGGCGAAATAGCGCTCAAAAAATTCCGCATGCTTCACTTCTTCATAAACCTGCGAGGCAAGGAACATTCGCCGGTCGGGCTCAGGAACGGCCAGGAGGAACCACGCCAGCGTGTCGGAGACACTGACCTCGCCTTCGTAAAACAGAGCGCAAACCTTGGTGAGCTGCTCGCGCTGATCCGGATTCAGCGCTGCCCAGTGCGCGCGGTCCTCCGCCACAGGAATGCTTTCGGGGTCCCAGGTTCCCAAACGCTTGGCAATGGAATAAAGTTCGCGCGGTGACTTGGTGATACGGGTAGCTGTAGACATGGAGGCTGCCTCCGGCAGTAATACGCTATCAGAATCGGCGCGTTCGCGGCTATTTCCGTAGCTCCGCCGCCCACATGGGTGTTCGGAAAATTAACTGCACCGAATTGCCCGGTGTGCTCATCAAGTGATGGGAAATCTGTAAAAATTCTAACCAAGATCTTGAGGAGGAATATGCCGCTGAATCAAGCAATATTGCCGGAGTTTGACCACGAGATGGCAAACACCCGAAAGACCCTGGAGCGCGTGCCCGAGGCGAAGCTGGATTGGTCGCCCCACCAGAAATCGATGACCATGGGCAAACTCGCCACACATCTGGCCACACTCACCCAATGGACATACGCCGTGATGGGTCAGGATTCATTTGACGTGAGCAACGCGCCACCACAACCCGCGTTGAAGTCGAAGAAAGAAATCCTGGACGCGTTTGACAAGAACACGGCTGCGGCGCGCCAGGCCATTGCCGGCGCCAGCGACGAACAACTCATGAAGCCGTGGTCGTTAATGAAAGAAGGCCATGCGATTTTCAGCCTGCCGCGCCTAGGGGTGGTGCGCAGCTTTATCCTGAACCATACGATCCATCATCGGGCACAATTGGGAGTCTATCTGCGCCTGAATGATATCCCTGTGCCGTCGATTTACGGTCCGTCAGCGGATGAAGGGCTGTTTTAGCTCTTCTCTTTTAGTTAGACCGGTAATCTAACCATGCCCACGTGGACGCGGACCTCAGCAAGGAATGTTGGCGGGCTGAATGTCGAAGATCCCGGCGTGCCGTGGACTGAGTGCTGATTGCTGAGTGCTGGTTCCAAAAGCAACAGGCCTCGGTTTCCCGAGGCCTGCACTGTTTATAAGCCCTTCCTACCAGCAATTTCCCCCGAAAATGCCAGCAGGATCTTTCGAACGTCCTCATCTTTACAGCCGGCCGAAATCTGTACAAGAGTACGTTGGTAACTTTACGTGCATCCTCCGCCAACTCTTAGTAAGCTATTAACGCATGGCAGAAAACACATTTGACATCGTCAGCAAGGTTGACCTGCAAGAGGTTTCCAATGCCATTCAGAACGCGCTCAAGGAAATCCACACGCGCTTCGATTTGAAGAACACCAAATCCGATATTCAGCTCGAGGGCAAGGAAGCACTGGTGCTGACTTCCAGCGACGAATACAAGCTGAAGGCAGTGAATGATATCCTGCAGAGCAAGCTGGTCAAGCGCGGCGTGCCCCTGAAGGCGCTCGCTTACGGCACTGTGGAATCGGCAGCAGGTTCGACCGTGCGCCAGCGGATCACCATGCAGCAGGGTATCCCGACGGAGAAGGCGCGGGAGATCGTCAAACTCATTAAAGATTCCAAGAAAAAAGTGCAGGCCTCAATTCAGGGAGATACCGTGCGTGTGAGCGGGAAGGACCGGGACACGCTGCAGGAAATTATTGCCCTGCTGAAGCAAAAAGATTTTGGCATCGACATGCAGTTCACCAATTACAGAAGCAACTAAAAACCAATTGACCACACCGGCCACATTTACTGTCAAAGAGTTCTTTGATCTGCTGCGGGATGATCTGGCTGCAATCGAACGCGAGTTCGGGCGCGATACTGTCTCCAGCGTGCGCGCCATTACAGACATAGGGGAGCATCTGCGCGCCGGAGGAGGGAAGCGCATCCGTCCCGCGCTGTTGTTGCTCTCCGCCAAACTTTTCCCCTATGACGAGCGTAGCGCCATCCGGCTCGGCGCCGTAGTAGAGATCATTCACACGGCAACGCTCGTGCACGATGACATTATTGATGAAGCGAAAACGCGCCGCGGTCGTCCGGCAGCCAACACGCAGTGGGGAAACTCAAAATGCGTGCTGGCCGGCGACTGGCTCTACATGCAGGCTTTCAAGGTTGCGGTGCAGGAGCGCAATTTCCGCATTCTCGATGTGCTGATTGAGCTTACCCAGCAGATGGTGGAGGGCGAACTGCTGCAGATGGAAAAGCTGGGAAAATGCGTCAGCCAGGAAGAGCACCTCGACCTGATTTTCCGCAAGACTGCCTGCCTGTTTTCCGTCTCCATGCGCCTGGGCGCCATTCTGGGAAAGGCCGGCGAAGAGCAGGAACAGCGATTGGCCGAATACGGTCGCAATCTGGGCCTGGCATTCCAGATTGTCGATGACGTGCTCGACCTTACGGCCTCTGAACAGGTGCTGGGAAAACCCGTGGCCAGCGATCTGCGGGAAGGCAAGGTAACGATGGCGGTGATCCATGCTCTCGAGCGCTGCACCCCAGCCGAACGCAAGCTGGTGGAAAAGGTGCTGGAAGAGCGCGCATTTCAGTCAGTGCGCCTGGAGCAGATTCTGGAGATGCTGGATTGCTATGGATCGATCGACTACGCTTACGATGAAGCGGCAAAACATGCA
Source organism: Candidatus Angelobacter sp. (assembly GCA_036518395.1). Taxonomy (GTDB): domain Bacteria; phylum Acidobacteriota; class Terriglobia; order Terriglobales; family Acidobacteriaceae; genus Angelobacter. The sequence continues at coordinate 8,656 of DATDNH010000412.1, read as the reverse complement.
GAGGCGGCCTCGCAGGCAATCTGCTCGTTTCCCGATTCCGAAATCAAGCGCGCCCTGCTGTTTGCCCCGGAGTTTGTGGTGGAAAGAAGCAGTTGAAAAAGGCGAGAGATGAGACTCACCTTCATGGGATTTTTTCTGGTCGCCGTACAGTTATCTGGTCAGTCGACTGGTGAACTCATTCAGCACTTTGCCGGCTGCTATAAACTGGTTGCCTTATCGCCGCTAGGTCGCTCCTTCGACTTTCCGCCCCGTTTTGAACTGACGACCCAATCTCTCAACCCGTCTGCCAATTGGTTTGCAGTCAGGAGTTTCAAATCTGGTACAGAGGTGAAATGGCCATTTTCAGATTGGACGCTACGGGGCGACGGGAAGCTGGAGATTTCCTGGGGTAGTGGGTTCGTCGGATACGGTGCAACACTGAGTGAAGCCAAAGGGCGGCTCGTTGGCAGCATCAGACATTGGTCCGACGACCGCAATTGGGCGCTATCAGCAGATGTCGAGTTCCAACGTATAAGCTGTAAGTTGGCATCTTCAAAATCTCGATAAGATTTGAGCCGCCATTTAAGAACCTTCTATACTTAACTCTGGAGGCAACACTTGGTGCCGCTTTCCGCGGTCATTGTTGATGATGAACAACTCGCGCTCGATGAATTGAGCTACCTGCTCAAGTCCGTGGACGATGTGAACGTCGTCGCGCAGGGCCGCAATGGCCTGGACGCTGTGAATCTCATCAAGGAACATTCACCCGACATTGTTTTTCTTGACGTCCAGATGCCCGGCCTGGACGGTTTTGGCGTAATCAAGAAGCTTCTCGATCGCAAGATCACCCTGCCGCAAATTGTATTTGCCACGGCCTTCGATCAATACGCGGTCAAAGCATTTGAAGTGAACGCAGTTGATTATTTGCTCAAGCCATTCGATAAAAAGCGCGTCGGCCAGGCCGTAGACAAGGCGCGCAAAAAGCTTCATGGCGCCTCGCCCAGCACAGACAAGCTCGATTCACTGGTCAAAATGCTGGAGGCCCAGCGCCCCCAGAACTCAAAAGTGTTGCTGCGCTGTGCCGGAAGGCTCTTTCTGGTGGATCAGAAGGATGTCTGCTTTGCCTCCATTGAAGACGGTGTGATCACCGTGGTCGCCAGCACGCTGGAAGGCCAGTCGAATTGCCGCACGCTGGAAGAACTTCTCGCCGGCCTCGATCCGGATACCTTCTGGCGCGCTCACCGCTCCTACGTGGTCAACATCAACCGCATCAAGGAGGTTGTGCCCTGGTTCAAAAGCTCCTACCAACTGCGCATGGACGACCGCAAGCAAACCGAAATTCCGGTAAGCAGGGCACAGACCAAACGGCTCAGGGAATTGTTTGGACTTTAAGTTGAGCTGTTATGCGGGCGTGAGCAAGACGTGCCGAGCGGGAGCCCGCAGAGCCTGCCCTGAGCGTAGCCGAACGGGCGAAATCCTGATCCCGCGGGCGGGAAAAGGGCCTGCTTGTGACGGCAGCATGAGCGAAGCGGGAGCCTTGTGCCGAAATCCTGAGCGTAGCGAAGGATCTGCTTTAGCTAATTGCTAACTGCTAATTGCCAACTGCTGCTTTTTTTAAGACTGCCGAATTTCAGGCAGAACCCTTAATCTGAGCTTCTGAGCACCGCGCAACACCACTAATTCCGTCGAAACATTGATTCGTTCCTCGCCCAGAACGCGGTGAAGCACGTCCACTCCCTCCACGGATTCCCCTGCGAGCGCCACAATCACGTCTCCTTCGCGCAGACCCGCTTTCTGCGCCGGACTGCCGGGCTCCACCGTCAGCACCAGCGCGCCGGTCTCGATCCCGAACTGATGATGCCGGGCAATATTGCGATTGATCGAAGCTGTCTGCGACTGCACGCCAATGTAAGCGCGCCGGATCACTCCATCACGAATGAGTTTTGTGGCGATAAACTGCGCCGTGTTTACGGAAATGGCAAAACACAATCCCTGCGCGGGCAGAATGGTTGCCGTATTCACGCCGATCACCTCGCCCCGGGCATTTACCAGCGGGCCGCCTGAGTTGCCAGGATTCAGGGCCGCATCCGTCTGGATCACGTCGTCAATCAGGCGTCCCGACTGCGAACGCAGCGAGCGGCCAAGTGCGCTCACCACGCCTGCGGTCACGGTGTACTGAAATCCGTAAGGATTCCCAATCGCTACGACAAGCTGGCCAACCCTGATTTTGCGGGAGTCGCCCAGCTTAACCGCGCGCACTGCCGGAGCATCCACACGCAGCAGCGCCAGATCCGTATCGGGATCTTGGCCGACCAGCTGGGCGGGGAAGTTGCCTGATTCCAGGGTCCACACGCGAATTTTGTCCGCACCGTGGACCACGTGACTGTTGGTCAGAATGAAGCCGTCAGGCGTAAAGATGAATCCTGAACCACTACCGCCGCCAGCGCGTCCTCTGCGCGTGCTTTCTACCGTGATGCGAACCACAGACGGGCTCACCGATTCAGCCACGTGGGTCACAACGCGCGAATAGGCATCTAGTGCTTCGCTTTCACTCGGAGAATGCTGCGCCTGTATTGGCGCGCCGGTCTCCGGAGATGACAATAAAACGGAGTTACTCATAAAAGCATTGGATACGGCGACCCGCGAAAGGATTCAGGCCCTTGGTTTGCCTTGTCCCTCACGCTGTTCCTCGGGTTTGGTTTGCTTTTGCCTTTTCTTCTTAGTTTTAGCTATTGCCTATTGCCTATTGCATGTTGCCTGTGCCCTGCGGCTCTGCCGCGCTACAATCCTGAAGGTGCGACAACTGGAAGGCAAGACGGTCGTCATCACCGGCGGAGCCAAACATCTGGGCAAAGCAATTGCCCTCGCGGCGGCCGCCGCTGGCGCACGAGTGGCGTTCACCTACCTGCACTCGCCGCAAGAGGCCACGCAAACGCTCGCAGAAATCAAGCAGGCCGGCTCTCAGGCTCTGGCTTTGAAGTGCGATGTGCGCGATAACCGCAGCATCACCCAGGCGTTTGGCGCCATCATCGAACAATGGAAGCAGATCGACGTCCTGGTGAACAATGCCGGCTTTTATGAAGACGTTCTGTTCCCCGACGTAACCGAAGAGCAGTGGGACAACATGTTTGCCACCAATGTTCGCGGACCATTTCTGGTTTCGAAGCATTGCATTCCCGCCATTCGCGCTGCCAAGGGAAGAATCATCAACATAGGCTCACTGGGGGGAGAAAAGCCGTGGTCCACTCATGCTCACTACTGCGCCTCCAAGGCCGCACTGCATATGCTGACTCGCGTGATGGCCAAATCTCTGGCCCCGGAAATCGCTGTGAACTGTGTGGCGCCAGGAATGCTTTCCTACGAAGAGAGTGACCCTGAATTGAATCGAAAGTTCGCCGAGATGACGCCCATGCGCAGAACCGGCACCGCCGACGATGTGGTCAGCGCCGTGATGTACCTGACCACCGCCCCGCATTTCCTCACCGGACAGATCATACTGGTGGATGGAGGGTTGGGGCTGCGATAGTATTTGGCTTTTTGTAGTTTATCCCGATCCCGCCCTTTCGTATAACGTCATTCTCATCGGCAAAAAGTTTCGGAAAAGGGCGGGAGAGGGAACCCTACTTGCCAATTACGACAATCTGCGCTCGTCTCGCGAAAATCTGCGGCTAATTTCTTGGCTGTCTCTCCGTGTCTCTGCGTCTCCGTGGTGGATGTTGTTTTCACTTCTGGCTAACAAAAGCCTTCACCACAATCGCCCTGGGATTGCTTCCCAGCGGAACCATGGTTTCCATTACCGGAATCGTGCGCGGATTGCCTTTGCGGTCTGTCAGCTCCAGCACGGCAAGATCGTTGCTCTTCGTATCCACCACCAGCAGACGGAGTTGGTTGGGAGAAAAGGCCATCGCTTCGGGATTACTGCCCACGCCAACAGCGCCTGCGCGGCGTCCATTATCAATGTTATAGATGGCGACAGAGTCCGAGCCGAAATTGGAAACAAAGAGCAGGGAATTGTCCGGTGAAACCAGGCCACGCACCGGATGGTCCCCGATCAGGAAAGTGCCGTTGACCTCGTTTGAGTTGGCAATAATTTCCGAAACCGAGCTTGAGTCAAAGTTGCAGACAAAAACTTCGCCGCCGTCGGGCTTTACCAGCAGGTCAATCGGGGTCTTGCCTACGTCGAGAAGCGTGAGGAGTTTGTCATTCACCAGATCAATCACCGCTACTTCGTCGCCCTCAGTGCAACCGACGAATGCCTTGCTGGAATCAGGCACAATGGCCACCGGTCCGGGCTTGGCGCAGGTTTTGATCTTGCTGCGCAGCGTGAGCTTTGCAGTATCGACCACCGCAACTGAATCTTCATCCCGCAACGAGACCACCGCCAGCTTCTCGTCCGGAGTTAGTTTGGCCAGAGTGCTGCCATTTCCAACTCCGAGGGTGGCAATCACTTTTCGCTGGTCGAGATCAATTACGGAAAGATTGGCCGATCCCGAATTGGCGACGTAGGCGCGTTTGCCGTCAGCGGAAACATCCACAGCAAAAGGAGCGCGGTGCACTCCGATCACTGAAACTACCTTGTTGATCTCAGCGTCAATCACGCTGATGTTGTTGGACTCAGTGTTGGCGACGTAGATCTCGTTCTTGCGCGGATTGATCGCCAGCCCCGTCGGGCTTCTTCCTACGGCAACAGTGGCAAGGATGCGCATCGCGCGCAGGTCAACGACAGTAACTGTATTGCCGCCGCCGTTGGAGATGTATGCGTTTTCGTGAAAGTTGGGGCTCGGCTCGGGGACGTCCGAGCAGCCAGACAAAAAACCTAGCGCGAGAGCGAGAGGGAGCAGGACAAAGCGGCGCAATTTACTTTGCAGCCTTTGCCACAATCGGATGCGGCATCGGTTCCTGCACGTGGCGATGCACAACAGCCGCAATCTGCCGGATTTCCTTCATCAGCTCATCCAGTTGGTCCGGCAGGATGGACTGAGCGCCATCCGAGAGCGCGCGGTCCGGATCATGATGAACTTCAATCAGCAGCCCATCAGCGCCCGATGCGATGGCTGCGCGGGACATCGGCAGAACTTTGTCGCGTTTTCCGGTTCCGTGACTGGGATCGACCAGAATGGGAAGATGGCTGAGGCGCTGTACTGCGGGGACAATACTCAGGTCGAGCGTGTTACGTGTATGATCGGCAAAAGTGCGAACGCCGCGCTCGCACAGCACGACGTCGTAATTGCCTTCGCTCAGAATGTATTCCGCCGCCATCAGGAATTCTTCCAGGGTAGCGGACATGCCGCGCTTGAGCAGCACCGGCTTGCGCAACTTTCCCGCTTTTTTCAACAGCGAGAAATTCTGCATGTTGCGCGCGCCAATTTGGATCACATCAGCGTACTCCGCAACCAGCTCCAGAGATTCGCTGTCAATCGCTTCCGTCACAATGCGCAGGCCGAATTCGTCGCGAATCTCGGCCATGATCTTCAGCCCAGCTTCACCCATTCCCTGGAAGGCATAAGGCGAGGTGCGCGGCTTGTACGCGCCGCCACGAAAGAAACGGGCGCCAGCCCTGGCCACGCGTGCTGCAATGGTGAAGGCCTGCTCGCGGGACTCAACCGAGCAGGGGCCGGCAATCACCCCCAGATCCCGTCCACCAAAACCGCCATCACTTCCGGGAAAGCGTATGACGGTGTTCTCTTCCTTTACGTCCCGGCTCACCAGTTTGTAAGGCTTGCTGACCCGGATAACGTCCTGCACTCCGGACATCTCGTCCAGCAGGCCGGGCTCCACCGCGCCGGTGTTCCCGGTAATGCCAATCGCGGTGCGCTGTGCTCCCGGAATGGGGTGTGCGCGATAACCTAAAGACTCGATTTTTTCGCAGACGGCACGCACCTGCTCTTCAGTTGCGTTTGCCTGCATCACGACCAGCATGGGGCCTCACAAAGAAAAATCGACGAGATTCAAAAATCCTGAATGTTTGTTCGCCTCTCGTCCTTGTCGATAAGTTTACTGAGACAAATGGAGCGCAGCCGCCCTCGGCTGCCGTTCTCCGTACTGTTAAACTGCTTAAAAGTTTACTTGCTCGGAGCCTTCCCCGCAAACAAGCGCGTCGTGTTTAGCGTGTTAAAATCAATAATTTAGCTCCATGTCGCGAGCCGGTTCCGGGCGTAAAACGAAACTCAGCATGAAGGATGTGCTGCTCTGGTCGAAAGGGGAACCGCCCAAACCCGGACCAAGGCGGATCGGGATCCATACTTCAACGGCTGGGGGCGTGGAAAGCGCGGCGGAACGCGCGTACCGGCTGGGCGCCAATACGTTTCAGATATTTTCCTCCAGCCCTCGCCAGTGGAAGCCGTACTCGCTGGCCAAATCGCAATGCGAGGAGATGCTTCGCCTGCGCGAGAAATACGGAATCTCGCCGCTGGTGATCCACTCAAGTTATCTGGTGAACCTGGCCAGCGCCACGTTGGAGTTTCATCGCAAGTCGGTTGCGGCATTTCGCGGAGAGCTGGAACGGGCCCTGGCGCTGTGCGCGGAATTTGTAGTGTTGCATCCAGGATCGTTTCGCGGCCGCAGTCGGGAAGAAGGATTGGAGTTGGTTGCGCTGTCCATTGCGGAGGCGGCGCAAGGACTCGATCTGGAGAAATCCAATCTCAGGATCCTGATTGAGAATACGGCGGGAGCAGAGTTTTCGCTGGGTGGATCGTTCGAGCAGGTAGCGCAGCTGCTCAGGTATCTCGATCCGGTTTGTCCGGCGGCAGCGTGTATTGATACCTGCCACACTCATGTTTCCGGATACGACATTGTTTCCGAAAGCGGATGGCAGGAGACCACGCAGAAGCTGGATGAGACCATTGGATTGAAGCGCGTTCTGGTGTGGCATTGTAACGATGCGAAAGATCCCAGGGGTTCGCGGCGCGATCGCCATGAGCACATCGGCAAAGGCACAATCGGATTGGACCCGTTTCGCCGGCTGCTGAATGATCCGCGCACCGAGCACGCGGCATTCATCGCGGAAACGCCGATTGATGAGCCGCAGGACGATTTGCGCAACGTGGCAATTTTGAAATCATTGGTGCAAATCGATTTGGCAACGAATCGAAAGAAGAAGCCGGCATAGGCCGGCGAAAATTAATATGTCCGAAACGCAGAACATCACCGTGAACCAGCAGCCGGAGCAGCGCGAGTCTCGCTACGATCCTCAGCGGATCGAAGAAAAATGGTTTGCCCGCTTCCAGGCTGATCCGCAGCTTTACGCCGCTGAACCGCATGACAGCAAGCGCAAGAAGTATTACGTGCTGGAAATGCTTCCGTATCCCTCCGGCGTGTTGCACATGGGCCACGTCCGCAATTACTGCATTGGCGATGTTCTGGCGCGTTACATGTGGATGCGCGGCTACAACGTTCTTCATCCCATGGGATGGGACGCGTTTGGCCTTCCCGCGGAAAATGCCGCCATCAAGAACAATGTTCCGCCAAAACAATGGACCTTGCAGAACATCGCGCAGATGAAGGCGCAGATGAAGCGCCTGGGCTTCGCTTACGACTGGTCGCGCGAAGTTACGACCTGCCTTCCGGAATATTACAAGTGGAACCAGTGGTTTTTCCTCAAGCTCTACGAGAAAGGCCTGGCCTACCGCAAAAAGAGCAAGGTGAACTGGTGTCCTCAATGCGCCACCGTGCTGGCGAATGAGCAGGTATTGCCGAATGGCTGTTGCTGGCGGCACGAGGAGACGCCCGTTGAGCAGCGCGAACTTGAGCAGTGGTTTGTGCGCACCACAAACTACGCTGAGGAATTGCTCCGCGATCTCGACAAGCTGGAAGGCTGGCCGGAAAAAGTCCGCACCATGCAGCGCAACTGGATTGGCCGCAGTGAAGGCGCCCTGGTCGACTTCAAAATCGATGGCATCGCCGGGCCGGCGGGTAACAAGATCACCGTCTTCACCACCCGCATCGACACGATTTTTGGCGCGACCTCCATTCAGCTTGCGCCTGAGCACCCGGTCGTGGCCGATCTCATTGGCAACGATCCCCACCTTCACGCGAAGGTGGAGGAGTTGGTGCGCGAGCAGAGGAGAGCGCGCGAAGCCGGCGACGTTGCCGCCATCGAAAAGCACGGCGTCTCTACGCACCGCTTCGCCATCAATCCGTTCAACCAGGAAAAACTTCCGATCTGGATCGCGAATTACATCCTGATGGACTACGGCACGGGCGCAATCATGTCTGTTCCCGCGCACGACGACCGGGACTACGAATTTGCCAAAAAATACGACCTCGATATTCGCGTAGTGATCCTTCCGCGCCGAACGGGAGAACCGCCGCCGCCCGATCAGCAGGATGCCCAGCTTCTCCCATACACGGAAAAGCACAGCCTGCTCATCAATTCAGGTGAATTTAACGAGCTCTCCAACGATCAAGCCATTGAAAAAATGACGGCTTATGCCGAGCAGCGCGGCTTTGGCAAGGAGACCGTGACCTATCGGCTCAAGGACTGGGGAATTTCCCGCCAGCGCTATTGGGGCACGCCCATTCCCATGTTGTATTGCGAGAAATGCGGCGTGGTTCCGGTGCCGGAACACCAGCTTCCCGTATTGTTGCCGGAAAATGTCGAGATCACATTGCAGGGCAGCTCCCCCCTCGCGCGCGTGCCGGAGTTCGTGAATGCCAGGTGTCCCAAGTGCGGCGGGCC
>DATDNH010000411.1:0-6287 GCA_036518395.1 Candidatus Angelobacter sp. | reverse complement strand
AGGTGTACAATTGCCGCCGCTTTCCCGAGGAGGATCAAATGGTACATGGGATTATCTGGTGGATCGTGGTAGGGCTGATTGCCGGCTGGGCCGCCGGGAAGATCATGAAGGGCGGCGGATACGGCGTGATTGCCGATATTCTGCTGGGAATTGTGGGCGCCATCGTCGGCGGATGGGTGGTGGGCCACCTCGGCATCGGCGGCGGCGGCTTAATCTGGACCATTCTGGTCGCAATTCTGGGTGCGGTCATTTTGATCTGGATTACCCGGCTTATCAAACGGGCATAGAAATGCCAAGGCAATAGGCAACAGGCCACAGAAAACATTCGAGAGCAAGAGCGACCCGCGGTTCAAAGTGAAAACATTTTAAAGGGCTGCCGGTCCACCCAAAAATATGGCAGCAGCGGTATTCTTACGATCATGGCGTCTTATCGTTGGGTGGCACGTGCGTTCAACAGCGATCTCTCGTACCAGGAGATGATCGCGCGGCCGATCCCTATGGGGCCGTGGAAATGGCACGACCGGGACAAGGTTTGGTGGTACAACCTCGCCAGCGTATACGAGGCGTGCGCATCCGGCAGGATCAAACTGCATCTCATCGAGTCCGGGCCCAACGAGGTCGGTGGACAGGCTTACGCCGGCGGCGCAGGCGACCCGAGGCAGTTCGCGGTGTCGATGTGCCTGACCGCGGACCATGAAATGGATTCCAACGAAGAGCGGGAATGGGAGAGGCTGCAAACTGCTTTTATGGAGGTGCTTCTTCCGAGTCTTGGCGCCACGGACATTCGGGAGACGGAAAGCATCGAGCCTTAGAGGCGCTTGCGGGCGGTCTTCGTGTCCCCATCTTATATATATAGGTGAGTTTGGAAGAGGAAATGACACAGAACCAAAGACCTTCAGCGATAGACGCACTAGTGCAGGAACTGCTAGCTGCGATTAAAGCCAACACATCGATTGCCCGCGGTGGGACGTCGTTCACTAGAGAGTGGCGGGTGATGGACCGGGACTGCGCTGGACGAGTCAGAGAAGCGGCAGCCGCGCTGAGACAATCCATGTCAACAGACAGCGCAGCGTTTACGGCAGCCGGGCGCGGATCATGGGAAGCGCTGGTGCAGGAACTGCTGGCAGCAATTGAAGCTAACAAACCTATCGAAACCGGCAGTGGCCTTAGTCCTTACGTGCCCACCTTCGACCGCCATGACAGGGAAGCAGAATACCAGCGGCCGGGCTGGGAGCTGGTGGATGAGGGCTCTGCAAAGCGAGTAGAGAAAGTTGCGGCCGCTCTCCGTGAGGCTCTGCGAGATGGCGTTTAAGTGTCCTGCATGTGAGGCTTATTCATTGAAAATTGAGCAGTCGATGGAGCTTTCGCCGGATGATGTTGATGAAACCACGATACAGACGGTGAAATGCGAGAATTGCGGGTTTCGCGGGATCGCGGTCTATGAGGAGTCAAGAAGAGGATCGATGAGTTCGGACTCCTTCCGGCATCTTGGCTATGAGGTGAGCGACGAAGATTTGCAATTCGTGGCGAATGGGTTCCGGCTTTGTCCGAATCGTCGGAACAAGGACTGCCAGTGTGAGACGCATTTATCGTGGTCCAAACGCCATTTGGACGTTCCGGAACGGAGCATGACTGTTAAGAGACGGTTCAGGATGGAGTTGGCGGACTGAAGGCAATGAACCAGAAACCTTCAGCGATCGATGCACTGCTGCAGGAACTGCTAGCTGCAATCAAAGCTAACGTCCCTGTTGCCGGTGGCTACGGAAGATCTCGTGCTGAGCCATCGTTTTATGGAGGGTGGCGGGTCATGGACCGGGACTGCGCCGAGCGAGTCAGGAAAGCGGCGGCCGCGCTGAGAGAATCAGTGAACAAACATAACCGAGAAACGGAAGGAATGGGCCACGCATCCACTTTCCCCAAAGAAGCGCTGGTGCAGGAACTGCTGGCAGCAATTGAAGCCAACAAAACTATCGAAGCCGGCAGCGGGCTTAGTCCTTACGTACCCACCTTCGACCGCCATGACAGGGAAGCTGAATACCAGCGGCCAGGCTGGGAGCTGGTGGATGAGGACTCTGCAAAGCATGTAGAAAAAGCTGCGGCGGCGCTACGTGAGGCTTTGCGAGATGGCGTTTAGGAAAGCGGCAATCAGCCATTAGCAATTAGCACTTAGCTAGATCAAGAGCAACCCAACACCAAAACCAAGACCAACACCAAAACCAACGTCAAAAGCAACATGGTTTAACCACAAAGGACACGAAGGAATACGGAGGAAAGCGCAACGGCAACACTCAACAGGCAACAGAAAAGCAGCAGGCACTAATTTGTACTTAGTAGTGAGCTAACCCAATGTGGAGGAGCCGAAAACAAGGGCAGGATGAGACAGAGCAAATTTGGGATAATGGATTCGTGGAAAACACTGCTCAGTCTGCGAAGGAATGTCCGTGCCTGCAGGGCGATGTTTATTATCAGAGTTTTGAGCAAAGGCCTTTGGGATCGGACAGCAATTATGGCGAAGCGACGATCCTGCGCTGCAAGCGCTGCGGAAGCTACTGGCTGCACTATCTGATGGAATATGAATATCTGACTGCAGCAGGGCGATGGTTTCACGGACTGATTACGCCGGAGATCGCGGCGTCCGCGACCGCCGAAAATGCCAGGAACATACTGGAGGGTTTGGAATGGTATTTTCGTGGCGGCAGCGCATTTGGAGGCAAGGTCAGTCGAACCAAGTCGGGAGATTTGAAGTATTGGCTGTTTCCATTTCCTGGTAAGAGCAGTGATTAGGGCGTGTTTCAAAAATGCTTCGCTACCCTAAAGGGCAAAACGAACACAGGGGCTAAAGCCCCGAATGTGGTGGAAGCTGCCGTTTTCCGCGAGCTCTAAAGAACCCGCTCCTCGATCTTTCACCCCGCCACGCGGAGCGCGCGTCGGGGGACCGCGGTCAGCCCTGCGATCCGCCGCGGCGGACCGCTAGACGCTGATACGCGGAATTTGGCCAGTTCTCTACGATGATCCCGTACGGGTTTTTATTTGGATAGTTTTCCCGGGAATTGATTCGAGAATTTGTGGAAGTGAAGATTGTAGCTGAATCGTCCTGAACTCCCGCGCATATTGAAGATAAGTCTCTATCGAGGCCACGACAATTCGGGCTTCGACCGTAAGAAAATCGATGCCCGCCAGAGAGAAGCGGATCCAGGCATCCACAACAATGCCCTTGTCCAGGACTCTGTCCAGAACCTCGAGCAGAGACGGCTGCTCAATTTTCCTAATCACGGCCGTACTCTCCTGTTGGGCGGCCAGGCAGACCGCCAGCGGTAATGAAGAAGTGGCGAAGTAAGGAAGTGGCAACGGGTTTGATGCCGTGCGCACTTTTAGCCACTGAGAGTCCTTTAAAGGAGTCCGCTCAGAGAGGCAAAAGTTAGAAGGCTCCGGCGGCGTTCGATACTCACCATGGGAGAGTAAGCGCGGCACAGAGCCTTGAAATCTCCGCTGGCAGTAACAGGGACTCGAGATTTGATGACGCCCGGCCTGTTTGAGTTGGCATCAAACGTGACAAAAACAGCACTTAGTACCTGAGTAAATTAGCTCAACTCAAAGGCGAGAGCAAAATCTTCAACCGCAAAAAGCCACCCATTCGACTTCGCTCAGGGCAAGTAGGCGATAGGCCAAAGGTTACAGCAGAACTGAACAGCTAAGACCGACCGCCAAAAAACCGACCGCTAAACCAACGGCAACATCAGCGGCAACAAAGTTTCAGCCGCGAGTCGACGCGAATTGTCTGAGAGGTCATTCGGTTGAAAACCAAACCGAGTACGCCAACGCGCATCTAACCGTAAAAGACAATCCATTGAAGGGTCAGAAATGAAAGAGGAAACCGCGCAAGTCAAGATCACAAAATTGCAGAGATTAATTGATACGGTATGTGGAATTTATAGCCGCGTTGCACGCCGGCTCGGGGTTCACCGTACGTTCGTCAGCCGAGTAGCTCACGGTGAAAGGCGCTCGGAACAGGTGGAAGATGCTTTGGCTGATGAGTACGAACGGGTGAAAGAAAAGCAGTAATTAGTAGTTAGTAATCAGCCCAGGAAGACAGGGAATATAGGGAATAGGGACCAGGGAATAGTAAAAACAAGAGCAAAACAACGGCAAACCCTTTTACCGGAGAGGACACGGAGGAATCTTCCGATAAGGCCCAACAGCAGAATCAAAAACAAAACCTAACCACAGAGGACGCAGAGAAGACAGAGAGTCAGAAGACAGGAGTCAGAGACGGAAACAGAAGCTATGCGCTCTTACTTATCTCGCGGCTATTTTCTTGCGGCGGGGGGCGGAATTTTTGTCGCTGGAAACTTCAAATTTCTTATCGCGGTTAACTTCGGCCCGGCGAGATTCCAACTCTCCAGGATACCTTGAACTGCGGATCAGATGTTTCGTGTTGGTGATCATAGTCTGGCATTTTTCCAGACTACTTCGGGCGCGGTCCAATAAAGTTGGAAGTTCGGCTGCAACCGGCAGCACTGTTTGATCAATACGGTAGTGGACATCCTGACCACAATGGACGCAGGTCTCGTGGGCAACTTCATCAATGTGGAGCAGCTTCAGGGCAACAGAGAAGGAGCGGAGACAATCCAGGCACGTGAGTACCACGTAACCATTTGTGGAGCGTGGAATCCAGGCAGGAGCTGGATCGGCCTTTGCCGGCTGGCTGCGCAGCGGAATCTGCGAGAACAGCTCTCGAACAGCTTCCGTCAATTCGAACGCCGAGTTGACTCCTTTGTCCACAAAGTGGTCAGCGAGAATCGCAGGCCTCGTAGCCGGAGTGAATTCGCCGCTGATGGCGATCACCCCCATTGCCGGGAATCTTCGTCGCACAACTGCCAGCAGTTCAAATCCTGACATGTTCGGCAATCGGAGGTCGGAGACCAAAATGTCAGGAAGGCCGATACGCATGGTGGCCAAAGCTTCAAATCCATCGCGCGCAGTGCGAACGTCGTAACCTTGCTTGATGAGGATGGCGGCTGTGGTAACCAGCAGCGCCTCATCGTCGTCAACGATTAAAACCCGGCGCTTAAACGGGCCGGATGTGACGTTCGCGTTTCCAGCGGGCAGAGCAGGAGGTTTGGTCGTGGGGTCTGTTTTTATCCACTCGTCCAATTCCTCGGTAATTGCGACCACGATTGAACGGTTTTTATGATTGGGTCTGCGAACTGGCAATCCAAGATGTTCCCAGCGCTGGACGGTTCGGACGCCTCGTCCGAGGTGCTTAGCGATTTCCTTCCAACTGTTCAGAATCATAGTGGCGCTCTGTCTGACGTCCACGGACCCCTGAGAGTCATTCGTTCTACCGAGCCTACGTCGCTATTCTACGCCAGAAAAACGGGGAACAGGTTACAGGGGACAGAGGACAACAAGATAGGCAACAGGCCCACCACGGCGGGTCTTCGACAATAGGCAACAGGCAATAGCAAATGAGCCCAGACAGAAGTCAGAAGTCAGAAGACAGAAGTCAGAAGACAGAAGTCAGGAGACAGAAGAGCAGCTATTGGCTAAATCAGCGTTGATCGGAGGAATCAGCGGCTAACCTTTTTTCCAGGGCGTTAGGCGCGGGAGCCAGCGCGGGACGTTAGCGCAGAACTCGCGGTATTGGTCGCCGAACTGTGCCCGCAGTGTTGGCTCTTCATAGAAAAGCACAAAAGCAAAAAATCCCACCCAGACAACGATTCCGTATTCGAGCAATCGGATGCTGCCAAAGAGCAGTCCCTGGCCAAAGATCAGGAGCAGCACAGCCACATACATTGGATTGCGCACGTAGCGGTAGAGTCCGGTAACGACCAGACGCTGTGGCGGGGCGATGGGCGCGGGCGTTCCCAGGCCGTGAATGGCGAAGCGGGCAAATGAGTCCAGCAAAACCGGAAGCCCGGCAGTGATGAAGATGGCACCAAACACGCGTAGCCATGAAAGGCCGAGCAAAGCGGGGCCGATCCGCCAGCGGGTCCAGGCGTAGGGGATGTAGACAGCGAGAGTGCCTGGAGCAACGATGAGAAAAATGAATGATCCGATAATCGCCGTTCCTTTACGCACGGAAGATAGGTTACAGGGAATCGGCAACATGGAACAGAGAAAATAGCGGCAACATCTTTTTGTTAGCTGCGCTCATCCTTCGGCTGCGCAAACTCGCCTCGAGGACAGGCTAGAAGCTTGCCTGAAGGCCAGCGACCCGCAAGCGAGCCGCTGGACGCTGATACCGACTGGCAGGACGCCACAATGCTGCCAGAATGACAGCGAAT
>DATDNH010000410.1:0-17242 GCA_036518395.1 Candidatus Angelobacter sp. | reverse complement strand
TACAAGGCGGAGCAAGTGGTGGTGCAGGTAGGCAGCCTGACGGAAGTTTCACCCCACCTGGGCATCGGCGGAACGAGCGAGACAGTGGAAGTGAGTGCAGAAGCGCCGATGATCAACTACACAACTCCTGATTTCGCGAACACGCTGGACCAGACGCAGATTGCTAACTTGCCGATCAATGGCGGACGCTGGTCGAATTTCGCGCTGCTCACTCCTACGGTAGTCAGCAACTCTAGCGGATTTGGCTTGCTGAGTTTTCGCGGCATCAGCACCCTGTTGAACAACAACACGGTGGACGGCGCGGACAACAACCAGGCATTCTTCTCGGAAGAGCGCGGGCGCACCCGCATCGGTTATTCCACGCCGAAAGAGGCAGTACAGGAATTCCAGGTCAATACCTCGAATTATTCGGCGGAATACGGTCGTTCCGCGGGCGGCGTGGTGAATACCGTCACCAAAAGCGGCACGAACCAGATCCACGGATCCGGTTATTTCTATGATCGTGACAACGTCTGGGGCGCGGCGAATGCTTTTACGCAAATTGCCGTGCAGGCTACTCCCGGCGGGCCCTTTAACCTGGTGAATTTCAAGCCGACAGATTGGCGCAAGATGGCGGGTTTTGGCGCCGGCGGTCCTCTAATTAAAGACAAACTTTTCTTATACGTTGCCTATGACTGGATGCATCGTAACTTTCCGGGAACGGCAGTGGCGAGCAATCCGAATGTATTCTTTGCCGCTCCCAGCGCGTCCACCATCAGCACCCTGGCAACACGGCTTGGAGTGACCACGGCGCAGGCAACCACGATCTACAACAATGATCTGGCTGGCCTGAATACAATGCTGGGTCCGGTAGCGCGCAACGGCGAGCAGAACATCCTGTATCCCAAACTGGATTGGATTATCAATTCCAAGAACCACGCATCATTTTCTTTCAACCGCATGCGCTGGACATCGCCTGCCGGAATTCAGACGCAGGCCACAAACACTTTTGCAACCAACAGCTTTGGCAATGACTTTGTGAAGGACACCTGGGGCGTAGCCAAGCTGGATACGACGATCACAAACAATTTTGTCAATGAACTGCGGTTCCAGTACGGGCGCGATTTCGAGTATGAATTCGCGCAGGGTCCGACGCCATACGAGGTGACCAACCTGCTTACGGCCGGCGCGCCGGCTGCGCCTCCGGGATATGTGAATCCACTGGGGCTGCCACCGCAGGTTTCGATTACGAATGGCTTCACGTTCGGCGTGCCGACGTTCCTGCAACGTCCTGCGTTTCCGGATGAGACGCGCGCGCAGTATGCGGATACCATGACGTGGACGCATGGCAAGCACACATTGAAGTACGGCTTCGACATGAGTCATGTAGATGACCTGTCAAAGAACCTGCGCACACAATTCGGGAGCTTCAGCTACAGCAGCCTGCTGAACTACTTCTCGGACCTGAACAAGCAGAACACTTGCTCTGGAGCGCCATGCTATTCGAGCTACCAGCAGGCATTTGGCCCCCTGGGGTTTGAATTCACGAGCAACGATTACGCGCTGTTTTTCCAGGACGATTGGAAGATCCTGCCTCGCTTTACCTTCTCCTACGGAATGCGGTATGAGTATGAACAGCTACCCAAGTCATTCCCCAACCTGGTGAACGCTTTGATTCCCCAGACTGGGCAAATGCCGCATGACAAGAACAACTTTGGGCCGCGCGCCGGGTTTGCGGTGCAGCTCACGGGCGATGGCAAGACAGTGTTGCGCGGTGGTTACGGCATCTATTATGGCCGAATCATCAATTCCACAATCTTCAATGCACTGACCGCCACGGGCGTGACGGGCGGACAGACGAGCTTCTTCTTCACTCCAACTACACTCGGAGCACCCAGGTTCCCACAGATTCTGCCCAGCGCATCCGCCTCTACAGCAAAGCCCAGCGTGGTATTTTTCGACTCGCACTTCCAGAATCCACAAATCCACCAAATGGATTTGACACTGGAGCGCGAGATCGGCTGGAACACGGTTGTGTCTGTTGGCTATCTTGGCAGCCTGGGACGTGAACTGCCTGGATTCGCGGACGTCAACATCTGCACCGATACCCGGACAAATTGCACATCCCCGACAACCATGCCAATCACAAAAACCTTAACTGTCGTGGGTGGTGGACCCCTGGGCGTAAGCACGTTAACGGAGCCATTCTTCCAGGGGCGTCCAAATAGTTCTTTTGGATCAATGACGGACATCTTCAGTGGCATTAACAGCCGTTATGATGCGTTCGTCGCGCAAGTAAACCATCGTTTTAACCACAACATCCAGTTCTCAGTTAACTACACGCGCTCACGCTCCATCGATTTCAACCAGAACGAGAGCACGTTCTCTGACACGAACGATACGCTTCTGCCTCTGGGCTTCACGGGCGCGATGAACGCGGAGAAGGGTCGCTCGATCTACGATGTGCCTTTCCGCCTGGTTGCCAACGCCGTCATTACGTCACCCTGGAAGAGAACTGGCTGGGCAGGCTGGTTTGTGAATGGCTGGGAGATGGATCCTGTGTACCAGATCCAGAGCGGTCTGCCGTACACGGCCAGGACCTCCGGGACCATTCCGGGCGGACTGGGTAGCGGCATCAATGGATCCGGAGGGGACAATCGCATTGATGTTCTCGGCCGCAATACCTTCCGGTTCCCAGGAGTGTGGGTAACCGACCTGCGGTTGGCGAAGCACATCAAGTTCCAGGAAAGATATGAAGTGGAGCTGATGGGCGACTTCTTCAATATCGCCAACAAGCAGAACGTGACCGGCATTAACACTACTGCGTACTCGATCTCTGGGACTACGCTCACATTTCAAGCAGCGACGTTTGGGACAGTTACGAACTCGAACAGCAACTTCCAGTACACGCCGCGGCAAATCCAGTTAGGCGCGCGGTTCTCGTTCTAGCTGTACGGGAATTCAACGAAACGCGGCAGTTTCGGCTGCCGCGTTTTTTGTTTTGAGCAAATAGCAATTGGCAAATAGCGATCGGCCCTGCGCCATCGGGTGGTCGGCAACACACCCTCACATGGAGTTATCGCTTCATTGATAACTAGACGACTCGTTTTTTTATTTCATTTAGTGCCGCCTTCTGCAATGACTTACAATGCTGGACGCATGAAAATCGGGATTTCTCTCAGAAGTTAATAAATTTTCGAGGGATTGTGTCTTGCAAAAAATCTGGTGGCACCTGATTTGTGGTTCTTTGGTTTGTTCCATCCTTTCCGGCTTCTTACTGGCTCAGACTTCGTCGCAGCCGGAAGTTCTTCCCACGGGCATGAGTATCACGCCGGCTGCCGTTAGGGGCTCCAGCTTTCAGGCACTTAATCCGGATCTCAAAACGCTGCCGGCGTTTACGGCAGACCATCCGGTGACTACGGCGGTCAGTCCTGATGGCGCAACACTGCTGATTCTGACCAGCGGATTCAACCGCAACAATGATGCCGCGGGCAATGAGAGCATGCCCGAGTCGAACGAATATGTTTTTATCTATGACATCAGCCAGCAGCCGCCGGTGAAGAAACAGGTCGTGCAGATTCCGAATACCTTTATGGGAATTGCCTGGGCGCCGGATGGGAAGCGGTTTTATGTTTCCGGCGGAAGCAATGACAATATCCATATCTTCGAGCAGGCGAGAGGCCGCTGGACGGAAGCAGATAAACCGATCGCCCTGGGCCACGCTACGGGATTAGGACTCAAGAATCGGGAAGAAGCTGCCGCCCCGGCGCCAAATTTCTTTGGGCATCCGGCAGTAGCGGGCATTGCGGTCAACGCCTCCGGAACGCGATTGCTGGCGGTGAATTATGAGAATGACTCGGTTTCTCTGGTGGATTTGAAGAAAAGGAAAAAAGCCGGCGAACTGGACTTGCGTCCGGGAAAGATTGATCCGACGCAAAAAGGTGCGGCCGGCGGCGAATATCCGTTCTGGGCCGTCTTTAAAGGCAATGACAAAGGGTATGTTTCCAGCCTGCGCGATCGCGAGATCGTGGTGTTGGATTTTCGCGATGGCTTCAAGGTAACAGGCAGGATCAAGATTCATGGGCAGCCGAACAAGTTGATCCTGAACAAAGCGCAAACTCTGCTGTTTGCGGCCGCAGACAACAGTGACTCCGTCTACATCATTGATACGTCCAGCAACCGTGTGATCGCGGCAATAAAAACCACAGCGCCTTCAGAGGTTTTTACCAATAAGGGAACATATAAGGGAAGTAATCCCAACAGCCTTGCGCTCTCGCCGGATGAAAAGACGCTCTATGTGACGAATGGCGGCACCAATTCAGTGGCGGTCATCGCGCTGGCCAGAGACCTGGATGACAGCCGGGTGATCGGACTCATCCCCACCGGCTGGTATCCCAATTCGGTGAGCTTGAATCGCGATGGATCAATGCTATACGTGGTCAACGGCAAGGGGGCGCCGGGGCCAAATCCCAGTGGCTGCCGCAATTCGCTGGAAGTAAAGCAGACATGCCGCTCGACAAACCAGTACATCTGGCAGCTTAGCAAAGGCGGGTTCCTGGCACTGCCTGTACCAGCCGCGCCTGAGCTTAAGGAATTAACCGCATTGGTGGCGAGAAACAATCATTTTCTGCCCGGAGAAGCTGTTGCGCCCGTGCCGCCGATCTTTTCTTTCCTGCGCAGCAAAATCAAACACGTGATCTACGTTGTGAAAGAGAACCGGTCTTACGATCAGGTGCTGGGCGACCTGGAAAGGGGCAATGGCGATCCGGCATTAGCACTGTTCAAGGAGCCGATTGCGCCAAACCATCACCAACTGGCGCGGCAGTTCGTGGTTCTGGATAACTTCTACGACAGCGGGGAAGTCAGCGGCAACGGCTGGAACTGGAGCACGGCGGCGCGGGCCACCGATAATGTTGAAAAGACCATTGCCGTCAATTATGCGAAGCGCGGCTTCAATTACGATTATGAGAACTCGAACCGCAACATCAATATGGGCGCGGACACGCGGAAAAAAAGAGAAGCGATGAATCCGGCCATGGCAAGCCTGGAAGATGCGGAGGACCAGTTGCCGGGCACGGCGGACGTGGCTGCGCCGGACGGGCCGGAAGACGAATCGGGCGCGGGCTATCTGTGGGATTCAGCCCTGCGGGCCGGGCTCACGGTGCGCAATTACGGATTCCTCTGCGACCTCACTCGGTATGCCGAGCCTGATGGTTCGCCGCTCGCCGTTTCCCTGGCGCACGATCCCGCGGCGACGAAGACCCGCGTGGCCTTTCCGGCGAATGCGCGCCTTCAGGAACTCACCGATTCGTACTTCCGCGGTTTCGACCAGCGCTTCCCCGATTACTGGCGATATAAAGAATGGGAGCGCGAATTCAATGGCTATGTCGAGAACAATAACCTGCCGGCACTGGAACTGGTGCGCATATCGCATGACCATTTTGGGAAATTCAAGGAAGCGGTCGACGGCGTAAACACAGTTGAAACGGAGATGGCGGACAATGATTACGCCGTGGGACTGCTGGTGGATAAGATAGCGCACAGCAAGTATGGCGCTGACACGCTGATTTTTGTGATTGAAGACGACGCGCAGAACGGTCCTGACCACGTGGACGCGCATCGCAGCATCGCCCTGGTAGCGGGACCGTATGTGAAACAGGGAGCTGTCATACCAACGCGCTACAACACCGTTTCCCTGCTGCGAACGATTGAAGAGGTGCTGGGAATTAAGCCGGTGGGCCTGAATGACGCGGTTCAGGGACCGATGACAGAAGTTTTTTCCAGCGACATTGCGCAATGGAATTATCAGGCGCGCGTTCCGGCCGCTCTGCGAACAACGCAACTGCCGGTGCCGGCTGCTTCGCCGGGTAGTTCGCCACCGCGATACCAATTGAAACACGACGCTGAATACTGGGCGCAGCAGACTGAAGGGTTGGATTTTAATGTCGAAGACCGGCTGGATTCGGAACGTTTTAATTTGGTGTTGTGGAAAGGAATGATGGGCGACAAACCTTATCCCGGGGAACGCGATGGGCGCGATCTGCGGGAGAATCGCGAGGAATTGCTGAGGATTTCAGCCGCGAATGAACGCGAATGAACGCGAATCTGCAAGCACGAAAAACCTACACCCACCACGGAGCCACGGAGGCACCGAGTCGCGGAGCTACCGAGAAAGTGAACAAGTGCTCGCTGCGCGAGTTTAACGGGGACTTCGGAATGACTCAACTTAGGAAGTATCGCAACATCAAGGCAGACGCTATTCACGACATTCAGCCGTGCTAGAATTCGCTGTTTTCATTGAACACAAATATGAAACGTAAATTACTGTTCCTTCTTCTTGCTGTCATGTCTCTCTCTGCCGGTGCGTTGGAGCGGCAAGCCACCGCGGATTACCGGCACCGCCGGATGGAGCTGGCGAAACTTATGCAGGGCGGTACGCTGGTACTTTTTGCTCCAACTGAAGCCGAGGGGCCGAATAATCTCTTCGGTTTTCGGCAGAACGACGACTTTTACTACCTGACTGGCTGGTCTGAGCCAGGGGCTGCAGTTTTGATTTCGCCGGAGAGTGGATCGCGTCCGTACACGGAAATCCTCTTCCTGCCGGCGCACAATGTGACCCAGGAAAAATGGACTGGCCCGAAGCTAGGTCCGGAGAGTCCGGATGCAACGAAGGTTACCGGGTTCGATCGCGTGGTAGTTCTGGACAAGATCCATGACGAACTGGTCAAGATCCTGCCACAACCTCGCGCAATCGTTTATTCCGCCACGGGCGAGAATTCTCCTTCCGCAGGGCCGCTCGAGTGGCTGCGCCGTACAAATTCTTTTCCCAATTACATTGCTTTTCGTGATGCTCTGCCTTTGATTGCCCACCTGCGGACGGTCAAGGACGCGGGAGAACTTGCGCTGCTAACGCGCGCTGTAGAAGCTTCAGAAGCAGCGCACCGCAGTGCGTTGAAGGCGATCCATCCGGGAATAACAGAACGGGAAATTTCCGCGCTGATGCAGTACGAATTTGGGAAACGTGGATGTGAGCGGCCTGCCTATGCGCCGATTGTGGGCTCGGGATTTTATTCGACGGTGCTGCACTATTCCCAGGACTCCGGCACCATGCAGAGCGGAGACATCGTGGTCATGGACGTAGGCGGAGAATATGCGATGTACGCAAGCGACATCACCCGCACGGCGCCGGTGAACGGAAAGTTCTCCGCCCGGCAGCGGGAAATCTATGACATCGTTCTGGGCGCCCAAGAGGCTGCCATTCGCGCCTTCCAGTTGGGAAAGTCAAGACTGGGCGGGCAAAGTGCCGAGTCCTTACAAAAAGTGGCTGTAGATTACATCAACAGTCATGGCAAAGACCTGCATGGAGAGCCGCTGGGCAAATATTTTATTCACGGGCTGGGCCATCACGTTGGGCTGAATGTTCATGATGCGAACGATTCCTCTTTGCCCCTCGATAAAGGAATGGTTTTCACGCTCGAGCCGGGAATTTATATTCCGGAAGAGAAGCTGGGCGTGAGAATCGAAGACATGTTTTACGTGGATCAGGATGGCAAGCTGGTTATGATGACGCGTGATCTTCCCCGTACGGCAGATGAGGTCGA
The DNA here is from genome assembly GCA_036518395.1 of Candidatus Angelobacter sp. Lineage (GTDB taxonomy): Bacteria > Acidobacteriota > Terriglobia > Terriglobales > Acidobacteriaceae > Angelobacter. The sequence goes on along the minus strand of DATDNH010000410.1, from coordinate 9,662 downwards.
GAAGGCAATGCAGAAATAATTATTTGGGTCGTGACTCCGGCGGCACCATTCCTGCGACGCGGTAATAAACCACTAATTGCCCGTAGTGTTCACCTGAGTGCTCAATCGCGTCAATCCATGCGAGCGAGGCATGCACCATGAAGTTTCCATACGGATACTTGATCTCGCGGTTGAGGCCCGTGTCGCCTTGTTCTTGCAGCAGTGCAGCGCCGTCGGCCACCACCTGCTTGATTAATTTCACAACATCGGCTTTGTTTTTGTAGTCCTCAAACTTCAGTTCCTTGCCGCCGCCGGGGCCCATGGGCGAGCCTTTGATTGCAGTCATTAACCGGTAATCTTCGTCCGCCACATGGACGAGATTTTCGCCAAAAGTGCGCTCATCTTTTTGGGCCTTGAATGAGTATTTGTCATCCGGAAAGTCTTCAGCCATGGTCACCAGACGCTTGCCAATCGAGTTCCATTGATACAGCATTTCCTGGGTGGCGCTGCGTGCCGCCTGCGGAGGTTGCTGTGGTTTTTGCTGGTTGGATTGTCCGCGAAACGCGGCTGGAATGAGCGCCAGCATGACGACGAAGAAACGAGTACGTTGTTTCATCAGGTCTTCTCCAATGCGACTTGAATTGTATCCACAGGCGCGGGAATATGTTTGCCTTTCGTTTTGACGGTGCAAAGCAATAATTGTTACGTATTTTCTGTTAACAAAGAATTTACATCGTCTACTCTGCCATGCAATCTAAAATCAAAGTAGACAGAACAGTAGCAGGGAGGCCCGGGGATCGTCTCTTGTCCAGGGTATCCACTCGCAATAATGGTGAATACCTCCCGTTGCGATCCCCGGGCCTTCGCCCCTCAAGTATGAGTTCGAATGAAATTACCGCTTAAAGAGCGAGTACTGCTTTCGGGCGTAGTTTTTGCGCTCGCCGCGGTTCTGGTCGCTCTGGCCATCCTTCAATATCGCTGGGCACGTGAGGTGAGCGACGCCACCAGCACGCGACTGCAAGCCAGTCTGGACAGCTCCATGCTGAGCTGGCGCGATGATTTCTACCGTGAGTTGTCCACGGTGGCGAGCGCGCTTCAGGCGGATCCCGCGCTGCCATCGCGCGAGAAAGCAGCCCAATACGCACAGCAATTTCAGACGTGGACGCAGAGTTCCTCTCATCCCAATCTGGTCTCACGCATCTTTTTGCTGGAAGGCGCAGGAACGGAAAATTCGCAGCTTGTGCAGCTCGATACGGCGAAACATCAATTCGTGCCGGGGCAGTTGCCGCAGGAGTTGAACAAGCTGGATGGCTGGCTCAAGGGGATGTCCAGTGGCAGGATGCGGCGCGTCCATGCTGCTCAGTTTCGCTTTCACCAGGAGGCGCATCGCGGAGATCCCGGCAATGATCCACTGCTCAGGCCCGGTGGCGTGAATGCAGAAATTCCGGCAATGTTTGATCCCAGCGGCATGGCGCTGGTACGGCCGCAAATCCACTTTGATCTTTCCAAGAACCAGGCAGCCGAGCCGCCCAAACCCGTAGTCGATTTGCTGGTGATCCAATTGGATCCCAAAGTGCTTCAGGAGCACATTTTCCCCGAACTTGTGGAACGGCATTTCTCGGGTACAGACGGGCTGGATTATCAGGTTGCAATCCTGCGCGGAGCAAGCGCAGTTGTTTATTCCTCCGATCAGGGATTTGGAACGCAGGATGCCGCTTCTGCGGATGAAAAAATTGCTGTATTCGGGCCGCCTCATGGGCCTCCGCCACGGCGAGGAGCCAATCCAGGATTTGGACCAGGGCCGCACGTGCACGCAACGCAACATCAAAGAGCGGGAGTCGGATTTGCAGGGCCGGTAAGGGTGGAAGCGATCCGCTACGCCTCCCCAGACGACGATTGGCAGTTACTGGCTCGGCATCGCAAGGGTTCGCTGGAAGCGGTAGTAGCAGGAATGCGGCATCGCAATCTGGCTGTGAGCTTTGGAGTTTTGCTGGTGCTGACAGCGGGGATTGGAATGATTCTCATCAGCAGCCAGCGAGCGCGCATGCTGGCGCGGCTGCAAATGGATTTTGTTGCCAGCGTCTCCCATGAGCTGCGTACGCCGCTGGCGGTGATTTCTTCTGCGGCGGAGAACATCACTGACGGTGTGGTGGCCGGCAAACAGCAACTCAGCCAGTACGGCGCCGAAATCAAAAACCAGGCCAGACACCTGATCCAATTGGTGGAGCAGATTCTGCTGTTTGCCGCCACCCGCAACAAGCGCCACCACTACAATCTGCGCCCGTTGCGAGTAGAAGACGTGATTGAGGCGGCGCTGAAAGATACTGCGGGAATGATCGAGGAAAACCGCATTGTGGTGGAACAGGAAATCGCTCCCAACCTGCCTCCGGTCATTGGTGATTTGACCGCGCTGTCACATTGCCTTCAGAACCTGATTACGAACGCCATTAAGTATGGCGGCGATGCGCGCTGGATGCGCATCAAGGCGGGTGTGAACGAGGAAAACGGCCGCCTGGAGGAAGTCCAGATCACCGTTGAAGACAAAGGGTTGGGAATCGGGGCGTCCGAGTTGCGGCATATCTTCGAGCCCTTCTATCGCAGCCGCACAGCGGCCGCTGCGCAGATCCACGGTACCGGATTGGGCCTGCCGCTGGCCCGCGATATCGCCGAGGCCATGGGTGGACGGCTGACCGTCACCAGTGAGCCGGGGAAGGGCAGTTGCTTTATGCTTTACCTGAAATTTGCCGATGTTTCAGTGGTGCAAACCAGCGCGCGAACTGCCGCGGTGATCAATCCGAATGTCTGATGGGCGCATCTGCTTCATCGAATACAAAGAAGATTTATTACGCGGTTCATTGCCAGGGCGATGGATGTCTGCTGATTTTTTTCCATCGCCGACGAGATTTCCAGTTGGCTGGACTGCGATTCAAGGACTTATGATTTAAGTATGGATGCCCACATTTTATTGGTCGAAGATGAAGCGGGTCTGCGCATGACCCTGGGCGACCGTTTGACAACCGAAGGCTACCAGGTGGACTACGCTACGAATGGCGATGAGGCTGTCGAAAAAGCTATGCGCCTGCCTCTTGATCTGATCCTTCTGGACGTCATGCTGCCGCGCAAAAGCGGCTTTGATGTTTGCCGCGATATTCGCCAGGCGGGCATGATTACCCCTATCTTGATGCTGACAGCGCGTGGACAGACTGTGGACAAGGTATTGGGGTTGAAAATCGGCGCCGACGATTACCTGACCAAACCTTTTGAAATGATGGAACTCATGGCGCGCATAGAGGCGCTGCTGAGGCGATCGCCGGCCAAGCCATCCGCTCAACAGGGACAATACCAGGTTGGCGGACTTAAAGTGGATCTCCGTGGCACCAGCGTTTTACGCGATGGCAAACCGATAAAGCTTTCTGCGCGCGAGTTCCAGCTTCTGCGCTACTTCATTGAACACCGTGGGGCGACTCTGTCCCGAGACCAGATTTTGAAAGACGTTTGGGGCTACAGCGCGGATACTTTTACGCGAACGGTTGACGTCCATGTGGCCAGCTTGCGGCAGAAGCTGGAAAAAGATCCTAAACAGCCGGAACTGATTCTGACAGTGCAGGGGCTGGGGTATAAATTCAGTAGTTAGCACTTAGTATTTAAGTATTTAGTAAAACCAAAATCAAAACCGCCCCCAAACCAAGTCCAACGCCAAATCTATCACGGAGACACCGAGTCATCGTTCGGCTGCGGTCGCCTTTGCCAACTCATCTCGAGGACAAGGCTACACGACACGGAGAAAACTGAAGAATATGCCACAGCTTTTAGCGGGGGTTGTTTTTGCTAAGTACTAAATACTAAGTACTAACGACTGCTTTTCACAAAAAATGCCCGCCGTTTTCCAGGACGGCGGGCCAGGCTCTGAAAACTTCCTTCTCTCGGTTAGTCTGTTTTTTGCGGTCTTACTAAGGTCTGAAGTGACCCGGGCCTGCAAAACCAAACCCGTGCCCATGGCCGTGGCCTTCGCCTTCAAACTGATTGAGTTTGCTCTGCTGGTCCGGAGTCAGGATCTGGTAGAAAGCTGCATGAGCCTTCGCCTGCGCGGCAACGATTTGTGCCGTCAGGTTGCCGATGGTGGTGGCCGCCTGCGTGATCCCGTTCTGGTCATTGTTCTTGATCGCAGTTTGCAGGCTTTGGTGGGCAGCCTTCATGCTGTCATGAATGCCGCTCCCGCCGCCGGCCGCGTTGGTGAAAATGGTAGTGGCCTGTTGCTGCTGCTCCGGTGTGAGTGAAAGCGCTTTGGTCAGGTGCTGGACTTGACGTTGTACGCGCGTTGCCGGATCAGGAGGACCGTTCGGTCCCGGTCCCTGGGCCATTACCATTGATGCTGCAAACCCAAGGGTGAGCAGCACGAAAACGAACGACTTACTCTTCATGGATTACTTCTCCTCAAATGAAATAACTTCTTGCGTGGCGCTGAATAAATCCGTGTGTTTAGTTCTATGCTCAATTTGAAACCGTATCATTGGACTTTTATTCGATTGTTACATGGGTTGCAATGGCGGCCTGGTTATACACTTTCTCCAGGGCGCAAAAGAACTGCGTCCGAAAAGCCGGCTTGTACACAAAGGCCCGCGCGCCGGATGACTGGCAGGCGATGCGGGTTTGCAGGGATTCGTCTGCGGACATCAAAATGACTCTGATCTCCGGAAAATGCTGCGAGAGCAGCAGTGCGGTGGTGTGTCCGTTCATGTACGGCATTTGAACGTCCATAAGAACTACGTCGGGATGAAGATCAGAGGCCGCCTGAATGGCCCCGCTTCCATCTGTAGCTGTACCAACGACCTCGATGAAGTCTTCCAGTCCGAGCAATCCGCACACCACTTCCAAAAAATCTGGTGAATCGTCGACCACCAGGACCCTGATTTGCGAGGGAACCACCGTGGGTGAGGGCTGCTGAATTGGTGAGCTTACGATCGCCTGGTTGTTTGTTGCCATCTGAGCTCCTTTCAGCATGCTTCCATGTAATCACATCCGCGATTGGAGCGGCGTAAACAGTGGGAAAAGAGGATGTAAAGAGATTGTGAAGAGGCAGGCAATAGACAACGGGCCACAGCTCCTGGCAGCGGAAGACCGGATTGAAGAGGTTGTGACCTCCAGGGTGCATTTCGAGTCTCTTTCAATTTTCTCCGTGTCTCTGTGGCTCCGTGATAGATTTTGCTTAGATGTCCAATCCGCACAGCGCAAGTCCAGAGGCGTGGTTTGACCTGGCTCCATTCCGGCAGCAGGAGCGGGCGCGGCAGAACCTGGCGCGCATGGGGTCGCGCGTTCCGCAGGAGCTGTTGCATGCGCTGGCGCCATTGCTGGCCGAATCCCCTGATCCTGATCAGGCATTGAATCTTTTCGAGCGCCTGGTGAGCGAGAGCAGCGAGCAACTCATCCGCACCTTAAATCACAACCGCGTCCTGTTGCACTACACGGTTGCCATTCTGGGACACAGTTACTGGCTGGGCGAAACGCTGATTCATAACCAGGACATTTTTTATGCACTCCAGAGGGAAAAGAACCTGGAGCGTTTGCTGGGCCGGGAAGATTATCGCGACCATTTCGCCCGCTTCCGCTCCCATTCCTTCGAGACCGACATTTCCACGCTGCTGGCCCGCTTCAAGAAACGCGAATACGTGCGCATTGCTTTACGCGATGTTCTGGGCATTTCGACCATCGCGGAAACCACAGAAGAAATTTCTGCATTATCTGATGTTCTGATCCAGGAAGCGCTGCGTGAAGCTGAGGCGCGCATGCGTAACCGCTACGGCGAACCCCAGTATCAGGATAGTCGCGGGCGTATGGCCGAAGCGCCGTTTGCCGTGCTGTCACTGGGCAAGCTCGGCGGCAATGAGTTGAATTACAGCTCGGACGTTGACCTCCTCTATGTCTATGGCGATCACGATTCATCGGATGCGCTCACGCTGCGGGAATATTTCATTCGGCAGGCGCAGGCGCTTACAGAAATGCTTTCGCGAACCACGCGCGAAGGCCCGGTGTTCCGCATTGATTTGCGCCTGCGGCCTCAGGGCGGGGAAGGAGAGCCGGCAGTCGGGCTGAAGCATGCGTTGAACTATTACGCTCACGTCGCGCATGACTGGGAATTACAGGCACTCATTAAAGTGCGGTATTCGGCGGGCAATGTGGCGCTGGCGCGCAATTTTGTTCATGGAGTTGAACCGCACGTTTACAGCAAACAAATCAATTTTGAGGCAATTGAAACCGCACTGCTCTCACGCCAGCGAATGGGAGCCCGGCGGCGCCGGCTGGTGGCAATCCGAAAACATCCTGAAACGATCGATGTGAAGCTGGACCGTGGAGGCATTCGCGATATCGAGTTCCTGGCCCAGTGCCTTCAGCGTGTTTATGGTGGAGAAGAACGATGGCTGCGCCCCGGCGGCACACTTTTTTCCTTGCAGAAACTTCATGATAAAGGACACATCAGCGGCAAAGAGTTTCATGAGCTGACGCAGGCCTATCAGTTCCTGAGGCGCGTGGAGCACCGGCTGCAATTGCAGCGCGCGCAGCAGCTCCATCGCTTGCCCTTGTATGAAGAAGAGTTGCGGGTGTTGGAACGGGCCGTAGATCGCCACGCCACAACTGAAAATGTGAATGCCTTCCTGTTTACTCTGAAGAAGCGCATGACTGCAGTTTCAGAAATTTATGACCGCATCATTCACAGCCAGCGCCAGATTGAGAAGGAGGGAGTGGAAGCTTTTCGGCTTACCCCCCTGCCTTCCGGGTCTGTGCGCGAGCTGTCATTCGACCAGGTACTGCAGAGGATCGCCCTGGACGCGCCTCAAGTGTACGAAGCTGCGGCCCGTCCGGAACTGAGCCTGCATACCCGGCGCAGCCTGCATAAATTCCTGAGTTCGGCGATGACCAGCGCGGAGAGATACGCAGCGCTGCTGGAGAATCCCAAAGCCGTGGAACGGGCTCTGGCGTTGCTGGAGAGCAGTGACTTCCTCACGGACATTCTGGTGCGCCACCCCGATGTGATCCGCGTTCTGAACAATCTCCCGAACTCCGCCGCCCCGCTGCTGTTTGGAGAAGAACAGGAAGACTTTTTCTGCAATGTAGATGAGGCACGCGATACTACGGAAAAGCTTGCGCTGATGCGACGAAATTATCGCAGATATGAATTCGCCAGCGGCGCGCGGGACATTTTGTACGGCCGTCCGGCTTACGAGTCGATGGCAGAAAACTCGCGTATTGCTGATGCCGCAGTCCAATGCGCATTGCGAGTTGTTGGAGGAGCGGAAACGCTGGCTGTATTTGCCCTGGGGCGCCTTGGCACGGATGAATTTGACATCGCTTCCGACGCCGATCTCCTTTTTTTGCGCACACAATCTACGCAACCCGACGAAGCTCGCTCGAAAGCAGAGAAAGTGATGCACGCGCTGGCGGCATACACGAAAGAAGGGACAATTTTTGCAGTGGATGCCCGCCTGCGCCCACGGGGCGGGGAAGGTGAACTGGTGATTACGCCCGCCGAACTGGACAAGTATCTGCAGGATGAAGCGCAGCCCTGGGAGGCGCTTACTTACACCAAGCTGCGGTTCGTCGCCGGAAAGCAGGAGATTGCGAGCGAGACCGTGCCGCTGGTTCACCGGCAGATCACGCGCATGGCTGTTCAGCCGAAGTTTGCCGCAGCGGCAGTCGAGATGCGGGCCAGACAGGAAAAGTCCAATCGTTTTGCCAGGAGCTTCAAGCTTGCGCGAGGCGGATTTTATGACATCGATTTTGTCGCCTCATACCTGATGCTGAAGCAGACGCAGATGCCGCCGGGAACCACGGATTTGCGCCTGCATTGTCTGCACAATGCAGGCGCGCTGGATCGAACCGCTACAGAAGAGCTCCGGCAGGCAGCAATGCTCTACAGAACCGTAGACCATGCCGTCCGGTTGGTGACTGGCAGGGCGCGACCGGAATTGCCGGCAGCCGACCATGCCCGCAAGGCCACCGAAGGGCTCGTGAATCGCGCGTTGAACCGCCGAAACGATCTGCAGGGAGAGCTGGAAGCGACTGCGATCAAGGTCAGAGAGATATTTAATCGAGTGCTGAGCGCGAAGTAGCCGCAAAACCCTCGCCACTGGTAATACAACGATTACCAGCGATCCGAAGCGATGATCCAGGGTCCCCAGCGCGCGCCGCTTCTGTGCGTGTTGTTGGTGGTGATCTGGTGACCCGATGACCCGATTTCTTGCGTGATCTACATCACGGATGATAATTTAGCCAGTTTGTACTATTGATAGGATTTTCATCTTACGCAGGGAGAAAAGAAATGGCTTCATACAGCGGCAATGGGCTTCCCAAGGGTGGTACTCCGATTACATTCCGTGGCGGAAAACTGGAGATTCCTGACAATCCGATCATTCCTTACATCGAAGGAGACGGAACGGGGCGGGACATCTGGGCAGCATCAGTTCGCGTTTTTGACGGTGCAGTTGAACGCGCGTATGGCGGAAAAAGAAAAATCCACTGGTATGAGGTTTTTGCCGGCGAAAAAGCGTTCGCCAGGTTCGGTGACTGGCTGCCGCAGCCGACTGTGGATGCAATTCGCGATCTGCACATCTCCATCAAAGGGCCGCTTACCACGCCAGTGGGCGGGGGAATCCGTTCATTAAATGTTGCGTTGCGGCAAGTACTCGATCTTTATGCCTGTATTCGTCCCGTACGCTATTACAGCGGCGTACCTTCTCCGGTAAAGCATCCGGAACAGCTCAATATCATTATCTTCCGCGAAAACACTGAGGATGTTTATGCAGGAATTGAGTGGGCCAACGGCACTGCGGAAGTAAAGAAGCTGATCGACTTCCTCAATAACCAGATGCTTGCGGGGACCAAGAAGCGGATCCGCGAAGATTCCGGCGTGGGCATCAAGCCGATTTCCGTCACCGGCACCAAGCGGCTGGTGCGCATGGCCATCAAAGATGCTTTGGCGAAAAAGCGCCGCTCGGTCACGCTTGTGCATAAGGGCAACATCCAGAAGTTCACCGAAGGAGCCTTTCGCGAGTGGGGTTACGATCTGGCGCGTGAAGAGTTTCGCGATGAGATCGTTACTGAGCGTGAAAGCTGGATCCTGGACAATAAAGATAACAAACCGAATCTGACGGTTGAACAAAACGCGGCGCTGGTAGAGCCGGGGCTTGAGTGGGCGCCGGAAAAGTTCAAGCAGGAGCTGTACGCGGAAGTCCGAAAGGTTCTGGAATCGATCGGCCAGACGCACGGAAATGGCGCGTGGAAAAAGAAATTAATGGTGAATGACCGCATTGCCGATTCCATTTTCCAGCAGGTCATCACACGTCCTGCGGAATACGATGTTCTGGCGACTCCGAATCTCAACGGCGATTACCTCTCCGATGCCTGCGCCGCGCAGGTCGGCGGGCTTGGTATTGCTCCGGGAGCCAATGTTGGCGATGAGCACGCAATCTTCGAAGCGACGCACGGCACTGCACCAAAATATGCGGACAAAGATGTAATTAATCCCGGTTCGGTGATTTTGTCCGGCGTGATGATGCTGGATTACATGGGATGGTTTGAGGCGGCGCGCATGATTGAAACGTCACTCGAAGCAACCATCGGACAGAAGAAAGTCACTTATGACTTTGAACGGCTTTTGCCGGGCGCTACTAAAGTGAAAACCAGCGAGT
>DATDNH010000409.1:0-13847 GCA_036518395.1 Candidatus Angelobacter sp. | reverse complement strand
CTGGAAGAGCTGTTTATCTCTCTCGCCCGGGAGCCCCTTGTGCATGGCGCTTCATAAGACGATGTTTCTCATTCGCACATCAGCTATCGCGCTTCGTCAGTTTTATCTGATGAGAGGCAGCATCTCGCGTCTTGTGCCGCTCTTCGCCTGGGTCGCGGTAGACATGGTCCTGTGGGGCTTCATTACCAGGTATCTCAACAGCGTTACCGCATCCGGCTTTAATTTTGTTCCTTTATTCCTTGGTGCGGTCCTGCTTTGGGATTTCTTTACGCGCGTGATGCAGGGCATAACCATGGCTTTTATGGAGGACGTCTGGTCGCGCAACTTTCTCAATATTTTTGCCTCGCCCTTGACCATCGGGGAATATCTGGGCGGCCTCGTGCTTTCGAGCATTACCACCAGTTCCGTGGGCCTCTGCGTCATGGTAGTGCTTGCCAGCAGCGCCTTCGGCCTGTCCTTCCTCAGTTATGGATTCTCACTCGTTCCATTCCTTTGCATCCTGTTTCTTTTTGGAATTGCATTCGGCATCCTGGGGGCGGGAATGGTGCTTCGGCTTGGGCCGGCCTCGGAATGGTTTATATGGCCCATCCCCGCCCTGATATCGCCTTTCGCGGGAGTGTTCTACCCGCTCAAAACTTTGCCGGTATGGATGCAGTATGTGGGATATGCCCTGCCGCCGTCCTACATTTTTGAAGGCATGCGAACAATTCTGGCTGGTGGAAGAATCTCAGGCTCGGCATTGCTGGCTGCGACGGCACTGGCTATCTTCTATTTATTGGTTGCCTGCTGGTTCTTCGCCAGAATGTACAGGCATGGTGTGCGCACGGGGCTCATCGCCCGCTACAGCGCGGAAACGGTGAACTGAGCAGCACAGCCCAGGCCAGGCTTTCGTCACTTTGTCGCGGAGAGGCGACTTTGTGAGTGCCTGTGGATACTGCTTTGGAGTTGAATTCCTGATCCTGGGCCGCACTGTTATGTTTGGGTTCTCAGCCGTAGTCTGGACCGTATCTGGTTAACACAGTCGACCATCTATGCATTAAAAATCGGGTTGAACATACAGCACATCGATGATCTTTGTTGCATCCGGAATATGGAAGCTGTCAACGAGTTGGCCTGCCTGAAACACATCCACCTGCCCCGTGGTGCTCTCGAAGTAGCCGATGTAGACACTGCCATCACCAGCGACATCCAGTGACGGCTTTGCATCTACGAAGGCGAAAGCATTGAGAGTCGTGCCCAAGGCATCCAATTCGACGACTTCGCTGGTGTTGGCGACATAGATGTTGCCTGTCGATGGGGCAACAGCAACACTTCCAACATCAAAAAGATAGGTTACGGTGAATTTAGGATTGTCAATAAACTCGATTGTCCCTTTCGGATCGATCTTTGCGACACGGTAGTTGGCGCCGGGCACAATGGCGGGACTGGTCGCCGTGAGCGCATATAAGGCTTTGTGCCCGCGCGGGCCCCCACAATACATATCAACGATGCCGGACATTCCAGGATACTGCAGCACAGTGAAGGGACTGCAGGCGCCAGTCAATATGTCATCCAGGTGCCGGATAACGTTGTTTCCGGCAAAACTATCGACGATGTAGATTGAACGGCCGGACAAGTCCCGGGCGATGGGAATAATTTTGTGCTGCGGAGATGTGCTCGGCGTGATCGTAGCCGCGAGCGTTCCGTCAGGATTAAAGTCGCTGATGGTGTTCAGCTGCACCCCATTGGTACGAAACAGAACTCCTCCTGACAATGCGAGGTGCGCGCGAAACTCATTCGAAACCCCAAAAGGGGGAGCCGGCAGGACTCCAAATCGCTGGATCAGCGCGCCGGTCCTGCTGAGTTGTGAGATTGCAGTCGATCCATCGGATAGTTCATGCGCAACCAGCAGCGTGTCTGATTGAAATTGCGCAGGTTTCTTTTCTAAAATTGGTTCTATCATTGTTGCTTGAGCGGTCATAAAATGTCTCCTACTTGTGTTGCAATTTGAAATTCTTTCTGAGCTTCCATGCTAGGAATGGGAATTACCCCCCACAGTGACCCAGATCACACTCCAGTGGTCATGGAATTTGGGGGATGCCGGCGGGTATCTCCTTCGATCCTCAGCCGTAATATTCCTGTTGTGGCTCGCTGACGCGCTGACCTTAAAACATGAGCACTGTGGAAAACTACTTGGCAGTATCGGAAATGCTGCTCTGCCATTCGGCGAGAATGCAGCTTATATCAACATCCGGCGCGATCAGGCAGATATGGCCATGGCCTGAAAGCACGCGGACGCTGGCGCACTTCATCTGCTCCGCCATGAGGCGCGCTTGCCCAACCGAAGGCACCAGGTGGTCTTTTTCGGCGGCAAGAAACAAAGCTGGGCATTGCACCTCGCACAATCGCGCTCTCACGTCGTAGGTTCTCAGGATTCTCAGCCGGTTTCTATACCCTGCCCGCGTCGTGCGCGCGGTCAATTCCAGGAACTTCTTGAGTTCGTCGCGGTGGGTATGAGGCGAGTGCATGAAAAATGAAGTTGCATGTCGTACCAGGCTCATTGCGCCCCATGGGATAACGCTGATCCCGGCAATTGCCAGCCGCAGCCGGAATTGTGGCGCAAAGTAGGGAAACGAATTCAGCACCACCAGGCCGGAAACATGTTTGGGATAGCGAAGGGCGGTGCTGAGCGCGATCGTCCCGCCGAACGATTCGCCCATCACGATTGCCCGCTTCTCGACCGGCGCCGCCTGCTCGATTACGTGACGGAGATCATCCGTAAGGACCTCCATGCTGGTAGCATCGTCACGCAACGCATAGGTGGCAACAGAATAGGATTTCTCCAGCAACGGGACTTGCCGGTAAAACAGCTCTCCCGTACCATCCATGCCCGGCACCAGGACCACGGCTGGGCCGGTTCCTCGAATCAAAATGCGAGAATTGTAGTCATTCGGGAGCATATTTCATGACAGAACCAGGCCGGAATGCCGAGCGGATGCGCTTGGTCCATTTCTGGCGAATTGCCTGGGCGGTGAGCACGTTTGCGATTGTCGAATTCGTCGTCTGCGGACTCTCTGCTATTCCCGTTATCGTGCTGTGGTTGCAGCTCTCAAGATTTCTCAGTTCACATCCGCGCCTCCAGATTATCGTCTGGAGCAGCGCGCTTATACCTTCTTATATCATCTTTGCCCTGGCGTTGATCATTGTCTCCCCGCTCATCGTGCGGTTGGTGGGCTGGCGCACGCCGCCTGATGCTGAGCTGCGAATTGCAGACGTGGATTGGCCGCTTCTAAACTTTGTCCGCTATGCCGCGGCGAATCATCTGGTCCGCCTGCTCGCCGGCGCCTTCTTCCACGCATCCCCGCTTTGGACAACACACTTGCGCCTGGCAGGCGCCCGGCTCGGCCGTCGGGTCTATGTAAACAGCCTCGAACTCAACGATTACAATCTCCTCGAATTTGAAGATGATGTCGTGATTGGCGCCGGCGTCCATCTCTCCGGTCATACAGTCGAAGCCGCCATCGTCAAAACCGGAAGGGTACATTTGGGCAGCAACACCACTGTTGGCGTTAACAGTATTGTTGAAATTGGAGTCACTACGGGGCCAAACTGCGAAATAGGCGCCTTGAGCTTCGTGCCGAAGAATACGAAGCTGGAAGCAGATGCGACCTACGCTGGAATTCCGGCAAAGCGCATTCGTTAAGGAAAAGTTCTGCCAAAAACCTTTTAATCAGGATTCCAACCAGGTTTTCACCGCATCACAGGACATCAGGCTGCACTTGCTTGATCACCCCGATCCCAGTGGCCTTCACTTGCTGCAGCCGAGCAGGAGACATTAGATGTTCGATGTTGTATCAGCTCTTTTGCTCAGCTTGTCTCTGTTCCTGCAAGAGCCGGGCGCTACTATCCCTGGCTTGCCCAATTGGAGCGTTGCGTTGGGCCTGAACCCTCAAGGGCGGGTGCAGTCATTGCTGGTCTATAAAGGACAACAATTAGCTCAAACACTGGATGTTTGTACCGAGGAGCCAGTTGCGCGCGCGGATCCTGTAGGAACTATGGCCACTGCCGACTTCAACTTTGACGGATTTTTCGACCTGGCTTTGCAGGTCGCCTCGGAAAAGAGCAACCAGCGTTTTTGCGTGTGGCTTTTTGATTCGCAAACCCGGCAATTCGAAGCCTCGAGCCAACTTTCGCAGCTCACCAACCCTGTCGCCGATCCGAAAACCCGCACAGTTGTTTCCACCACGTTTCTACGTTGTACCTACTGCTACGAAAGGCAGGAGTTCAGATGGTCAGGGAAGCAACTGGAGCTGATTCGCGAGCAGTCCTTGACCATGGATCCTCTATCGGTCGGCACCGGAGGCTGCCAGTTCATACTCACCGTCAAGGAACGTAAGAACGGGGAGATGCAGGAAACAAGTCGGGAGCGCGCGAATTCTTTTGGTACTCGCTGTCCCTACTGATTTCTCGCTGTTGTTGAGAAGAAAAAATGGCCTACCTGTCTACAAGGCTTTGCGCATTACAAGATTGCGGTAGCGCTGGGGGGCGGCCGGGCTATATCAAAAGAACTGACCGCGCCAACTACGGCAGTGCGGGCCATGCTTTCCAGAATGGCCGCGCGCTCTGCATATCCTTTCCGGGGCGCTGTCATGTGGAGCATCAGCGACCGATGCGCGTCTCCCATAACGACAATGTCTGCGATGGCAGGTGGTCGCCTGGTGGGCAGTTCAACGATGACGCGGATGGAACGGCCTGACTGCGCCGGCTGTCCTTCTCCCTCCCAGATCAGTCGCGCGGCCAGGTCGACTTCTTGCAGGTCTTCTGCAAAGTCGCTGGGCAATGCCATCAGCCGTTCAAAGGAAAAGTCTTCCCCTGCAATAATAGTCGCTTCCAGGCGCTCTTGTTGCGGGCCGACCAGCGCGAAAATCGTTTTCCCACCCAGTTCCCCTGTTGCTTCCTGCCAATCGGGCGGATAGGCGAAGCTGATGGGATCAAAATAGCTCGTCATCCATCCTGCCGGTTTTTGCAATGCTGCCATGGGGCAGGAAGGACTTACTTCCAACTCGCCGAATCCCGCAACCTGCACGCCACGCACAATTCGCTCAAACAGGCCGGCCCAACACGGGTACTCAAAGGCCAGCAGTTTGAAATTGACGAATACGATGCGTCGGCCGCCGCCGAGGAAAAAGTAATCCGTGGCAAACAAGCTGGACTGAATCCTTCCGGATATCTGCGCCTTGTCAGAATGGTCAACGATGAGGCGATGGATCGCCGTGGTGGGAGTTCTTCCAACCTCACCGTGCCAGACATCACGCACATCGTTGTGCGATTCCCGCACCGCTTCCAGCATTACCTTGGGCATTT
This sequence comes from Candidatus Angelobacter sp., assembly GCA_036518395.1. GTDB lineage: Bacteria > Acidobacteriota > Terriglobia > Terriglobales > Acidobacteriaceae > Angelobacter. The sequence goes on along the minus strand of DATDNH010000409.1, from coordinate 8,504 downwards.
CCTCGACAATCTCGAATCCAGGTTTCCATCTGGATTCACCAACAATGATCTCCAGCAGCACTCGGCCCCCTGGAGATTTAGCGGCAAAGGTTGCGTCAGGGCTGAGGGGTTCGATCTTCTCCCAGCCGCGCGGTAAACGAATCGTAAATAAATCCTCGGGATGCTGGAAGGTGGGCCATTCTGATGGCGGCGCAAGGTTGGGCGACGTTGCCATGACTCGCAGGTATTACCACGACCCGCCCCCATGAGCAAGCGATTTTCTCTTTGTGGAATAGCGAGTCCCTTTCAGGATCAGCCACTACATTGGCAGTGCGAAGATCCGGAGGATGAGGCGCAGTCAACGCCTATAATCAGGAGCTCAGGTATTGAACGTGGCAGCGGCCACAGGCGTGGCATCAGGCGCTCAACAAAAGGACGCAGCGTGGACCCGAAAACCCTGAAACAGATTGACGAGTTGGTTGCGACCGTCCTGGGTCTGCCGCCGGAGGAGCGTAAGACATTTCTTCGACAGCAGTGTGCCGATACGGAAGTGCGGCAACGCGTAGAGTCTCTCATCACAAACCACCAGGAAGCCAATGGGTCGGACACTCCGGTCAATGAGATCATCCAGCCCGGAGTGACGATCGGCAACGAGTTTACGGTCGTTAGAGAGTTGGGGAAAGGGTCTTTTGGAGTTGTCTATCTGGCCGGCGACCGCCGGGGCAGGCCCTGTGCTTTGAAGACTCTCTTACGCCATCACCTGATCGACCCGGACCAACTGAAGATGTTTCGCAGTGAGATCTTTCGCTGGGTCCAGCTCGGCACTCATCCCAATATCGTCATGGCTTATGGCATGGAGGAGTTCATGCGCCTCCCCTTCGTCATAACTGAATACATTGAAAATGCCAGTACCCTGGACGACCGCTTGTCTGATGATCCAGATTGGAAAACGGCGCTGTTCTTCGGCTATCACATCGCCAACGGGCTGGATTACGCCTATCGCAAGGCCGGTTTGATTCACAACGATTTGAAGCCTGAGAATGTGCTGGTCACGCCCAACGGTCAGGCCAAGGTCAGCGATTTTGGATGTTCCATCGCCCAGAGTTGGGAACCAGGCGCTCGGGCGGCGGGCTGGACGCCTGCCTATTCTGCGCCCGAGCGCTGGCGACGGGAAAAACCCGATACCCGTACTGACATTTATTCCCTTGGACTCATCCTGTTTCAATTTGCAACCGGCATGTGGCCTTTCCCTCCGAACGAGTACAACCATCTGTTCGCCCCGGTTCCTGACCCGCGCGCTGTCCGCGATGACATCCCGGCGCAAGTTGCCGACTTAATCCGCTCGTGCCTGGCTAAGAAGCGCGACGAGCGGCCTGGAGATATGGCGGTACTGGCAAAAACAATTGGTGCTCTCTACCAACAGTTCACGCAGCAATGGCCTGAGGCGGGCTCCGGCCCTGCCACCGTGCCAGACGAAATTGAGTCCCTGATCAATATGGCCAAGACCTACACCAATCTGGGCCAGTTGGAGCGGGCGCTGGAGGCGGCGCGAAAGGCAGTGGAGCTGGATTCAAGCAACCTGAATGCGGCCATCATGCTGGGCGATGTTTATGTAGCGCGTAAAAACTATGAAAAAGCGATCGAGATATTTTTGCGCCTTCACTCGAGATCGCCTGACGATCTGCTCAGCACATGCAATCTGGTAATCGCCTACCACGGCTGCCGGAATCAAAGTGAAGCCATGGCCTGGTTCCGAAAGGCCTATGCGCTGGCCGAGAAGACCGGATCGCTGGCTCGGCTGGAAAATATTACGCTTGTGCTGGCAGAGCAAGGGAAACTCGCAGAGGCACTCAACCTGTGTAACCGCATATTGGAGGAAAATCCCCGGGCTTTGCTGGCGATGAATACCAAGTCCATCGCGTTGCGGCGAATGGGGCGGCTCCAGGAAGCGTTGGCCACAACCATTCAGGCACTCAAGCTGAATCCCAGTTATGCCAAGGGATGGTCCAACCAGGCGAGCATCCTGGCCCAGCTTGGCCGATCTGCTGAAGCAATTGAGTCGGCTGACCGCGCCCTGGAATTTGATCCTACTCTGACCGGACCCTATGCTGCCAAAGCTGCGGCACTGAGCGAATTGGGCCGCCAGGCGGAGGCTGTCGCTTGCTTGCGACAAGGCATCGCGGCCTGCCCTGACAGTAGCTTTCTAAGAAAGGTCCTGAACACCTATCCCCTTCGCTGAAACGGGCTGGCCCAAAATGAAACGTGGGGCCAACAACTTCTTCTCGACTCAATGCTCTGTGCCTTTTCCGCGCGGTTGTACGATTCGCGCGCACAACGCCGCACACGGACGGACAACAAACAATCGAACCGCCGCACGCGCGACCGGTCGAGGAGCGATCCAGTTGGCGAAAGGCGGAGACCATCGTTCGTAAAGCTGGATAAATTTTCTGCCAAAACGGAATCGCCGGATCACGCGATCGCGAAAAGAACACAGCGTTTTGACCTGTGGTTCAAGGGCGCAGCCGTATGCCGCGGTTGCGATGAAACAGCCTCCGCTTTTCGCTTGCTTGCTAAATGGGACCTCGGGCTGCCCTTCCAGGGGTGTCGGGCGCAAAGGAACCTGACCGCCTGTTTCCCACCAGTGTTTTGCATCCTGCCCAGCCACCTTGAGATCAAGCTGACGCAGCTTTGCCCCTGCTTCGCATACAAGGATCGGAGAAACCATGCCCGGCCCGAAAATTGCCAGCCGATTCGTTTTTTTCTCGATGGATTCAATCTTGGCATCCAGCTCCTTTTCCGTGCGGCAGTCCCAACGAAAGTCGCAGAGTTCTTTGGAAATATACAGATAACCTTGACCAACCGGAATCGGCGTCTCAGAACACGGACACATCGGGTCGGAGCAGACACCGCCGCTTTTTGAGAATGGTGGACTGACAAAATATTCCATAGGATGTCCTCAATAAAAATGGCCCTCATTGTACTTCATGGAGAGGAGTGGGCGCGCCGAAAGCGACAACAGCTATACTCTGATGAGGCTCAATCTCCGCAGATCGCAATACACAAGCGCGAATTCAGATGGAAAAGGAAACCGAATCATGGCGGACGAAGATCTTAAAATTCTTGCGGCACAGGGATTGGCTGACACCTTCGCTAATAATGTGAACGAGTATTTGCGGGACGCTGATGAGAATGTACACCGGGCATTCGAGAGCAGCGGCATTAGTTCGCGTATCGACTTCTCTGAAGCCAGCCTGGAAGTACTGGACATAGTGTTCTCCTTGATTGTTGCCAACTCTCAAGGTCCATTGGCTCTCTTGTTCATCAGGAAATTTGAACCCTATGTGAAACATGACGAAGCACTCGACCGGATACTCCGTAGCGGCTTCTTTTACGTGGCTGAAGTGGCCCATCGCAATCTTGGCGCGAAGTGGATGGTGAAAAAAAGTTTTTGGTCAGGAACCAAGCTCGGCCTGCAGTTGCCCAACGGCGATTTCGTCGCCGAAGAGGAACTTCAGAAGGGCCTGCCCAAGGCCATTTATCTGGCGCTGAAAGCCAGGATTAAAGGCGTGCCGGTCAACACTGTAGAACTTTCAAAAAGACCGCCGGATGCCGCAGCGTCCTCGACAAGATCCTGGTAGCACGTTTGATGTTTCGGCGCATGTAATACACACCAGGAGTGCTACACTTCGCTTCGACGTTTCACACGAGCCAACCATGCGTCGAATGATCGCAGTTTCTTTCATGCTGTTCCTTTTGACCCTGGCAGCAGGGGCACAGCAGGCCGCCATCGGATTTTGCGCCCTGGACCAGACATTGGACTTCAAGACGGCCAAGGCAGGAGACAAGATCGCCCTGCACCTTACGCGCGATCTTGTGGTCAATGGAAAAACCCTGATGCCACGCGGCAGCGTGTTGAGCGCGACCGTAACTGACGCCAAGAATGGAAATGCGGTTTCGATCCTGCTCGACAAGGCAACACCGAAGCCCGGGCAGGACGTTCCCCTGATGGGAATCATCGCCGCAGTGGCTAGTCCGCCGGGCACTCTGCCAGACGACCCGTTGTATGCCATGAATGCCTCCAGCGAGCCTACGCAGCGCACCGGAAACCTGCCCATTACCTCAGTCGCCAGCTCAGGCGCGGCGGTGCAGACCGCGCAACTGGAAGGCCAGAACCGTCCGAAGTCGAACCTGCAGGAAGACTCAAGCGGAGCCATCGGAATCGATGGACTAAAGCTGAATTGGGTCCTCGACAAGCCTCCCGCGACGACGGTGATGACCGCCAAAAAGAAGAACTTCAAGCTGCCCAGGGGGACGGAGGTCCTGCTGCGCATGGCGCCACCGCGTATGTAATGCCGCACAATCGAATGCAAGGCGCCCCCGCGCGGAAAGGAACGTTCATGAGTGGCATCCCGGTGAATTCGGCGACAGTCATAGCGGTGGCCATCCCCAGCACTGTGATTTGGTCCTATTTTGTCTTTGGAGTGGTTTTTGCCATTGGGCTGGTCATGATTTTTGCTCGCGGCGATTGGCAAAAGGCGCGAGGACTGGACAAGCTGATTTTGTTCGGTCCACTTTTCTACGCGGCGCCACTCGCGGCCTTCGGCACCGAACACTTCACGCTGACGGCGGCCATCGCGTCGATCGTCCCGAAGTGGATTCCGTGGCATCTGTTCTGGGCGTATTTCGTGGGCGCCTGCTTTATCGCAGCCGCCCTGAGCCTGGTGACAGGGATTCAGACGCGTCTCGCTGCCAGTTTGCTGGCCTTGACGTTTTTCCTTTTCGTAGTGCTGATGGACGCACCGGCCTGGGCGCGACATCCGCGTGATCGTTTTGGCCTGACGTTCGTGCTGCGGGAGCTATCATTCAGTGGCGGCGCTCTGGCACTCGCAGCCAGCCTCACTCAGCAGGGGCGCGAACGCGGGAAGTACATCCTCGCCACGATTGCGCGATATTTCATTGCCATTCCCGTGTTGTGGTACAGCTTTCAGCAATTCAAGCATGCCGATCACGTTCCCGGCGTTCCGCTGGAGCCGCTGACTCCCAACTACGTCTACGGACACGCCATCTGGACCTACCTGGCGGCCGCGGTTTACGCAGTCGCGGGTATTCTGTTGCTTGTTGGCAAGAAAACCCGCGTGGCAGCGGTGTGGCTCGGCCTGACCGTGCTCTTCGTGGAGTTAGTCGTCTACGTCCCGATTGCGGTGGTGGAACGCGCCAGCCTCGACAATGGCTTTAATTATCTGGGCGACACGCTGATGTATTGCGGCGCCGTTCTCCTGCTCGCGCGCGCTATGCCGCGCGCAGCCTAGCGGAGGAATCTATGAGCACTTGTTGCCTGTGAGCAGGGGGCCAACAGAGAATCGAACCACGGCGGAACGCCCAGTCCCTTCCCCGCTTGCCGTTGACCGCACCGGCGTTACATAATGCAAGGCCAGAGTCCTCGATTAAGGAGCGGCGAAATGATTTCGCGTAAACCATTGTCATTTTTCACTTTTGCAATTCTCTTTGCCGTGACGTGCACCGCGCCCTATGTGCCGGCACAGCAGCCGCCCGTGAGGGTCAGGCCGATCTATCCCAGCCCAAAAGCCAGCGTGACGCAGACGATCGGCGTTACCGACATCACCATCACTTACAGCCGGCCGGCGGTGAAGGACCGTACAATCTTTGCCGATGCCCCTGCGTCAATGGAGGCGCGGGCCAAGGGCGAAGCCACTCTCGACAATCAGAACGAGCGCAAGCCGGGCGAGCCCATCGTTCCCTATAACCACGTCTGGCGCGCCGGGGCGAACGAGGCGACGACCTTTCAGGTATCTGACGACGTTCTGATCAATGGTCAGCCGCTAAAGGCCGGCACCTACAGCCTGCACGCTATTCCCGGTAAAGACGAGTGGACCATCATTTTCAACAGCGACCCGGGACAGTGGGGCAGCTTTACCTATGATTCGAAGAAGGATGCGCTGCGCGTCAAAACCAAATCACAGGCGGTTAGCGAGAATCAGGAATCACTGATCTACACTTTGGATCCCGTCAGCGAGAATTCCGCGACGGTCAACATCCGCTGGGCAAAGGTCCGCGTTCCCTTTATCGTCGAGGTCAAAGACGTAAAGGCGCTTTGGCGCGCAAAGGCTGACGCGGTCATTGCCGCCAATCCGACGAATGAAGTCCTTCCTCTTCAGGTAGCTCAGACTTACGCGAACGACAAGAATTGGGACGAGGCGCTGAAATTTGTCGACCAATCGATTAAGGTCAAAGAAACATTTCGAAATCTCTCGGCCAAGGCGAACATCCTTTGGGCGGCCGGCAGGAAAGAAGAAGCCCTCAAGGTAGCCGACACCGCCATTGCCAAAGGCAAAGCAGAAAACGCCAACACTTCGGCTTTTGAGAAGCGGGTCGCCGACATGAAAGCCGGCAAAGTGTAGTCAGCCAGATCTGCAGACCCGGGAATCTAGAAATAGTTTACCCAGAGCCACAGGATCTCGTAACCGCTGGGGTTGATCGGATCAGGCATGCTGAGAGAAAGGGCCAGTAAGTTGTTGTTCGATGGGTCTACCATGTTGATGTAAGTCAAGGTACCGTCAAAAGGCGACGACCCATTGGCACCGAGCGCCCAAAGCCTGTCCCCGTACTCCGAGTCACCGTAAAAGTTGCTCCACATTGTGGCGAAGCCAAACGCAGCCAGAGGATACGGGTTGCCATTACTGTCGCTTGGCCGCTCGATGATGAATTCGGCCGTAGCGCCCGAAAAGCCGGTGGATGTCGACAGCGTTCCCCAAAACGACGAGCCGTTGCTGTAGTTGTAAAGCATGAACCAGACGTTGTTGTCTGCCGGCGTCAGGCCCCCGTTGCTGCCGTTCTTAAACCAGGTCGTGCCGAACTGGTCTGCGAGAAATATATCGACGCTCACCTCATCGCCAGGAGAAACGTGAAAATTCGGCACCGCATAAGGAACGGCGGGGAGGCTCTGAATCCACATCCAATAATTCGTGAACGTCCAACCAAAGAACGGAATAATCCAGCACTCCGAGTCTGTGCCAGACTGGAAGAGGTCGGTACCGCTGTTGTCGAGGCCCACCCACTCGGCTGCGGCGGAGTACGGCGGGCTGTCGAGCAGCGCAGCCACGCCCGGAACGTTCCAATCCGCCTCGATTAAGAAGAATTGCGCTGCTGGGTTGGTAAGATAGGCCCCGCTCCAGGTACTGAGGTTCGTATTGAACATTGACCGCGCTGCGGGTGGCGGCAGTGGAAGAGTTGGGCTGCGTAGGACAGGCGGCAGTTGCCGCCGCGTGAACGAAACGTCGGGATGAGGCACTCTTCTGGGTGTTACAGAGGTGAATGGCCGGGAAACTCTCTTCAGCCAACGGGCGTACCGGACAGGTGACTTACCCGGATCCGGGCGTGGCGGGTAGCCCGCTTCCAACAACTCCTTGTTTGAGGGCTTCAGCGGATCGCCCTCAAGCGCGGGGCGTAAGGTCCCATGAATTTTTGGCACGGCTTTGTCTTCGCCGCCCTTTTTCAGTCGCGCCCCCTCACGAGCGTCAGCCCGCAGCGCGATCGTGTACTCCGTCGTCTTTCCGTCTTCGTCTGTCGCTTCCAATCTGAGTTCAATGGGCTTCGAGTCTCTGGACGCCCTGGCGTGGAGGCGCACAATGCCTCCGTCATCAGCATCGAGCTGGAGGTGCTTGTCTTTTACCGTGTCGTGACGAAGTTTGCAGACGGCTTTGGGTGCCGTCTGGAGGGTTATCAGGGTTTCGACTTCGGGGACGATGACGTGCTCTAAACGCCTCGGGTGAACTGCAGCCTGCCTTTTGGGCATAATCTCTCCTTTGCAAATTGTTTTCCCATATCCTGTTCACTCTTGAAAAACAACGGACTGCCCTCTGAATGTATAGTGAATCCACGCTGAAAATCGTTACAGTAAAGTGAGACACAAACTGACTTAGCAGGAAATTCGCAGATACCTCCCTGGAACAGAAAACTGAAATCGCTAGCACATAAAGCTGGGCGGAATATAATCATTGCTTTCCTCTGGGAGGAAAGGAACGTCTTAGTGCCCAGAATCGCCCAGGATCGGATTGAAGAAAACCAGCGCCGGATCAAGGCTGCCGCACTCCAGCTGTTTACCAAACAGGGATTTCACGGCACCAACATTCGTGAGATTGCGGAGAGAGTCGGTGTCTCCACGGGCGCCATTTACACCTATTACCCCAGTAAGGAAGCAATTTTTGAGAGTCTGGTCCAGAGCTATCGCGCGCGCATGAATGAGTGGCTCGGGAAAACCTGCGCGGCACTGAAGGACCCTTTGTCCAAACGCGATCTCAAGAGACTGGCGGATGCAATCCGTGCGGTGGTATACGGTGACCCCGAATATCTGCTGTTGATCTACATTGATGTGGTTGAGTTCCAGAACCAGCATTTCGCGGAAACATTTCGCGACGTGCCGGAACGGTTCCGCGCACTCATGGCGCCGGCCCTGCGTCGTACAAGGCAGGATGATTCCTGGGGCGGCGAAGACGCTGCCTTCGTCC
>DATDNH010000408.1:0-2282 GCA_036518395.1 Candidatus Angelobacter sp. | reverse complement strand
AATCCCCATTCATTTTTCTGCCATATTCAGGGCGACAAAACGGGCAACCCCGGCATTTCACAGGGTTTTCTGCGGCTTTTATCGAATGCGGATGTTGACCAGGTATGGGCTGCTGAATTCGGTCATATCGCCTGCATGTTTTCCCGCGACCGGCAGCAGCCGGGCCGAGAGTGGTTTGTGCCACTTGACAGCCAGACTGGCCACATCCGCAATGATCTCTTCAAGATCGTGCTGGGAGATATCACCGGGTAACGGAACAGCGTCTAACCCGGTGCTGCAAACAGAAGAGTAAGACATCAGGGAGTCGCGATTGATGGCGCCCGATTCCCAGCGTTTGGCCAACACCGAGTCTTCCAGCACGGGAAGCATCAGGCCGCTGTAACCTGCCTGCTTCACCTGCAATTTTTTCAGAGCCGACGTGATGGCCAGCGCTGCAGAAAGACTGCCCGGCGACCCAATCTGATTATGAATGAGCGACTCCATGGCAGCGCCGATGGAAATATCTTTCAGCGGCACTGGAGTCACGTCAATGCCTTCATAGCGCCAGCCGGTTTTTGTCTCGAGTGAGTGGGCAATTCTTTCGATTTTTTGCGCTTCACTGTTCAGCGCGGCTGCAAGCTGGTCGGCAGCAGTGCTGAAATCGAGCTTTGCCACCGAGAAGACTTGCTGAACGATGTTAGCCGATTCCATTCCAATCGCAAATTGATGGCCTGCGCCTGAGGTGTGCGAGACAGGGAAAAATGGCGTGATTGCGGGCGGAAATGCGCCGGCGGCAAAACGGAAGTTGCCCTCACTGTGCGTGGTGTGCTCTTCCAGATACTTGGTGACGCGCGCGGCTGCGCGAACAGCGTTCCAGTGAATGCCCGAATCATCTGCTATAACAATGAAGCCCTGGATGGACTGAGTGCCGGCAATGATCTGGGCGAGCAAATCAGCATTGGCAGGGTCATCCCGGTCAGTGGTCATCGCCGGACCAATGTCGGAGAGGAATCCTTCGGTTTGCGCCAGCTTGTCGTAATCCTGGAAAAATGTAAGCGCCTGCTGCGCGCTCAGGCCTTTGATGATTTCCGGAAACGGCTGCGTGGTAAGGCGGATGGTCTCAACTTCATATCCGCCGGCGGTGAATTCTGATTTCGCGCCGCGCAGCATCCTCAGCGCGTCGGCGACTTGCGTTTTGTAATTCTCGCGATTGAGGCGGACGAAGGCCGTGATAGTCCTGATCTTGGGCCGAGTGTTTGTTTGCGGTTGCTGCGCGGGCGCATTAACACTCGAACAATGCGAAACAATCAGAAGAACAATTGCAATCACCCGTCGACGCAACATCGCGACCTCCCGACAGAGTTTTTGAGACGAATCAATATACAATTCTTTGCTTTTCTCCGTGTCTTGAAGCCCGTCCTGAGGTGCGAGCCGAAGGATAGCGTGGTAGATTTTGAGCTTGCATGATCCAACCATTGAAGGGCACAAAACTGGTGACGCTCGCGTTGAATGTTCCCGGACCGGTGGCAGCGGCGCGGCTGGTGCAGTTCGGGGCTGAGTGCGTGAAAGTGGAGCCGCCATCCGGCGATGCACTCAAGACCTCGGCTCCCGCGTGGTATTCCACGCTTACGCAGGGACAGAATATCGTCACGCTAGATCTCAAGACAAAACCCGGACGGCAGAAGCTGGATGAATACCTGAACCAGGCCGATTTGTTGCTTACATCGTTTCGACTGTCAGCACTGGAGCGCCTGCAACTCGACTGGAAAACTCTGCACATGCAGTATCCGCGATTATGTGTGGTGAACATCATTGGCTATCCGCCGCCGGATGAAAATCTTCCCGGCCATGATCTGGCTTATCAGGCAAAGCTGGGGTTGCTGCGTCCTCCACAATTACCCATTACGCTGCATGCTGATCTCGCCGGTGCGGAGCGTGCCGTAAACGTGAGTCTCTCGCTGCTGATGAACCGCGCCCGCACAGGACAGGCTGAGCAAGCATATGTCTCTTTATATGAGGCGATGCGTGATTTCGCCGGTCCATTTAGTGCTGGGCTTACCAAGTCCGGTGGAATCCTGGGCGGCAGCTTCCCGTTTTATGGACTCTATGAAACAAAGGATGGATGGATTGCCGTTGTGGCGCTGGAACCGGGATTCATAAAGCGTTTGAGTGCAGAATTGAATTTGAAAGCGAACACGCGCGACGAACTGGAACAAATTTTCCGCACGCGGACAGCAGCCGAATGGGAACAATGGGCCAAGCAACGCGATTTACCGATCGTAGCAGTAGTCAGTACTTAGTAT
>DATDNH010000407.1:0-2032 GCA_036518395.1 Candidatus Angelobacter sp. | reverse complement strand
AATCGACTCAAAGAACCTGCCGCCCGCGCCCCCGTATTGCTCCGGAATCTCGATGCCCATCAGGCCAAGCTGAAAAAACTGGTCAATAATGGCGTGGTCGAATACGGCCTTTTCGTCCATCTCGCGCACTTTGGGGCGAATGCTCTCATCGGCAAACTGCCGAACGTTGTCGCGAAACAGCGCTTCATCTTCCGTAAGCGCCACCAGCGGCGGCGTTGCGGGAGCAGTGGGGGTAAGTACTTCGGACATAACAGAATTCCTTCTTTCAGACTTGAGCAAACAAAAAATTGTATCACTCGATTGATGTATTCTTGAGGGCAGAGGAACTTCTACACGGTCGCCGGTGTCTTGGAATCAGGGGTGTGCCTATGTCAAGGATTGTGCTTCTCGCTGCTCTGCTCATGGGAATTCCGGAAGCAAACATACAGGTTGCGGGCAGGGTTTTGGATCGGGCGGGCCATCCGGTTGCTAACGCACGGGTCGTTTACACCAACGAGGAGATGGGCAAAACATATAAGTTCAAAACCAACAAAAAAGGCGAATTCAGCGGCATAGGAGTTGTCGAGGGCGTTTATCAAATCACAATTACCGGTCCTGACGGATCCATGCTGTACAAAACCCGACGCCGGATCGCCGGCCCCCTTACTCCCGAAGTCAAGAAAGACACTAACTTTCTCAACGCCGATCTCTCCATCATCTCTATAACCGATTTACCTGCCGCGGGCGTCGAAGCCAATGTTTCTCCCGGTGAAGACAAATTAAGCGAACAACAGAAAGAGGCGATTCGCACCCATAATGCCAGCGTGGAAAAGATGAACGACCTCATTCGCCAGCTCCATGCGGCGCTCGACGCCCAGCAATGGAAGGAGGCCAAAGAAATCCTGAATCAGCTCATCGCTGCCGAACCCAATCGCTGGGAGTTCTACCAGAACATGGGAACGCTGGAGAACAACCAGTCGCATTATGAGGAAGCCGCGAAGAATTATGAGAAGGCCATCGCGCTGGCACAGAGCGGAGTAACCACTGGTCCGCAGCCGGACAAAAAAGATATCAGCCTGATGATGGTCTATGCCGGTGACGCTTACAACAACACTGGCAACACCGAAAAAGCCATTGACTGGTACCGCCAGGCAGCAGCAATTTCTCCCGAGCCCGCCACGGCTTATTTCAACATGTGCCGCGCATATCGCGCGACCGGCAATACAGAATCTGCGCTGGAAGCCTGCAACAAAGCAATTTCTATTGATCCCAAACGGTGGGAGTTCTATCAGACGCTCGGCGTCATCCAGGAAAATGCGGGGCAATACCAGACTGCGATTGAGACGTATGACAAGGGTATTCAGATCGCCAGGAATTTGCTTGCTTCTCAGCCTGATATGCTTTCGGTAAAAACGGCTTTGGGGCAGATGCTGAGCATGGAAGGCAGCAGTTATCTCAGCCTCAAGAAATTTGACCAGGCTGTTGACGCGTTCAACCGGGCAACGGAGTTCGAAAATTATCCGGCGCGCGACTTCTTCAATATCTGCGCCACGTTCTACAACCTTGACCGCATGGAAGCCGCGGCTGGGGCCTGCGATAAGGCAATCACTGCTGATCCCAGGATGGCGTCTGCTTACTTCGTCAAGGCTTCTGCTCTCTTCAAACAAAGCAAATTGGAGCACGGCAAGCTGACCGTGCCTGCGGGAACCAAAGAAGCCTTGGATAAGTACCTTGAGCTTGATCCCACGGGTGGCAACGCCGCTGTTGCGCGGGAGATGCTGGCCAAAATTGGCACCACGATCGACACCACATACAAGCCGCGCACCAGGTAAAAAGTTATACTCTCAAAGTGAAAAACACCGCCACTCGGCTCTTGTTTGCCAGCGCCGCGACCGTGCTGTTCTCGCTCCTGCTAACCTCCAGTGCGCAAACGGAGAATCTGCAGCAAAAACCTGCGGCGCCGGCATACAGCTCTGTCTGGGACGGGGTGTATACGGAAAAACAAGCCCAGCGCGGCGAAGCTCTCTATCATGAAACGTGCTCCAGTTGTCAT
>DATDNH010000406.1:0-14986 GCA_036518395.1 Candidatus Angelobacter sp. | reverse complement strand
CTCGATGTTTCACGTCTGTTTGTAAGTCCCATGATCCGGCGGGGCGAGCTGTGGCGGCTTGTCACCAGCATGTTTCCTCACGTCGGCCTGCTGCACCTGATCTTCAACGTCTACTGGATTTGGGTATTCGGGACTCTGGTGGAACAGGTTTATGGATCAGTCAAGACGATGGCATTGATCCTTCTATTTGCGATTGGATCGAATGCGCTGGAGTATGCCTTCGCTACAGGCGGCGTTGGACTTTCCGGAGTGGGATACGGTCTCTTTGGACTGCTCTGGGTGCTTTCGAGACACGACGAACGCTTTCGCGATGCCGTCGATACTCGCACGATTCAGCTCTTTGTAGGATGGTTTTTCCTGTGTATTTTCCTCACCTATGCACAGATGATGAATGTGGGCAACATCGCCCACGGAAGCGGGGCAGTTCTCGGCTTCCTCACGGGCTGGGCCATCAGTTTGCGGGAACACCGTCCATTCATGGCCGGCTTGACTGCGGTTTTGCTCTGTTTTGGATTGTGGGGCGCGACGGTGGGCCGGCCTGGAGTCAACCTTTCAAAGTGGGGCGGATATGAAGAATGCAGACTCGGTTATGACGCACTGAGCTCGAACCACAATGATGAAGCATTGCGATGGCTGACCGAGTCTGTGCGTTACAAGCATATCGAGCCAGGATGCTGGGCCAATCTCGGCATAGCGTATCAGCGCGTTGGCCGCAACTCAGATGCGCTCGTGGCCTACCGCAAGGCGGCGGAAATGGGAGACGAGAGCGCTGAATACGGTCTGGGCCTGATGTATGAGCGTGGAGAAGGAGTTCCCAGGGACGCTCAAGAGGCAATCAAGTGGTACCGCAAGGCTGCCGACCATGGTTCACCTGTCATCCTGAATGACGTTGCCTGGGTATATGCCACCAGCTCAGATCCGGCGATCCACAATCCGGCTGAAGCGCTCAAATACGCGACCAGGGCGGTGGCGGCAGACAAGCAACATCCAAATCCGAGTTTTCTGGACACGCTGGCCGAAGCGCAGTACGCGAATGGAAATTACGAGGACGCCATCAAAACCGAACAGCAGGCCATTGCCCTCGCCTCGCAAGACCAAAAAGAGACATTTCAGAAGAGCCTGGCCAGATACCAACTCGCCGCCGAAGGGAAGCAAACAAAATCAGAGTAGATGTGCGCTTTCAAAAGGATGGCAGAAAGAACTATCAAAGGGTTTTTAATGTACCCTAAAAATCAATCACTGAATCTCTGCAAGCTGATTTCGTATGACTCTGGTGACGCACATTCTAAAATAGACATTTCTGTCTTCAAGCTATGACTATCCGCATTGCTAACGGTTCGGCGTTCTGGGGGGACTCTCAGGAAGCCCCGATGCAACTGCTTGAGGGCGGGCCGTTGGACTATCTCACGCTGGATTACCTGGCGGAGATCACCATGTCCATTCTGCAGAAGCAGCGCGCGCGCGATCCGCGCGCAGGATTTGCTCACGATTTTGCCGGCCTGATCAAGCGCGCGGCCAAACACATCACGGAGCGCGGCGTGAAAGTGGTGGCCAACGCCGGCGGCATCAATCCAGAAGGTTGCGCGCAGGCCGTGGCAGCGGCGCTGCAGGCTGCCGGCCATGGCGGACGATTGAAGATTGGCGTGGTTACGGGCGACAACATATTGCCGCGCCTGGGAGAGTTTCTCGACCGCGGCATTGAGCTGAGAAATCTCGATACCGGGGAGCCACTGACGAAGATCTGGTCGCAGGTGCAGAGCGCGAATGTCTACTTTGGCGCCTTCCCGATCGCAGATGCTCTCTGCCGTGGCGCTTCGATTGTGATCACCGGACGCTGCAATGACGCCGCGCTGGCGCTTGGCCCCATGGTGCGCGAGTTCGGCTGGAAGTCGGACGATTGGGACCTTCTGTCGTCGGGCACGATTGCGGGACACACCATTGAATGCGGCGCGCAGTGTACGGGAGGAAATTCCCAGGCGGACTGGCAGAGCGTGCAGGACTATGCCGGCATCGGCTATCCCATCATCGAGGCGGAAGCCGACGGCACATTTGTCATCACCAAACATCAGGGAACCGGCGGCTGCGTGACGGTGGCCGGAGTCACCGAGCAGCTACTGTATGAGATTGGCGATCCAAAAAATTACATCACGCCGGATTGTATTGCCGACTTCACCACGATCAAGCTGGAGCAGCAGGGGCCGGACCGGGTTCGCTTTTCGAAAATTAAAGGAGGCGCGGCAACCGACTTATACAAGGTTTCCATCAGCTATGCCGCCGGATACAAGGCTGTGGGCACGCTGGTCTATTCCTGGCCGGATGCGTACAAAAAGGCGAAGGCGGCGGACAGCATCCTGCGCGAAAGGTTCAGGCGCATGGGATTGAAACTGGACACTGTGCACTCGGACTTTGTGGGTGTGAACGCCTGCCATGGCGAGATGTCGGGTGATCCATCGCCGGACATTGCCGAGGTGGCGCTCCGGCTGGCAGTTCGCAGCATGGACAAAGCCGCGGTGGAGCGATTCACACGCGAATTAGTGCCAATCGCGCTGAATGGACCGCCGTCAGTAACGGGGCTTGGCGCGGGGAGACCAAAAGCAGAAGAGATCGTGGCGTATTGGCCGGCGCTGATTCCGAAGGGAGCGGTTTCGCCGCAGGTCTCTGTTCAAAACCTCTGAAACACAGAGGAACAGAGGCAGCAGAGGAAACTGAATAATTTTCGATTTCAGATTGTGAATTTTGATTTGTGCACTGCGAAAATCTTTGCTTAACTCAAACTCGGATGCTTTAGGTATTGAAGTTCCAATTTTTATAGATGCAAACCGGGCAACAATTAAGTCAACATCGGAGGTGGTGGAGAGAGTGAAATTGAAATCCCAAGTCTCCTCTGCTTACTCCTTACCTCTGTGTTTCAAAGGTTTATGAAGATTCAATTAAGAGAAATTGCGCACGCGCGATCCGGGGACAAGGGCGACAACGCCAATATCGGGTTGGTTGCGCTCAAGCCAGAGTATTATCCGGTCCTGGTTCGCGAAGTTACGGCAGAGCGGGTGAAACAGCATTTTGCCGGGCTTTGCGCCGGGGAAGTGGAGCGCTACGAGCTGCCCAATCTGCAAGCGCTGAATTTTGTTTTGCATGCGGCGCTGGATGGAGGCGGAACGCTTTCGCTCAGGACAGATTCGCAGGGAAAGACCTATGGGGCGGCGTTGTTGAGGATGGAGATTGAAAGCGGTACTTAGTATTTAGTAGTTAGTGCTTAGGAAAAGCGAGACCAAAAACCAAAAACAACTGCAATGCCAAAAGCAAGGCCAGCATTTACCGCTAAGTACGCAATGGGCGGGAAGATTTTATGGAGACTAAACACGTGCTGACAATGGTTCGCAAACACAAAATCCTATTTTTGTTCGTTGCAGTCTTTTTGACAGCAGTACAGGCATGGACGCAGGCGGCGCCGCAGCCAGATGCGAAAGCGCACCGGTTGCTGATGTGGAAGGCCACTTCGCCCACCAATACGGTGTACCTGCTGGGGTCGATTCATGCCGGCGACAAGGAATTTTATCCGCTGCCGGACGTGGTTGAGTCTGCCTTCAACAACTCAAAGCTGCTGGTGGTTGAGGTGAACGTAAAAAACGTGAATCCCATGGCGGGCATGAAGCTGGTGCAGCAGTACGGAGTCTATCCGGAAAATGATGCTCTTTCCAAACACCTCTCCAGGGCCACAGCAGACGCGCTGGACGCATATTGCAGCAAACATGGACTGCCGCGCGCCTTGCTGGAAAAATTCAAGCCCTGGATGGCGGCATTGACCATAGAGGTCATGGCGGTGCAGCAGGCGGGGGAAGATTTGCAAATGGGCATTGACCTGCATTTTCTGAATGAGAGCAAGGAACCGCAGAAGATTGAGGAACTGGAGACCGCGGACTTTCAGATGACCGCGCTGTCATCCGGCAGTGAGGAGGAACAGCAGGAGTTCCTGGCGCAGACGCTCAAACATGCTGAAAATACGAAAGAGCGTCTGGGCAGCATGCGTAAGGCGTTTCTCAACGGCGATGCGGACACAATCGAGAAAATGCTGGAAGAAGACAATGAGCCGAAATCGCTGTATAAGCGGCTGGTGGATGATCGTAATGGTCCCATGGCGGAGCGAATTGCCGCGTATCTGAATGGAAAGGACCAGTGCTTTGTCGTGGTCGGCGCAGGGCACCTGGTCGGCGAAAAAGGAATTATCAGGCAGCTGCGGGACAAAAATTTCAAAGTGGAACAGATGAGCCGGTAGCTGCATGACTTAGTTTGCGTGACGCCACGTGAGTACCTCGCGCACGGTACGCGTTCCTTGTGAGAGCGCCTTACTACTGCCTGGTGACTGCCAGCATTCTCGGGATCCTTCGACTTCGTCCTCTCCCGCAAAGCGGGATCGGACTTCGCTCAGGATGACAGGGGGGTTGGGTGAATTGCCTCCACTCACTGCCTTGCGAAGAACTGCTCCACGTCCGCGAGGTCTCTGGTTTTTTTGTAGGCGGGCAGGCTTTCCAGAAACACGCGGCCGTAGCGCTGCTTGAGCACGCGATTGTCCAACAGCACCAGCAGCCCACGGTCTTTAATCGAGCGAATCAGCCGGCCAAATCCCTGCTTCAGGGAAATTACCGCTGCAGGCACCTGGTATTCATAGAAGGCGTTGCCGCCGGCGTCATTCACGGCGCGCACGCGCGCCGCCACCACCGGATCATTGGGCACGGCAAAGGGCAGGCGATCGATAATTACGCAGCTCAACTGCTCGCCCTGCACGTCCACTCCCTGCCAGAAGGATGATGTGGCAAAGAGCACTGCATTGGGAGTGGCGCGAAATTCGTCCAGCAAAGCATTCTTCGGCGCGGTGCCCTGCAGCAGCATGGGGAATGCCATTTCGCCCAGCAGCAGGTCGTGGAGCTGATGCATTTGCGCGTAGCTGGTGAAGAGACAGAAGGCGCGGCCGCTGGTGATCTGAAGTATGCGGCGGATCTTTTCCGCGGCTTTGGTGACAAACAATTGCGAGCGCGGATCGGGCAAATCCGGAGGCACGTACAGAATGGCCTGGTTCACATAGTCAAAATGGGATTGCACCACCAGTTCGCGCGCATACTCCACGCCCAGGCGCTGGCGAATATAGTCGAACGCGCCGCCCGCCTCGGTTTTTGCCACGGCCAGCGTGGCCGAAGTGAGAACGGCAGTATCAAGATTGGCAAACAACGTCTGTTTGAGAATCTGCGAGACATCGATAGGCGTGGCCTGTAAGAGAATATGCTGCTGGCCCGAGCGGCCGCGGCGCGCCTCGCCGCGATATTCAATCCAGAAAACCGTGTTTTTGTCGCGCGACTCCATGATGAAGCCCAGTTGCGCTTTCAGTTCCAGAGCACGGCGGCTGAAGTTGAAGACTTCATCAGATTTTTCCTTCAGCAACTCGAGTTCGGAGAACACGCCGCCCAGGGCTTCCATGATGGACGTGTATTCGTCGCCATTTTCTTCCAGAAAGCCTTCGCGATTTTCAAACGCGAACCTGCCCTGGCCGACTGGCAGCAGGCCAAAGAAGAAGCGCGCGCGCTCGCGCAGACGCGCCAAAGCCTGAAGCAAACTGGCGGACATAGCCTCTTTCTGCTGGAGCGTATTTTCAATATCGCGCGCCAGTTCCTCGAAACGGAAGTTGCTTACCATCACGCCAAAGTAGTCACTCGCCACTTCCTCGAGTTCGTGGGCTTCATCGAAGATGACCGCCGCGGCTTCGGGCAGAATGCCGGCGTCAGGAGCGTCGGCTTGCTTGAGTGCCAGGTCGGCGAAGAAAAGATGGTGATTGACGATGATGATGTCGCTTTCCATCGCTCTGCGGCGCATCTCGGTGATGAAGCAGCGCTGCCACTGCGGACATTTTTGTCCGGTGCAACGTTCGGTGCGCGCGTCCAGCCTGGGCCAAAGCTGACTGTTTTCCGGCAGTTCGCGCAGCTCTGCGCGATCCCCGCTTTCGGTGACGCGTTCCCACTCGGCAATCTGCCGATAGTGCTCGATTTCTTCCAGGCCGCTCAACACCGGCTGATTGGTAAGGTCATAAAGCTTTTGCCGGCACAGATAGTTGTTGCGGCCTTTCATGTAGCAGACGCGCAGCTTGCCCAGATGCTGCTCCAGGAAGGGGATGTCCTTGAAGAAGAGCTGCTCCTGAAGGTTCTTGGTGCCGGTGGAGATAATCACGCGCTGGCCGCTGCGGATGACCGGAAGTAGATAGGCGAGAGTTTTGCCCGTACCGGTTCCCGCCTCCACAATCAGGTGCTTGTGTTCCTGTATTGCGCGCTCGACTGCCTCCGCCATCTGGAGTTGCCCGCGCCGGAACTCATAATTGGGGTGCGCCTTGCTGAGCATGCCATGAGGGGCAAAGAACTGGTGAAGTGTCGGCAAGGGTTTCGCATGTTCAGGAGCGGCGCTTGCGGGGTGTGAGGTAGAAGACACGGCGAAGGTGTGACTATCATAGCAAAGACCACATGCTATACTTCGCGCGCCCAATCAGGAGGGGGTACAATGAAAACTCTACAAACTTTATTGATCGTTCTGTTGCTGTCACTGTTTGCCACGGCACAAAACAAAATCTCCGGCACCGTGAAATGTGGCAAGCCTGACCAGTTTCAAAAAGTTGATGTCGGCGATAAACCGGGACATGCTTTGGCGATCAGCCAGGGCAAGTGCACCTGGACCAAGCCCGTAAACATTGGTGGCGCTCAAACGAAAGACGACGTCGGAACCGATTCCCTGGACATCACCCCATCCGGGGCTGAAGCCCACGGATATGTAGTTGGAACATTGACCAGTGGAGACAAAATCTACGTTCACACCCAGGGAAAAGACACCAACAAAGACGGCAAATTAGAGAGCACAACAGGAACCTGGAGCTTTACCGGCGGGTCTGGTAAGGCCGAAGGCATCAAAGGCGGCGGGACGTTCACCGGCAAGCCCGATGCTGATGGAAACGTGATCATCGAGGTCAAAGGACAATACACGCTGCCGAAGAAAAAATAGTTTGCCAACTCACGCTTTTTGAAATCGATGGCTTTTTATAATGGCTTCAGGTGAACTGGAGCCCTGGAGTTGGCGAAACCCGCAGATAACACGCATATCCCCACGCTGGCTATTGTGGGCCGGCCAAACGTGGGGAAATCCACGCTCTTCAACCGGCTGATCGGATCGCGGCGGGCCATCGTCGGCGACGAGCCGGGCATCACGCGCGATCGCCTCTACGGCGAAGCTACGTGGAATGGCCGCCGTATGCGCGTGGTGGATACCGGCGGGATCATTCCCGACGAAAAGGAACTTATCCCGACGGAAATTTTTCGCCAGGCGCGTGTGGCCCTGGAAGAAGCTGACGCGATCATTCTGGTGATAGATGCTCGCAGCGAGCTGGCCGCTCCCGATATGGAACTGGCGCGGCTTCTGCGCCGGCTGAGCAAGCCGCTGTTTCTGGCTGTCAACAAAGTTGATACCCCGAAGCAGGAAGCAGAAGCCGAAAACTTCCGGACGCTCGGCATAGATCGGCTTTTTCCGGTGTCGGCGGAACACGGCCTCGGTGTGGCGGAATTGCTGGAGGCGGCACTGCATGCGATCCCGGAGAGTATAAAGGCCCCTGATGTTGCTGATGAGCAGATGGAAGAGCCGGTTGCGCCGGCGGAAACCAAAGTAGCGATCATCGGCCATCCCAATGTCGGCAAGTCCACGCTGCTCAACACGCTGACGGGCACTTCGCGCGCTATTGTCTCGCCCGTTGCCGGAACTACGCGCGACGCAGTGGATGAATTGGTCGAGCGCAATGGCGCCCGCTACCGCTTTATTGACACCGCAGGAATTCGACGCAAAGGAAAGACACGGCTGATGGCGGAAAAACTTTCTGTGGTGATGGCGCGCAAGCATCTGGAGGCCGCAGACGTTGCGCTGCTGGTTCTGGACGCAACGGAAGGTGTCACAGCGCTGGACGCTAATATCGGCGGCTACGCGCACGAGAGTGGACGATCGGTGGTCATCATGGTGAACAAATGGGACCTGGTGGGCCCGGGCCGGCAGGATGGCCGTCCGCCGGCAGACCGCGAAATTTATGAACGGCAGGTGCGGAACAATCTCAAATTTCTTAACTACGCGCCCATTCTGTTTGTTTCCGCCACCGAGAGCCGGAATATCGACAAGGTTTTCCACACGATCGAACAGGTTTCAGCAGAACGCCGCAAGCGCATCAGCACAGCGCAGATGAACCGATTTCTCGAGACCGTTGATTTCGATCGCGCCGGCGTTCCGCACCGACAAAAAGTCAGAATCTATTACATGACCCAGGCGGCCGCCTCTCCGCCGACTTTCATTCTGTTCACCGACAAAGACGTGAAACTGCATTTTTCTTACGAGCGCTTTCTCGAGAATCAGATCCGCAAAGCGTTTGGGTTTGTCGGCACGCCTATCTGGATCAAAAACCGGCCGCGAAAGAAAGTAGAGCTACGACGTCAGAAGTTCAAATCGCGCTGACACCACGTCAATTTATTTGCGATCCTAATTTAGCCATTAGCTCTTGGGGAACTTAGGATCCGCCTTGACCTCGAGAATCTGCAGGGTATGGCGGCGGGAATGCCCGGAGATAAGCAAAATCCATTGATACGCATCGAGAGTACCGATCGCCGGCACGGGGTGGTCGAAGAAGTGGTCTCGCAAATCATCCTGCGTGGTCTTTATGTACTCGATGGTGCGCGCGCGGCCCGCCAGGAATTGCTTCACTGAATCTTCCGCAGACATCGGGCGTTTCGTAGGGTCGATCGGCTCCGGGGCCGTAGCTTTGTGAGTGCGATCCTGAAGGAGCTTGAGAAGCGGCTCCTCTTTTCCCTTAACTGCGTCGCGCTTCTGGGAATCTACGGGGGTCTTCATCACCTGATTCATGACGATGCCAAAGATGAAGTCTTCACTCAAGGCGATGTGTTCAGCACACTCGGCAATCGACCATCGGTCCGGGCCAGCCTTGAAATTCCACTGAGCAGGGGAAAGCCCTTTAGTGGCATCGAGAAACGCCTGACGAGAAGCCTCGAGCTCGGCGACCGCTTTATCACGGTCTGCCTGGCTGAGGGTTTGCGCGGGTGCAGGCACAGCTACAGCTATCACTGCAAGCAGGAACAAGGGCACCCAGTTTCTCTGTCCAAAAGTCATTGGATATCTCCCATTCATCTTTAAGTCTTAGAAGCTTGGAACGACAAGGGTACCTGATCCAACTCGATTTCTTCCAGCCATTTTGCAAATGCTTGCAATGCATTCTCACACACCATTGTGTGCCGTTGCTTTTTATCGCGAATGCGGCGCCGCGTGTGCTCGTCGAGTTGCGGCAGAAGATCAAAGGTAATGTTGGCCGGCTGAAAATTCTTTGTGTCAGCGTGGCAGATGTAATGCACCAGCGATCCCAACGCTGTTTCTCGGGGCGCAGGCACAGCCGTGAGCCCCTGGCTGAGCCGCGCCACATGAATTCCGGCCAGCATGCCCATGGCAATCGATTCGGTATAGCCTTCGACGCCGGAAATTTGTCCGGCAAAAAAGACGTTGGGGTGCCGCTTCAGGTTCAGCGTCTCCGTGAGCAGCGAGGGAGCATTGATGTAAGTATTGCGGTGAATCTGGCCGAAGCGCAGGAAGCGCGCATTTTCCAGCCCGGGAATCAGGCGCAGCACGCGCGCCTGTTCGCCGTATTTCAGGTGGTTCTGGAAGCCAACCAGGTTGTAGGAGTCGGCGCGCAGATTTTCCTGGCGCAGCTGCACCACAGCATACGGCATCCTTCCCGTTTTGGGATCATCGAGGCCTACCGGCTTCATGGGGCCGAAGCGGAGGGTGTCCCGGCCGCGGCGCGCAATTTCTTCAATGGGCAGACAGCTTTCAAAATAATTCAGCTTTTCCCAATCGTGCCCCTCGATGGATTGGGCCGCAATGAGCGCATCGTAGAAGCGATCGTATTCTTCGGGGGTAAAAGGACAGTTGATGTAATCAGCAGTGCCCTTGCCATAACGCGCAGCCAGGTAGACGCGGGACATATCGATCGAGTCGGCTTCGACTATGGGGCTGATCGAATCATAAAAATACAAATGGTCGTTTCCGGAAAGGCGGGCAATTTCACGCGAGAGAGCGTCGGAGGTGAGCGGGCCTGTGGCAACAATGGTGAATTCGTCATCTTCTTTGATGGTGGTGGCTTCTTTGCGCACGATGTGGATGCGTGGCTCACCAGAAATCAATTCTGTCACGCGGGCTGCGAATGCTTCGCGGTCTACAGCCAGGGCGTGACCTGCCGGGACCTGGGTTTGCCGCGCGATCTCCAGCAGCAGTGATCCGGCCTGCCGCATTTCCTGCTTCAGCAGCCACGGCGCGGTGTTTTCACTTTCCGATTTGAGCGAATTGGAGCAGACCAGTTCGGCGAATTTGTCTGTCTGGTGCGCGGGAGTGGCCTTGGCCGGGCGCATCTCAAAGAGATCGACGTCAAGGCCGCGGCGGGCGCACTGCCACGCTGCTTCGCAGCCTGCGAGTCCGGCGCCAATAATGTTGATTCTTTTCATCACCACTTCATCCAAGGTAATACAATCCCTGCGTGGACTGGAAGCAACGCACATCTCAAAGGGCATGCTTAAACCGGCAGGTCTTGCCGTTAAAGGGGAAGAACGCTGCGCTCTGCTCTGGTCTTCAAAATTCTGAGCAAGAGGAGCTTCTTCATGAAGAGCTGGGCTTTCGCCCTTTCCCTGGTGCTGGTATTCTTTGCAGCCATGTGCGCCTATGCTGCTGACTTCGAGTCCAAGGTAAAACAGGGCTATGTGGACTCTGGTGGCGTCAAGATCCACTACGCCACCATCGGCAGCGGGCCACTGATCGTGATGATCCACGGCTTTCCCGACTACTGGTACACGTGGCGCAAGCAGATGGAGGGCCTCTCAGACAGATACCAGTGCGTAGCTATCGATCAGCGCGGCTACAACTTGAGCGACAAGCCCGCCGGCGTGGATAACTATGCAATGTCACTCCTGGTGGGAGATGTGATTGCGGTCATCAAGCATTTTGGCAAAGACAAAGCCATTATCGTAGGCCATGATTGGGGCGGCGCGGTGGCCTGGCAACTGGCCTTGAATGCTCCTCAGTTCGTGGACCGCCTGATTATCCTCAACCTGCCGCACCCGCGCGGCATCATGCGGGAGCTGGCTCACGACCCCAAACAGCAGGCGGCGAGCGCGTACGCGCGCAATTTCCAGCAGGAAGGGGCGGAAACCATGGTCAAGCCGGAACAGCTCGCCTTCTGGGTAACGGACCCGGAAGCCAAACCAAAATACATTGAGGCATTCCAGCGCTCTGACATCAAGGCCATGCTGGCTTATTACAAACGCAACTATCCGCGGGAACCATATCAGGAAGATCCGTCACCTGTAATCAAAACGCAAATGCCGGTGCTCATGTTTCATGGCCTTAAGGACACGGCCCTGCTGTCCGACGCGCTCAACAACACCTGGGACTGGATGGGGAAGGACCTGACGCTGGTCACCATCCCTGACGCGGGCCATTTCGTACAGCAGGATGCTGCCGACGTGGTGACGCGCACGATGCGGGCCTGGCTGGAACGCTAAACCCTGAGCCCGAGATTCTTGAGAGCCGCAATTTTCCCGGCCTAATTCGCGAACTCGCCCACCAGACTGAAAAGTCCGGGCTTCCACCAATCACTAGTGGCTCTCTGCCAACTGCTGCAATGCCGGCCCGGTAATCAACATGGTTTCCCACGCGCCCAAAACCTCTGCTCCGAGGCGCTCGTAAAACTTAATTGCCGGCTCGTTCCATTCGAGCACCATCCAGCGAATGCCGTAACAGTTCTCTCGAAGCGCGATCTGCGCCAGATGTTTTAACAGCGCTTTTCCGATTCCCTTGTCACGCATTTGCGGAAGCACGAACAGGTCTTCCAGGTACAGCCCCGGCTGTCCGCGCCAGGTGGAGTAGTTGTAGAAAAAGAATGCGAACCCGGCTGGCACGTTGTTCCATTCGGCGATGACGCAACGGAATTTTGGTTCAGGGCCAAAGCCGTCGCGCAGCAAGTCTTGCTCGGTTGCAACAACCGCTTTCGGCTCGCGCTCGAATTCGGCCAGATGCCTGACAAAGCTCAGGATCAGTGCAGAATCGGCTTCGGTCGCGTTTCGAATGGTAAGCATAAGTCTCACGCTCCGGCGCTGGCATGCGGTTCTTGTGCCGGCTTCCACTTGCCAAACAAAATTACGGCCGTGATCAACGAAGCCGTGACAATCACGGAGATCAGCAGGTAATGCAGGGGATGGCGGAGATAGCGGAGGAACGTGCGTCCAAAGTGCGCCGCTACTAATGTGAGCAGGCTATAGCGAAGGGCGCGTCCAAGAAAAGTCACAAGGAGGAACTTCTTCAAAGAGAAAGAAAAAGCTCCGGCCGCGGCAAAGAACCACGGCGTGGGAAAAGGCGGCGGCGCAATGGTGGATACAAAGATCGAAGCTGAACCGTGGTTCTCAATGGCATTGCGCACCTGCTGCGTGCGTTTGCGTCCGATCTTTCCTTCAATCCACCACTCGCCTACCTTCCGGCCCATGCGATAAGTAATGAACGCTCCAATCAGCGAACCGGCGGTGCTCATGAGCGCGTAATACCACCACAACTCAGGATCACTCACGGCCAGCCAGCCCGTGAGCAGATCGAGGCTGCCGAATGTAGGAATGATGCTGCTGTCCACCACTGCGAGAGGCAGCAGCGCGACTCCTCCGTAATGGCGCACCAGGGTGAGCGCTTTGGATGGAGTAGCGTGCCGTTTCGCCTGCATGATCAAGGCCAGCGAGAATTTTGAGAACTGGGTCATGGATATTACAAATTATCAATCTCTACAGAATTACTCTTTCGTCTCCTACTCTCCTCGTTACGCGCTCACGATCCAAATATTCCAATAGCGGAATCGCATATTTGCGCGAGACGCCAATCAGGTCCTTGAACTTTCCTACGTCAATTTTGGGCGATGTGGCCTTATAGGCATTCATCGTTTGCCGCAGACCCTGAAGCGCAGCGTGATGAAAGACAAGATTATCGGCGAGTTTTATCAGCACGCGGTCGCGCAACAAGAGCGTCACCAATTTTTGGGCACGGGTTTTGTCGACAGGAAGGCGCGCGAGAACTTCGTCCATGTAGGGGACTTTCAGGCCGGAAGCCGCGAACGCAGTTTCGATATCTTTTTTGGCCCTGGCCTCGTCATCTTTCAGTTCCACGCCCCGGCCTGCCAGCCGCACTTGCTCACCCGCGATGTCAACTTTTTTGGCGCTGCTTAGCTCGGCGAGCAGCGCCTGCATGACCTCGGGACGAAGCTGGAGTTTTTCCCTAAGCTCTTCTTTGCTGATGCCCGCAACCAATGGATTGGTTTTATGAAATGTCTCAAGGACCGCGATTGTGCGCGCGCGAGCCAGCGAGAATGCTTCGGCAGCGACGAGCTGTTCGCCCGCCCTGACGATCTGCTTCAGTTGCAGCAATGCCGAGATCAGCGGCTCCAGCGCGGACTTTCTTACTCCCATTTCGCGCACCGCCTCAGCCGGAGAGAGGCCATTGGCGCCACGGCGGGTAATTCGAGCAGCGAATATTTCCTGACGCGAACCGGTGGCCAGGACGTTCAAGAATTTCAGCAAGTCTTCTTTTTTCTGTCTGCGCAGAGGAAAAACATCCAACACCACTGCCCCGCCGATGGTAATTACTGGTGAGAACTGGCGCAGGATGGCGCGATCGCTGGGGAGCAACAGCAGCGGATCGGCGCTGCGCAGGCGAGCAAAAGCCGTACCGCCGGGCTTGAGCTCGCTGCCCTCATGCAATGCAACTTCGGCAATGGTTTCGGAGGCGAACGCGTGCAGATGTACACGTGCACGGTTTTTCAGGGACTTCACGTCGCGCAGCAGGGAAAGACGAACATCAATCTGCTGCGACGCTTCTAATACACCCGACGTTGCCAGAGTCATGCCGCGCGCGAGATCGTCGACCGTGGCGCCGGCAAGATTGAGTGCGGTCCGCTGTCCGGCGCTCGCCTTTTCAGCAGTGTGGCCGTGAACCTGCACGCCACGGATGCGCACGCGCCGGTGCGCGGGAAAAACCTCCACTTCTGCTTCTTTCTGAGTTTTTCCGGCAATGAGCGTGCCCGTGACCACCGTGCCGAAGCCTTTCATCACAAAGACGCGGTCAATGGGAAGACGAAACAGCGCTTCCGAATCGCGCGCAGGAACTTCGTCGGCCAGCCGGGAAATTTCGCGCTTCAATTCTTCCAGGCCCGCTCCGGTGCGAGCGCTCACCGCAACAACGGGAGAGCGACTGGTATCGAGGAACGAGCCGCGCACAAATTCTTCAACCTCCAGGCGCACAACGTTCAGGGTTTCCTCGTCCACCAGATCGGATTTGGTAATGACCGTGATGCCGCGAGGAATGGAAAGCAGGCGGCAGATTTCAAAGTGCTCGCGCGTCTGCGGCTTGATGGATTCATCGGCGGCGATGACCAGCAGCACCAGGTCAATGCCTCCGACGCCGGCCAGCATGTTACGGACAAAGCGCTCGTGGCCAGGAACGTCAATAAAACCAAAACGCAGCTTTTCGCCGCTCGGGCTGTTCAGTTCCAGATGAGCGAAGCCAAGATCAATGGTGATGCCGCGACGTTTCTCTTCTTCCAGCCGGTCGGTATCAATGCCGGTCAGCGCGCGCACCAGCGCGGTCTTGCCGTGATCGATGTGTCCGGCAGTTCCGATGACGATGGACTTCATTGGTAAACAGTTTAAAGCGTGGAGCACTCTTCAGCCAGCCACCGTCGAACCACTGAGTGTTGCTGTTCTGCTCCTATCCAGAATCGGGCCATCGGGTCATCGGTGCATCGGGTCATCGGAAAAACCCTTCTCGATCGTTAACCGTCGTGCCAGACGGCTTAAATTTCTGCTATCATGCTCCCATAAGCGACTTATGGGAG
>DATDNH010000405.1:0-4214 GCA_036518395.1 Candidatus Angelobacter sp. | reverse complement strand
AAGCTGGCCCACATTGTCCCGGTAAAGCGCGGCAATATCACGTTGAGTGCGGCGGAAGTCGAGGCATTCCGCGTGGATTACGGGAACGAGAAAAGCTTTCGCGCGGATTATGCCAATATCCTGATGCTGCTGGTGAGCTATCACGCGCGCATGCTGCTGGAAATGGATGAGTACAACCAGAAATCCACTTCTGCCTATCTGTGGAAACCGCATGCCGACGCGATGACCTATCTGGTCAATTCGTTCGAACGCCTCAGCATGGAGGCGGAGCAGATCAAAACCCTGGCGCGCCAGCGCGGATTGCAGGACAAAGCCACAGCCGTGGATGCCAGCATGGAAAAAGTAAAAAAGATTGCCCAAAACGTCTCCCAGACGTTGCAGGCTGCCAGCCAGAGTTTCTCCAGTTAAAAAAGCAATCAGCGGTGAGCAATCAGCCCCTGACGGTTTTACTACAAGCCACACGCGACTTCTTCACGGTTTCCTCAGTTCGCGTTGCTTACCTCGGGAGACGTTGCAGTGCAACGTCTCTACGCCAGGATTCTTTACTACGCAAAGAACGCAAAGATCGCGAAGGGATATATTGATATCCATGAAAAGCAACGAAAGCGCCAGTCACCTTCATCTTGGGGCCATCATCTTCCCGCAGATTGATCAGACTGACTTTACCGGGCCGTTTGAGATTCTGTCGCGGGTGCCGGACTCCACGTTCCACATTCTCTGGAAAGAGAAGGGGCCGGTCAGGGACATTCGCGGGCTGATGCTGACGCCGGAAGAAACTTTTGCGGAAGTTCCGCAGTTGGATGTGCTCCTTGTTCCCGGAGGACCGGGCCAGCAGGCGCTCATGGAAGATGAGACTGTGCTCTCATTCATTCGCAAGCAGGCGGAAACTGCAAAATACGTTTTCTCAGTCTGTACGGGGGCGCTGGTCTGTGGGGCCGCTGGTTTGCTCAAGGGCAGGCAAGCGACCACCCATTGGGCGTCCGTACAACTGCTGCCATATTTCGGGGCGGTGCCTGTGGACCAGCGAGTGGTGAAAGATGGAAACATTGTGACTACTGCCGGAGTGACAGCAGGGCTGGACGGCGCCCTGGTGATTGCGGCTTTGTTGCGCGGGGATGACGCAGCGAAGGAGATTCAGCTAGGGATCGAATACGCTCCGGAACCGCCATTTCAGAGCGGCACGCCCGCCACAGCGCCGCCGGAAGTGGTGGAGGCCTTCAAAAATTTCACCAGCAAACTTACTGAAGCACGCCTCATTACAGCCAGGCGAGTTGCTGATCGCCTTGGAATCTGTGTGCCGTAGATTGGCGCGTTCCGCGAGCCGAGTGTCTGCGCCAGGTTTTACAGGCTGCGCGGCTGGTAAGATGTCGTTCAGGCATGAAAAAGCTGGTTCTGACGGTTTTACTTCTCACCCTGGCCCACGCGGTCCCGGCGCAGAAACAGCCGCGGGCGCAGTGGCGGGAATACGTGTTTGCTGAGGAGGACGGGTTCGCCATCACGCTGCCCTCGCCGCCCAACCCGCATAACGACAACGGCGACCGGCACATCAAGGTCTACAGCGTGCGCCTCGGGACCACCGTGTTCACACTCCGCGCGATCAGCCGCGCCATGGATTGCGAGACCGGACTGGCCGAGATGTGGGACGATGCCAATAGAACAGACCGCCGCGAGCCTGTGATCCCGGGTACTCTGAAGCAGGTTTCGCTCGCGGGAATGCAGGGCCTGGAGTACGAAACCGATCTCGGCTCCGGACAACGCTCGCTGCACCGCTTCCACTGTGCCGACTCGCGCAAGTTCTACATCTTCAATGCGGGCTACCAAGGGAAGCAGCGTCCGGCGGAAGTAATGCGGATCATCAATTCATTTCGCCTGGTGAGCCCCTCGTATAAGCAATGAGGTCAAAAACAGATTCGGGCTTTGCAGCGGCACGGTGATACACCCATGACCGTCAACGTTGCGTAGAATTGGCGCGCCCATCGAGCCAAAGATATAATCCCTTCCTTCGATTACCAACAACACTCTTCAGGGGTCTTCATGAAACTCATCGCGCGAATCTGCCTGCCATTGCTTGTATTGATTCTTCAACTTGCCGCCGCCCAGACGCAATCACCAGCGCAGTCCGGCCTGCCCAGTGAGACCCCGGCGAACTTTCAACCCGCGACCGAAAGCTTTGATTACGCGAGAAGGGAAGTCATGATTCCCATGCGCGATGGAGTGAAACTCCACACGGTCATTCTGGTGCCCAGGGGCGCAAGCCATGCGCCGATTCTCCTCACGCGCACACCCTACAATGCCAGCGATCTCACGAGTCACGCGCAAAGCTCCCATCTTGGGCCCATTCTGTACGGCTATGACAATGCCACGGATGTAATTGTTGAAGGCGGCTACATTCGCGTGGTGCAGGACGTGCGCGGCAAATACGAATCCGAGGGCGACTACGTGATGAACCGCCCGCTGCATGGGCCGCTGAATCCCACCCCGGTCGATCACGCCACAGACACTTACGACACCATCGACTGGCTGGTGAAGAACATTCCCGAAAGCAACGGAAAAGTTGGCATCCTTGGCATCTCTTATGACGGATTTCTGCCGCTGATGGCGCTGGTGAATCCGCATCCGGCGCTGAAAGTTTCCGTGCCGATGAATCCCATGGTTGATGGATGGATGGGCGATGACTGGTTTCACAATGGCGCTTTTCGCGAACAGAACATGCCCTACATTCTGGAGCAGGATGGCACGCGCAAAAACGAAGCCAAGTGGTGGACCGATCACTTCGACGATTACGACCTGTACATGCAGTCTGTCTCTGCGGGTGAACTTGGGCGACGCCACGGCCTGGAGCAGCTTGGCTTCTGGCAGAAGCTGCTCGCACATCCCAGCTATGACTCTTTCTGGCGCGATCAGGCCGTCGATAAAGTTCTTGCCGCGCAGCCGCTCAACGTTCCGGTCATGCTGGTGGACAGCCTGTGGGACCAGGAAGACATTTACGGAGCAATTGCCGTCTATAAGGCCATCAAGCCCAAGGACACGGAAAACAACAAAGTGTTTCTCGTGATCGGTCCATGGCATCATGGACAGGAAATCGGTGACGGCAGCACGCTGGGCGCGCTGAGATTTGAAAGCAATACAGCTCTGTATTTTCGTCGCGAAATCCTGCGCCCGTTCCTCGACCACTATCTGAAAGACGACGCACCCAAAGCCGACGTTCCGCCAGTTTCCGCTTTTGAAACTGGCACGAACCTATGGCGCCGGCTGCCGGCCTGGCCTGCCGGATGCGCCAGCGGCTGCGCCATCAAGACCACGCCGTTGTATCTGAACGCGGGCCTCAAGGCCGGTTTTTCAGCGCCAAAATCGAATGACACGCCCTTTGAGGAATATGTCTCCGATCCCGCCAAGCCGGTTCCATTTCGCTCGCGCCCAAGCCAACCTGTCGGTTATGAAGGCAGATTGACGTGGCCGCTGTGGCTGGTAGACGATCAGCGCGAAGCTTCGGGGCGTCCTGATGTGCTGGCGTTTGTCTCGGATGTGCTGACCTCTCCGGTCAAGATCAGCGGACAGCCCGTTGCCAACCTGATGGCTTCTACCAGCGGCACGGATTCGGACTGGGTGGTGAAGCTGATTGACGTTTACCCCGACGAAGTTGCCGGCCAGGAGACGATGGGTGGATATCAATTGATGGTCTCGGCAGATATCTTCCGCGGCCGTTATCGCGAGAGCCTGGAATTTCCCAAAGCCATTGCTGCGAATAAACCGCTGCTGTATCGCTTTGCTTTACCGACCGCCAACCACGTGTTCCTGCCCGGACACAGGATCATGGTGCAGATCCAGTCGAGCTGGTTTCCCCTGTACGACCGTAATCCGCAGACGTTTGTGCCTAACATTTTCTGGGCCAAGCCGGGCGATTACCGCAAAGCCGTGCAGCGCATCTATCATTCTGCGAGCGAGCAAAGCTTTGTAGAGTTACCCTTGGTGACAGGGCAATAAACCAGCACTCAGCAATCAGCATTCATCACGCAAAGCGGGACCGCAAACATTCGGTAAGACAAAGCAGTACTCTGGGCATGGTTGCAAGACGATGCAGCGCTAACATTTGATTGGCAAGAAAGTCTATGATTTCAGGGCAGGCGACCTGATCGCCATGAAACCGGTATTGACACTTACTATCGCTGCGGCATTACTTTCGGCAGCCGCGCTCCAGCCGCAATCACCTGCTA
>DATDNH010000404.1:0-6139 GCA_036518395.1 Candidatus Angelobacter sp. | reverse complement strand
GGTATAACCGTCGAAAAGGGAATTCATGATGACCGTGCCTCGTGTGTCCGTGAGCAGTTCAGAGCGCAGCCCAATCATGCCTCGGCTGGGGATGCTGAATTCGATGCGCACTCGTCCTGAACCATGATTGTGCATTTTGGTCATCTGGCCCTTTCGGGAGCCGGCCTTCTCAATCGTTACGCCGATAAATGCCTCAGGAATATCAATGGTGAGTTTTTCCACCGGTTCCATGACTTTGCCATTCACATTCTTGGTCACGATTTCCGGCTTGCCCGCCATCAATTCGTACCCTTCACGCCGCATCGTCTCAATAAGGATGGCGAGTTGGAGTTCGCCCCGGCCGAGCACCTTAAAGGAATCCGTGCTGTCCATTTCCTCCACGCGCAGGGAAACATTGGTCAGCAGCTCCTTCTGCAAACGGTCGCGCAGATTGCGAGAGGTCACATAAGTTCCTTCGCGTCCGGCAAAGGGCGAAGTATTTACCGCAAACTGCATGGCGATTGTGGGCTCATCAATAACGATGTGCGGCAGCGGCGCAGGCGTCTCAACGTTGGTGATGGTTTCGCCGATGGCAATTCCCTCCACTCCCGCAATGGCCACAATATCGCCAAGCTCCGTGTGCTCAATATCAATCCGTTTCAGGCCACTGAAGGAAAACAGCTTGGTTATCTTCACCTTTTCCAGAGACCCACCCAGTTTGGCGATTGCAACTTCCTGTCCATTTTGCAGTGTTCCATTGAAGACGCGGGCGATGGCCATGCGGCCGAGATAATCGCTGTAATCAAGATTGGCGACAAGAATTTGCAGCGCATTGTCAGCTTCGCCGCCGGGTGGCGGGATGGTCGCCAAAATCGCATCGAACAGCGGACGCAGATCTTGTCCCGTCGCCTTTAAGTCTGTTGAAGCTGTGCCGGCCTTGGCGTTGGTGAAAAGCACCGGAAAATCAAGCTGGTCTTCGTGTGCGTCCAGATCAATGAATAGATCGTAAAGCTCGTTCAAGACCTCCTGCGGGCGCGCGTCAGAGCGATCAATTTTGTTGATCACCACGACCGGCGGTAAACCGGCTTCCAGTGCTTTGCTAAGGACGTAGCGGGTCTGCGGCAGAGGTCCCTCGCTGGCGTCCACCAGGAGCATGACTCCGTCCACCATTTTGAGTGCGCGCTCTACTTCGCCGCCAAAATCGCTGTGTCCTGGCGTATCCACGATGTTGATCTTGACCTCCTGATACCAGACAGCGGTGTTTTTGGCCAGGATTGTAATGCCGCGCTCACGCTCAAGTTCATTGGAGTCCATAACACGTTCAACGATGGATTCATGGGCCCGGAAGGCGCCGCTTTGCCGCAGCATGGCATCCACCAGCGTGGTCTTTCCGTGATCAACGTGGGCGATGATGGCAATGTTGCGAATTCCAGAATTCAAATTGTTTCCTTTGCAGGGCCTTTTTATCCATTCTATCTGCAAAGCCCTGCGGAGGAATGAATGTCCAAACCACAGAAGCCTTTGGATTTCCTAAATGCAAATTTGGGGTACGTTCCACAAACCTGGCGATCCAACCTGAACCTGTACTAAGGTAAAAAATCTTTCAGGGTTACTGCGATTCAGCGATAATGAAGGCGAGGTAGATGAATCATATGCTTCGCCGGTTTCCAGCTCTTATCAGCCTGCTTGTGTCATTCACGCCCTGGATAGCGGGACAAGACATCACGAAGGACAATCTGTTCACCATCAACATTGCACCGCCCACCCTCGCGAAAAATGTGCAGGTGCGCTATTTCCTGGCAGGCGAGTTTAAAGGAGCGTTTTCGGCCACGACGGCGGATGGAACTGGAAGCAAAATCATCATCCGGACCGACCACGAGAATAAGGTGGCCACCAGCTTCAAGGCCATTGCTTATGCGCCCGGCTGTCAATTTGTAACGATCAGCGTTGACGACCTGACCGTCACACGGGAGGGGCAGTTCGAGTGCCAAAAGCTTTCCACCACGCCGCTTCGCGGAAGCATCCCGACTTCGGCGCTGCAGGGAAAAGATTTTCAGGTGGAAGTTTTATATGTATGCGACTGGGCACAACAATTTTTCAATCTGTCCCATGCAGCAATCTCGCCATTCGTTTTGACCAAGGTAGCTGTGGCCGCGGATGGAACATTCACTATTGACCTGCCTGATTTTGCCAGTGACCCGTCATGGTCTTCTTTCTCCAGTGATGCGAGCCTCAAGTTTTACCTGGTGGATCCCGCAACCGGCAGCCCAGTTAGCGAACTGGCACCGCCAGCTTCGTTCAGCACAGGAAACAATCTAAAGGTAGGAATCAACTACCCCGGCGAGATGCAGTTCACGGTGGTGTCGGCTACCGCTTCGCGCTAACCGAAGCAGTCAGCAATCAGCCAATGCAACAGACTTTTGTCGGCGGCGTGCATCCTCGCCTTTTGCTTCTTTGGGAGCAAAGAATTTTAGAATGTAACCTGGCTGGCGACAATGTCAGTGGAAACACTATCAGTCACGCGGGCTGAGTGATGATTGCTGAGTGCTTTTACTGCGACAGCGTTTGTTCTATCTTCAATTTCTGATTGGCCTGAGTCGTCACTGATTTGTGTACGGGCTTGTAGCCTTCCTTCTGCAAAGTGATTTCGTAGTTGCCGGGCTCGAGCTGAACTTCAAAGGGAGTAGTTTTCGGCAGGGTCGTTCCGTTGATCTCAACTTCTGCGCCTTTTGGCTCAGTCTTGAATTCCATGCGGCTCATGCCTTCTGAGGAGCCGCCACCGAACAGCTTCTTGAATCCCCCCACAACTTTTATGTTGTCTGTGCGGCCAGCAGCCGTCATGGAGGGCGCATAGCTCATGCTTTGTCCGGCAGCAAGCTTCAGATTCGTGCTGCTGTCGAAGTATCCTTCTTTGCGCAGCGTAACCGTGTGCGTGGCTGGATCGAGCGCGAATTCGGCGGGAGTGAATTTGCCCGTTTCTTTGCCGTCGATCAAAATCCTTGCGCCGGTGGGTGTTCCGCCCACATTCAACGTCGCCTTCGTTGGACTCAGCTTTACATCCAGGGCTGCCCGGTTGCCGCTTGTGACTTCAATGCTGCGAGTTTCGCTGGCGTAGCCGGCTTTGCTCAGAGTCACTTGATAAACTCCCGGAGCAAGCGAACCGAGCGTCTGCGGCGTTTTCCATGAATCCAGCGACTTCCCTTCGATGGTGATGCTCGCGCCCGCAGGCTCAGAGGAGACAAACAGTTGTCCTTCAGCTACGGCCGCTGGCGCCGCTGCGGTTCCCCCTCTAGCCGTTTTTACTCTGCCGCCTCTGGGCTGGACCTCGCGCAGGCTGACCACGGTTTGCGGTTCCGCAACGCCCGACGGCAGGGGAGTTGTTGACTCTGTTTGCTTTTCGCCCTGGACTGCTGTTTGTTCCGGCCGACTGATTTCCGGAGCGGCCGCGGCAATTTTGCTGCGGTGATTCAGAGAAATCGCCACCGCAGAAACCACAAACAGCGCTGCGATGATCCCGCCCACCAGCTTCCATTGAGCGAGGATCTTTGCCGGCATTTTGCTGGTTGGAGCAGACGCAGGCCGGCTGCGCACAACCATGAGTTTGGTCGTTGTCGGTGTAGTTGTCGTTGTCGGCGCCTTAGGAGCCTGAGGGCTGGCATTAGTTGCCGGCATTGTAACCATATTGTTCGCAGGCCGTGCAGCAGCAGTCTGCGCGGGAGCAGCAGCGGGTTTCATTGGTGCACTGCTCAACTCTTTGGCAGGTGTTGCTTCCGTCCCATTTGGCTTGGCTGCCGACGGAGGCAATTTTGCCGCAGCTGCGCTCCTGCCCGGAGAACCGTTGAAGGCTTCTTCCAGCGCAGTGGCGAATTCCGCCCCGGTTTGAAATCTGGCCTGCGGGTTCTTGGCCAGCGCCTTCATCAGCACTCTGGAAACTGCTTCCGGAACTCGCGCATGCGCAATGTTGGCCGGGCTGGGATCGATTTCGGCAATGTTGCGATCAACTTCGCCCAGATGTTTCCCGGCAAAAGGATTACGCGTGGTGAACAATTCGTAGAGAATGGTGGCGGCGCTGAAAAGATTTGACGCCCGCGTAATGGGCTTGCCTTTGAGCTGCTCCGGTGAGAGGTAATGCTCGCTCTCCAGCCGCTTGGCCGGAGTAGGTGAATACAACTGCTTGTCCCGCAGCAAGCCGAAATCCAGCACTTTCAGTGCGCCTTCCGAAGTCACTTTCAGGTTGGCGGGATTCAGGGCATAGTGCATCACGTTTTTTTCGTGAGCACAATCGAGTGCAGCGCACAGTTGCCTGCCCAGCGCTATCAAATCGGCTATTCCCAAATTGCGACTGGCGGCAAACTGCTTGATATTTGTGCCTTCTGCAAACTCCGAAGTCAAAAAGACAGTGAATCCTTTATAGCCGCCGGTATAGAGCCGGGCAATGTTGGGATGATCGAGCGCGCTTGCCGCGCGGGCTTCAGCCAGAATGCGTTTGATCAGTTCGTCAACGTCATCCAGCCATTCCGGCACCTGCAACTGGCGCAGCACGAGTGTGCGGTTCAGTTTCGGATTTCTGGCTTTATGGACTACACCTACCGTTGCCCCGTTCAACTGCTGGAGCAGCTCAAGGCGATCAGTGCGAGGGGCTGGTTCGGCGGCAGGCGCAGTTACGGCTGCTCCTGAAGCATCTGACATAGAGGCACCATTGGGGCAAAACCTGGTGGGAGGGAAAGTGAATCATAGAACAGTTTTGCCTCTTCAACGCGGGTTTGCTGCGATTCGCGGGTTACCGAAGTACCCTGACAGCAGGCAATAGACAACAGGCAATAGCTCTGCCGCCGGTACGTCTTTAATCCTGAGTCGATTGTGCGCGGACGCACATCTCATCCTTTTGATCTAGAATTTCGATGGCGGAGAGTCAATGCTCGATGTTCTGGCAATCGTCGCGGGAATAATCCTGATTCTGGTGGTGCTGTGGGAGACATTCGAAACCATCGTTCTTCCCCGGCGTGTGACGCGACAGTTCCGTTTAACCCGTTACTTTTACCGCGTTACTTGGAGGCCCTGGGCGGCCCTTGCCGCTCGGAATAAGAACCGGAGAAAGCGCGACGCGCGGTTAAGTTACTACGGGCCTATTTCACTTTTATTGTTGCTGGTCTTCTGGGCAGTAGGACTGATGGTTGGGTTTGCCTTGATTTATTACGGTGCGCAGGTTCCGTTTAAAGGCGAAGTTTATCCTAATCGTTTTGCCAACGATCTTTATGTAAGCGGTACTACGCTGGTTACGCTCGGGCTCGGCGACCTGGCGCCGGGATCGCCGTTGGGACGCTTCCTCACGGTCCTTGAAGCCGGTCTCGGTTTTGGCTTCCTGGCGCTGGTAGTTGGATATCTGCCTGTACTGTACCAGGCATTTTCCCGCCGTGAGGTGACGATTTCGCTACTCGATGCGCGTGCCGGATCGCCGCCCACTGCGACCGAGTTGCTTCGCCGTCATTCCGGTGAATATGGGCAGGAAGCATTATTCGAGCTGTTGAAAGACTGGGAACGCTGGTCGGCGGATCTGATGGAGAGCCATCTTTCCTATCCCGT
This sequence comes from Candidatus Angelobacter sp., assembly GCA_036518395.1. GTDB lineage: Bacteria > Acidobacteriota > Terriglobia > Terriglobales > Acidobacteriaceae > Angelobacter. The sequence continues at coordinate 577 of DATDNH010000404.1, read as the reverse complement.
GCTGGCCTACTTCCGGTCCCAGCATGACAACCAGTCCTGGCTGGCATCACTCACCACAATTCTGGACGTATGCGCTCTTTCGCTGGTCGCCGTCGAAGGCATGTGCGAGTACCAGGCGCGCATGACATTTGCCATTGCGCGACATGCGCTCGTGGATCTGAGCCAGGTGTTCAACGCGCGGCCAGTTCCCATGGAATCTTTCGACCGCCTGCCGCCGGAAACGATAGTGCGCATGCGTCAGCAATTGCGCGAGCAAGGCTTTATATTCAAGGATGGAGATGCCGCCAACAACCAACTCACCCACCTGCGATCCCTGTATGAGCCCTACGCGATTGCGCTTTCGCGTTTCCTTTGCATGGACTTGCCGCCTTGGGTCAGAGAAGGCGTGATTAAAGACAATTGGAAAACTACAGCGTGGCAATCAAGGTCTGAGCTGGCCCGGCAGAGCGTTGGGCCGGAGGATCATTTTTAGAAGGGCGGCCCTTGGCCCTTGGCTTTTGGCCTTTGGCTAAACCAACCCCGACAAGTTTGAAACACAGAGGAACAGAGTAAGCGGAGGCATCATGGTGACAAGCCC
>DATDNH010000403.1:0-2096 GCA_036518395.1 Candidatus Angelobacter sp. | reverse complement strand
AAACAACATTCCCCAGGTATGCACGCCCTGGCAGGGCAAAATCAGCAGACCATCGCCGGCGGGAAGGCTGCGCTCGCCGAGCAGACCGACAATCCGGGTCAGTCCGGTATCAGCAACGCGGATACCCTCACCCAGGATGGTCCCACGAGTGGTGTTGACCGCGCGAACGATTTTTTTGTGCCAACGCATAACATCTACTTCGCCAGATCCTGGAATGTCGTATGAATGCTGATGATGGCCGGTCCCAAAGCAACCACAAAGATGCTGGGAAAGATAAACAGGACCAGAGGGAACAAGAGTTTCACGCCTGTCTTGGCAGCAGCCTCTTCAGCGGTCTGCGTGCGGCGGGTGCGCAATGTATCGGCAAAGACGCCCAGAGCGTTGGCGATGGGCGTGCCAAAGCGTTCCGTCTGCACCAGCATGCTGACAAACTGGCGGACGAAGTCAATGTCTACGCGCTCGGCCATGCTGCGCCACGCGTCCAGGCGCGGCTTGCCTGCGCGCTGCTCGCGGTTGATGATCTGAAGTTCCTCCGCCAGATCGGGCGCCGTGAGGGCCATTTCCTCGCCCACGCGAATCATCGCCTGGTCGATGCCGAGACCGGCTTCCATGCAGATCACCAGCAAATCGAGCGCATCAGGCAGAGCGCGCCGGATTTTCTCCTGCCGCCGGCTCATCAACGAAGTGAGCACGAGGTCGGGACCAAAAAATCCCAGAAGAAAACCGATGATAATCGCGGTAACCAGATTGTCGCCGAAGAAGCTTCCGGCCACGACGCCGGCTACCGGCAACAGCAGCTTAAGGGCAGTAAAGATTTCCACGTGCTCTGGTTTCGGGAACCCTGCAAGCGTAAGCTTGTACTCCAGGTCCTGGTCAGAGCCGGAGACCAGTCCCCGAATGGGACTGAAGAAGCCCGTGATTTGCGCGGCGAGACGGCCTGCAGCAGTTGTTGGGGCGGTCCTCATGAGAGAAGCGCCCGTAGTGGTTGGGGCGGAGGCGGAGACTTCCATCAGACGAGCATCCACCGGGTCCGCGCTGGTCGCAAACATAAAGAGCGTGGCAAGGAGCAGGAAGATCGTGATTCCCGCCGAGACTATCAACCAAATCATCATGGCAAATTCCTCTAAAACTTCACGTTTACGATCTTGCGTATCAGTAGAATCCCAAAAACCATCGCAATGGCCGCATATGTAACCATCCTCTGGCCTGAAGGAGTCTCAAAGAGCACTCTGCCGTATCCGGGATTCAGAAGATTCATTCCGAAAAAAATGACGAATGGAAGCAGGATCAGGATCCATCCGGTCAAGCGTCCCTGCGCGGTGCGAATGCGGACCTGGCCGGCCACGCGGACGCGTTCGCGGATGACGTGGGAAGATTTGTCGAGAATCTGCGCCAGGTTGCCGCCTGTTTCTTTCTGCACAAGAATGGCCGTCACGAGGAACTGGAGATCAGGAACCGGCACGCGACGACCCAGGTTGACCATGGACTCGCGGAACGGGAGTCCGAAGCTCTGCTCATCCGCCGCGCGGCGGAATTCCGAGCGCAGAGGCTCGTCGCTTTCTTTGGCCACGGTTTCGATGGCCGCGGACAAGGCCTGGCCTGCGCGCAGGCCGCGTGACATTAGATCAATTGCCTCGGGAAGAAGCTGCGTAAATCTCCGCAGACGCAGACGCCGCTTTTGCAGCAGGTAAATGTAGGGGATGAAACCAAGCGCCAAACCGGGCAGCCAGCCCAGAAGTCCTGGCGCAATCCACCAGTTACCGAGGGCGGCACCGAGGCAGATCAGGAGCAAGGTGCTGAACACTATCCGCCCGACTGTCCAGTTGACGTCCGCTTGCTCGATCAACAATTGCAGGCCCACAGCGGCCTGGTTGCGGCGAAGAAACTGGTCCAGAGCGGGTATGGTGCTGAAGGTGATCTTTTTAACGATGCTTTGTTCGTCAGTGCCCGCATTGGGATTAGCGCTCCGGTCCAGCGAGACCAGCCGCGAGTGGATCAGCTTGTCAGTTTTGGATGGTTCAGTAACCAGAGCGACGACGGCAAAGGCGGCGATCAGGACGATAAAAAAGACGCTGACAATGAGCGACACGACTACA
>DATDNH010000402.1:0-8441 GCA_036518395.1 Candidatus Angelobacter sp. | reverse complement strand
ACCCGGTTGCGCGCGCCCAGCAAGCTCAGCACCGAGCCGATGTTGATGATGGACCCGCCGCCCGAAGCGCGCATGTGCGGCAACACCGCGCGTGAGAGCAGCCAGACGCCGCGCACGTTTATATCGAAGGTCTGCTTCCAGTCATGCTCGGAGTGAGATTCAGCCGTGCCGGGGAGCAGCACGCCGGCATTGTTGACCAGAATTTGGATGCCGGAAAATTTTTCTATGGTGCGGGAAACAAGCCGTTCTATCGCTTTGGCATCGCTCACATCGGCGACCAAAGCGAGACATGCCGGACCAATTTCCTTCGCCACGGCATCCAGCTTGTCCTGGTGGCGTCCGGCAATGACTACCTTTGCGCCCTCCCGCGCAAAGGCCACGGCGATGCCGCGTCCAATGCCGCTGCCGCCGCCGGTCACAATCGCTACTTTATTGGCCAGCCGCATACGTCACTTCACCTGCTTGTACACCATGCCGCCTTTCATCACAAACACCGGATGCTCGAGCAGGGTGACATCTTTCGTGGGATCGCCGTTTACGGCAATCATGTCGGCGAACTTTCCTGGCTCCAGCGTTCCGATGCGGTCCGACCAGCCCAGCAGGTCAGCAGCATTGATGGTTGCGGTCTGAATGGCGTGAAGCGGCGTCATTCCCAGTTTTACGTACACAGCAAACTCGCGGGCATTCAGGCCATGCGGATACACGGCAGCATCGGTGCCAAACGCCACTTTCACGCCGGCATCAAAGGCTTTTTTGATATTGGCTCGCGCCACAGCACTCACAGCACGCATCTTGCCCGCATACATTTCCGGCAGCCCAATTTTCGTGGCGTTCTCGGTCATCCAATCCTGAAGATAGAGTGTTGGTACAAGATAGGTGCCCTTGGATTTCATCATCTGGATGCCGGCATCGTCGATGTATGATCCATGCTCGATGGAATCGACGCCCGCTTCCGACGCCCACAGGATTCCCTGAGCGCCATGCGCGTGCGCGGCCACTTTGCGGCCAAGACGGTGGGCATCTGCGACGATTGCCTTCAACTCTTCCAGGCTGTATTGCGACGCCTGTGGATCATCGCCCTTGGAGAGCACGCCGCCGGTTGCACACACCTTGATCACATCGGCGCCATACTTGATGATCTCGCGGACTTTGTGTTGCACGCCTTCGACGCCGTCGGCCGCGCCATCGCTCGTGGCGTGGTACTCGTATGGCAGCAGGTTGTTGTCGCAGTGGCCGCCGGTAATGCTGAGCGCGGGGCCGCTGGCATCGATGCGCGGGCCCGGCAACATGCCTTCATTGATAGCATCACGTAAAGCGATATCTGTGTAGCCGCTCGCGCCCACGTTGCGAATGGTGGTGAACCCCGCCTCAAGCGTGACGCGGGCGTTCTTGGCGCCCGTAAGCGCCTGCTTGGGAATGGAGACGCCAAGTTCCTGATAGCCAAAGTTAGGATCGAAGGTGATATGTGTATGGGCGTCAATGAGCCCGGGCAGGAGCGTGGCATTGGGCAGCTCAATGATGTTGGCTGCCGGCACAGCATCCGTGCCTGCCCGAATGATCTTATCGTGATCGATCACGATCCAGACGTCATTCAGGGTTTTGCCGGTTTTCACATCGAGCATGTGACCGGCGTGGATCACCGTGACCGGCGGAACTGGCTTGCGCTCCTGGGCAAACACACTGACCGCAAACAAAAAGAAGAAAAGAGAGAAGATTTTTATCATGGTGGAAGCAGGATTATAGCGGTAGCGAGCCAGTTTAAAAAACTGCCCGCTATTGAATGCTGCATTCATGATCGCCTATATATCGTTGATGTTGTTGTTAGAAACGAATACCTAATACCTGTCATCCTGAGCAAGCACGAACGACGTGAGGAGTGAGGGCGTAGTCGAAGGACCCCGAGAATGCTGGCCCGTTTCATGCAGCGTCAAGGCTCTCTCACGAGAACAGCGTGCGTAACAGTGCTTCAATCGAACAGCGCGAACTAGGTGTCTGGAAATACACGAGGGCATTAAATTGTCCGCAGCCGCTTATTTATACTTTCCTGCAAGGTGAAACCGTGACCCAGGGATTGGCAGTCCGTCAGCGTGCGCGCGCTGCACAGGAATTCCCGCGCGATCGCACTGAAGCGCTGGCGGTGGATTTGAGTCGCGCTATCGCCGGAGAGGTGCGTTTCGACGAGGGCAGCCGCGCGCTCTACTCGAACGACGGTTCGAATTACCGCCAGGTGCCGATCGGCGTGGTGATCCCCCGGACAATCGAGGAAGTCGCGCAGACGGTTGCGCTGGCGCGGCAGTACGGCGCTCCCATTCTCGCCCGTGGCGGAGGCACCAGCCTGGCAGGGCAGTGCTGCAACGTTGCTGTTGTCATCGATTTTTCCAAGTACCTGAATCAGATCACTGAATTCAATCCGCAGGAGAAATTTGCCTGGGTGCAGCCCGGAGTTGTGCTGGACCATCTGCGCAATCGCGCCAACCGGCACGACCTCACCTTCGGTCCTGATCCTTCCACGCACGAATACTGCAATCTGGGCGGAATGATCGGCAACAATTCCTGCGGCGTCCATTCGGTGCTCGCGGGACGAACGGTGGATAACGTGCTCGAACTCGACGTTCTCACCTACGACGGCGCGCGACTGCGCGTGGGGCCAACGTCAGACACCGAGTTGCAACAGATCATCCAGAAGGGGGGACGCGAAGGAGAAATTTATTCTCGTCTGCGGGCGCTGCGCGACAAATACTCCAATCTGATTCGTGCGCGATATCCCAAAATTCCGCGCCGCGTTTCCGGATACAGCCTGGACGAATTGCTTCCGGAAAAGGGATTTCATGTCGCGCGTGCGCTCGTGGGCTCGGAGTGCACCTGCGTGATCACACTGGGCGCCAAGGTGCGGCTGGTGGACTGGCCCAAAAAGCGCAGCCTCGTCGTGCTCGGGTTCCCTTCAATTTACGATGCTGCGGAGCATGTTCCCGCGATCCTGGAAGCCAGGCCCATCGGCCTTGAAGGCATGGACCAGGTGTTGATCGACAACATGACGGCGATGAACATGCATGTGGATTGCATCCGGCAGTTGCCGGAAGGCAGAGGCTGGTTGCTGGTGGAATTTGGCGGCGAGACCAAGCAGGAATCGGACGACAAGGCCAAAGCGCTCATGGCAAAACTGCAACGTGGATCGCAAATTCCCCGCGCGAAGTTTTGTGCCACGGCAGCGGAAGAGCAGATGATGTGGCGCACGCGCGAGTCAGGTTTGGGCGCCACGTCGCGCGTGCCCGGCCACGCAGAAGCCTGGGAAGGCTGGGAAGACGCGGCCGTTGCGCCGGAGAACCTCGCTGCGTACCTGCGCGGTTTGCATCGCCTGCTGGAAAAACATCGCTATCCCGTGGGAGCGCTCTACGGGCACTTTGGCGATGGCTGCGTCCACACGCGCATCGAGTTTGATCTCTTTACCGAAGAAGGCATCAAGACTTTTCGCCGCTTCATGGAAGAAGCTGCCGATCTGGTCGTGGGCCTTGGCGGTACGCTCTCCGGCGAGCACGGCGACGGCCAGGCGCGCGGCGAGCTGCTCGAAAAGATGTATGGTCAGGAGCTGATGGAGGCGTTTCGCGAGTTCAAGCGCATCTGGGACCCGGAGTGGAAGATGAATCCGGGGAAGAAGATCGATCCCTACAAGCTGGATGAAAACCTGCGCTTTGGCGCGGACTACAACGCGCAGCATCTGAAGACGTATTTCTCTTTTCCCAACGATCACGGTGGATTCGCCGATGCGACGGCGCGCTGTGTGGGCGTGAGCAAGTGCCGCAAAGATGAAAAAGGCACGATGTGCCCGAGCTACATGGCGACGCGGGAAGAGATGCACTCCACGCGTGGCCGCGCGCGTCTGCTGTTTGAAATGCTGGAGGGTGATCCGCTGCGCGGCGGCTGGAAGAGCAATAGCGTTCACGAGGCCTTGGATCTTTGTCTCGCCTGCAAGGCCTGCAAGACCGAATGTCCGCTGAATGTTGACATGGCCAGCTACAAGGCGGAATTTCTTGCGCATCATTATGAAGGTCGCTTGCGGCCGCTGTCCGCCTATGCGATGGGATTGATTCATCAGTGGGCCCGCATGGCGGCGCCTGTGCCATGGCTGGCAAACCTTTTCACCCAGACGCCCGGCCTTTCCCGCGTAGCTAAATTTCTGGCAGGCGTATCGCAGCAGCGCAAGATCCCTAAGTTTGCACGAAAATCATTCAAATCCTGGTTTAACTCGCGCGGGGCATGCAATCAAGACAAGCCGCAGGTGCTGCTGTGGCCGGACACCTTCAGCAATTATTTTCGTCCGCAGATCGCCCAGGCTGCCGTTGAGGTATTGGAGCAGGCTGGATACAAGGTCATTATTCCCGAAATGGCACTCTGCTGCGGCCGGCCGCTGTATGATTTCGGCATGCTGGACAAAGCCAAACAGCTCTTGCAGCAGATTGTGGACGCGTTGCGTCCTCAGATTGAGGCGGGAATTCCAGTGGTCGGCCTGGAACCGAGCTGCATCTCGGTCTTTCGCGATGAAATGACAAACTTGCTGGGACGCAATGCGAATGCCGAACGGCTGAAGCAGCAGACGTTCCTGCTGAGTGAACTCCTGGTGACAAAGACCGATTATCATCCGCCACAGCTCAGACGCAAGGCGCTGGTCCATGGACATTGCCACCACAAATCAGTTTTGAAATTTGATTCAGAGCAGGAACTGCTGCGGCGCATTGGCCTTGATTTTCAGGTGCTCGATTCGGGCTGCTGCGGTATGGCCGGATCGTTCGGATTTGAAAAAGAAAAATATGATATCTCCGTCAAAATCGGCGAGCGCGTATTGCTGCCGGCCGTGCGCAACGCCGATCCGGAGACATTGATTATCGCCGATGGGTTCAGTTGTTTCGAACAGATCGAGGGCCTAACGGGCCGGAGGCCGTTGCATATTGTAGAAGTGATGCAAAGTGCAATAAAAAGCTCTTGACCTCTGACTTGCTATGTAGTTTATTCCGAAGCGAAGCGAGGAATCCCTGCCATCTTCCATACTGTCTCGCAGAGCTACACGATCTTCTGTCGTGGTTCTGGTAGGAATAAAATGCGGTCATGACGACTCTGTCACAGGACTTGCGTTACGCAGTCCGTATGCTTCTCAAATCGCCGGGCTTCGCTGCCGTCGCCATTCTCACCCTCGCGCTCGGCATCAGCGCCAACACTGTGCTTTTTTCCGTCGTCGACGGCGTGTTGCTCAACCCGCTGCAATATCCGCATTCCGAGCAGCTTGTGGCCGTCTACGCCAAGTCGCCCGGAGTTGACCAGGGCCCTGCTTCCTATCTGAACTTTCTCGATTGGCAGCGCCAGACGCAGACGTTTGCATCAATCGCCATGTACCGCAACCAGGATTACAACTTTACCGGCAGGGGAGAAGCAGAACGGCTGAGCGGTTACATGATTTCCGCCGAGTTCTTTTCCACGATGGGAGTGAATCCCGTTGTTGGCCGCACATTCCGCTCCGATGATGATCAGGTAGGCGCCGCGCCGGTTGTAATTCTTGGCGGCGGACTTTGGGAGCGCAAATTCGGCTCCGATCCCGGCATCGTCGGGAAATCGCTCACACTGAATGGCAAGGCCTACACCGTTGTGGGTGTGATTCCTGTCATTTTCACCTTCTACGGCCATGATCGCGATGTCTACACGCCCATCGGCCAGTGGAATGATCCATCGTTTCGCGATCGCCGCATCTCCGTGAGCGCGCGCTGCATTGGCCGGCTGAAACCAGGGGTTACGCTCCAGCAGGCCAAAGCTGACATGGACATGGTGGCGCGAAATCTTGCCGCGGCCTACCCGGTGGCCGATAAAGACCTTGGCATCAATCTCGTTTCCATGAAGGAAGACATCGTAGGCAACGTCCAGCCGCTTTTGATTGTGCTTCTCGCAGCGGTCGGTTTTCTGCTGTTGATTGCCTGCGCGAATGTTGCCAATCTTCTTCTGGCACGCGCGATGGGCCGTTCTCGCGAATTTGTGATTCGCGCGGCCCTGGGCGCCAGCCAGGCGCGTGTAATTCGCCAGCTTCTCACGGAGAGTTTTTTGCTCGCGGGCCTGGGCGGGGCGCTCGGGATACTGCTCGCCGTTTTTGGTACCAAAGCGGTGCTCAACACTTTGCCAGGCACATTGCCGCGCGCCGCCGAAATTTCTCTCAACGGACGCGTATTGCTTTTCAGCATGGCACTGTCGTTGCTGGCTGCGATCGTCTTCGGCCTGGCTCCCGCGCTGAAAAGCGCACAAGTGAATTTGCAGGACGCGCTCAGGGAAGGCGGCCGCGGCTTCAGCAGCGCGCGCCATCGCGTGCAGAAGATTTTTGTTGCTATCGAAGTGGCAATTGCCCTGGTTCTTCTGATCGGCGCCGGGCTGATGCTGCGCAGTCTGGCCGCGCTTTGGCGCGTCAACCCCGGATACAATCCCAGCCACGCCATCACCTTCAATTTGTCGATGCCGTCCTCTGCCGTCACAACCTCCGATGAAACTCGCGCCCGGCTGCGCCACTTTGATGACAAAATGCGCTCCATACCGGGAGTGCAGGCCGTTTCCGTCACACTCGGTTCCCGCCCGTTGATCCATGACTCATCGTTGCCTTTCTGGATCGAAGGGCAGCCGAAACCCGACAATGACAACGACATGCCTCAGGCGATGTTCTATCTGGTGGAAGCCGGATTCCAGCAGGCCATGGGCATCACGCTCGAGCGCGGACGTTTTGTGACTCCGCAGGACAACGAGAATGCCCCGGTGGTCATTGACATCGACGACGTTTTTGCGCGCATGTACTTCCCGCACGAAAATCCGATCGGCAAGCACGTCAATTTGACGCAGTTCAATGTGCAAGCCGAAATTGTCGGTGTTGTGGGCCACATAAAACAGTGGGGACCGGGCGCGGACGAGACATCGGCCATTCAGGCGCAGTTTCATTATCCTTTCATGCAGCTTCCGGAGAAGGTCATGCCGCACGCTGCCGGCACCGTCGGAGTGGTGTTGCGCACGCAGGGAGATCCGGCAGCCATGATGGGCGCGGTTCGCCAGACGGTTGCTGAAATTGATCCTAGCGAAGTCATCTACGCCGTGCAAACGATGGATCAGGTCATCGCCGGTTCCTTTGCCGCGCGCAGGCTGGCCATGATTCTTCTCGCCGCATTCGCGGCGCTCGCGCTCGTTCTTTCGTGTGTGGGAATCTACAGCGTGATTTCCTATCTCGTCGGCCAGCGCACTCATGAAATCGGCGTGCGCATGGCGCTGGGCGCGCAACGCCGGGACGTGATGCGCCTGGTGCTCGGCGAGGGCGCAAAAATGGCGATCACGGGAGTGGTCATCGGCATCGCCGCCGCATTGGGATTGACGCGCCTGATAGCCAATCAGCTTTTTGGCATCAGCGCGCATGATCCAGTGACGTTCATCGCCCTGGCCATTCTGCTGGCGATGGTCGCGCTGCTCGCTTGTTTTCTTCCCGCCCGCCGCGCGATGCGCGTCGATCCCATGGTCGCGCTGAGGTACGAATAGTTTTCTAAAATGATTCTGCTGCCGCTTCCACAGTTTTCCTCACGTCATCCTCAGAATGCGCCGCGCCGAGAAAGACAGCTTCATATTGGGAAGGCGGCAGATAAATTCCGCGCTCCAGAATGCCGCGATAAAACTTTGCAAAAGCCTGAGTGTCTGATCTCGAAGCTGTGTCCCAATCATGAACTGCGCCCGGCTGAAAGAACCAGGTAAACATCGAGCCAACACGGTTCGCGGTAAGCGCAACTCCTTTTTTCTGTGCTGCTTCAAGAACGCCCTTGACCAGAGCATCAGCGCGCTCTTCCAGTTGCTGATAGATTTCGGGATGCTGCTTGAGGTGGCGCACCGTTGCCAGGCCGGCGGCCATGGCCAGCGGATTGCCGGAGAGCGTTCCTGCCTGATAGACCGGACCGGCCGGCGCGATCATCTCCATGATCTCCGCGTGCCCTCCATAGGCGCCTACCGGGAGCCCTCCGCCAATGATTTTTCCCAGCGTGGTGAGATCGGGCTTGATGCGGTAGAGCTGCTGCGCTCCGCCAAAGGCAACGCGGAAGCCGGTCATTACTTCGTCGAAAATCAGCAGCGTTCCATTTTGGGAAGTAGTCTCGCGCAGAAACTCAAGATAGCCTGCGCGCGGCGGCACACATCCCATGTTGCCCACCACTGGTTCCACGATTACGCAGGCAATCTGATCTTTGAATTTCTGAAAAGCCGCTTCGACCGCCTGGCGATTGTTGAACGGCAGCGCCAGCGTGAATTGCGCCAGCTCTTCCAGCACGCCTGCGGACCCGGGTATGCCGAGAGTGGCCACGCCTGAGCCGGCCTTGACCAGCAGCGAGTCGGCATGGCCGTGATAGCAGCCCTCAAATTTCACGATGTATTTGCGCCGGGTAAATGCCCGT
>DATDNH010000401.1:0-5677 GCA_036518395.1 Candidatus Angelobacter sp. | reverse complement strand
GCACTGACTGCAAGCGACACGAGCAAAATGGCGAGAACGACTAGAACCGACCGTTGCATAGCTCACCCCTCTATCTGAATTTTTTGGATCTACCACTCGTATTCTTGAGCGACAACTCAATGACAATCCTGAGTAGACGAAGTGGCTCCCAACTCTACACCAACTCCGCTTGAATGGGTATATAAGAAAAACTTATATGGCAAATTTGCCTTAGCTCGTACATTAGAACTTTTTAAGAATTGATATTCTTCAAGCAGATAGTCCGAATTGATTAAAAAATGGAAAATTACGGGCCTTTAGTTTTCGCACTTTGGCTTTTGGCCTGCGGCGCTTTGCCCTTAGCTCTTGGCTGTTTTCATTTTGGCTTACTTCACCCGTGATCCCACATCCACCAAGCCGAGACTGCTCTCCCGATCTAGCGAAAATTTCAGCCGAAAGCTGAGCGCCTGCGTGCACTCCTTAATCACGAATAATCTTGAACCCTTTTACCGGAAGAATGAATCTGAATTGCCTTGGGAGGGAATACTCATGGCAAGACTTCAAGAGCAGCTCGAGCGAATCAAAGAAAGCAGCAAGAAGCGCATCCCTGAAACGGCCCTCGCAGTCATGGCCAAAGCCCTGGATGAACTCAAGCGCTCAGGCATTTCTGAACGTACTCTGCGCGTCGGAAGCCACGCACCAGAATTCAGCCTGCCCGATAAAGATGGGCAACTTGTCAGCTCCACCCAATTGTTGAGAAATGGCCCGCTGGTAGTCAGCTTCTATCGTGGCAAGTGGTGACCGTACTGCAACGCGGAGCTGGCAGCTCTGCAACATGCTGTACCAGAAATTCACGCTGCGGGTGGATCGCTGGTAGCGATTTCGCCGCAGTTGCCCAAGTACTCACGCGAGCTTGCCTTCCAGCACAAGCTCAGCTTTCCCGTCTTGCACGACAGCCACAATGAAGTGGCCCGTAAATTTGGATTGGTTTTTAAGCTGCCGGATGATCTTCAGAACGCTTACCGCAGCTTTGGCATCGATCTGGAAAAAGTCAATGGCGATCCCTCGTGGGAGCTGCCGATTCCTGGATCTTTTGTGATTGCCCGTGATGGCCTGGTGAAATACGCTTCCGCCGATCCGGACTACACCACGCGCCCTGAACCCGACGCGCTGATTGAAGCCGTGAAGGAAGCGAGTTCTATCGCCGCAGATTGAAACAAAAGCAGCTTTTGGCTCTTGGCTTTTGGCTCTTGGCTTGGGGCGCGTCTTGGTCCGCTTGCGGAGCCTAGCGGTCCCCGATTCGCGTTAATTCGCGGCTCAAAATGTTTCGTTCCTGCTGTTCTGCATCTTATCTACCGTGTCCAACACCGATCTCACCTGGGTCCTGTTCATTCTTTTGCTTCTTGTTGGGCTTGCCCATTTGCTTGGCTGGGTTTTTGTGCGGCTGCGCCAGCCAAAAGTGGTTGGCGAAATTATGGCTGGGGCTCTCCTGGGCCCCGCGTTGATTGGCCGGTTTTCGTTCGCATCTCCGCTCGTCGCAGCCACCAAACACCACGGCAATATTCTTGATTTTGTTTACTGGCTCGGCCTGCTTTTGCTGATGTTTCTTTCCGGGGCGCAGACGCGCCAGTTGTTCAGCCGTGACGAGCAGCGCGAAGTGGGCTGGCTGACGATTGTCGGAACAGGCGCACCGTTTCTTTTGGCGCTGTTACTCGGTCCGTGGCTCGCGCGTCCCGCGCTGGCCGGCCCGAACGGAAATCGTGTCTCGCTTATGCTGATCATGGCTATTGCAGTAGCCGTCACGTCCGTTCCTGTAGTCTCAAAGATTTTTGCCGACCTGAAAATTCTGCATACGCGATTCGCACGGCTCATCCTGGGAGTGGCGGTTCTGGAAGACATTATTCTGTGGCTTGTGTTGAGCGTGGCGCTGGTATGGGCAGGCAGGAACCGGCTCGATCCGTGGCAGATGTCGTATCACCTCGCCGCCACGATCGTTTTCTTCGTCCTGGGGCTCACCCTATTGCCGCGCGCTGTGAAGCGGATCAATAAATCCCGCGCGAACATATTTGTGCAGCACTCCCCGGCAGGCTATGCGCTGGCAGTTCTCCTGGGCTATTGCGTAGTTGCAGGCGCGCTGAACGTGAGCCTTGTCTTTGCGGCTTTTCTGGCCGGATTCGCCGTAGTCCACAAAAAGCGCAGGCTGTTCGCCGATGCACTGGATGCAATCAGCAAAATCTCATTCGCATTTTTCATTCCCGTATATTTCGCGATCGTGGGACTGAAGCTTGATCTGGTTCGCGGATTTTCTCTGGGAATGTTGGCGGCATTTCTGATCGGAAGCTGCGTTGTGAAGATTCTTTCAGTCTCGCTGGCCGGACGCTGCGCCGGCTTTCGCGGCCTCGATCTGATGAATCTGGCGATCACAACCAATGCGCGTGGCGGCCCGGGCATCGTGCTGGCCAGCGTGGCCTTCGACGCCGGGATCATCAGCGCGAAGTTCTATACCACGCTCGTGCTCGCCGCGGTGCTGACCTCGCAGGCCGCCGGCGCCTGGCTGCAATATATCTTACGTAAAGGCTGGCCGCTGCTGACAGCGAGCCCAAGCGAGGAGCCCGCGCATGCTTCGACAGAAGTAACTCCATCCGCTGCTTAATCATCCCGGGGAGTTTATGCAGACTTGCCGGCCGGAGTCTTCAGCATCCTGACCACCAGTACGGCCACCACGCCAATGACGATGCCGGTGATCACGCCGACCACTGGGCCAATTATGGCCATCATGACTCGCGGTGAAGCCGGCATAGACTGCATCATGGCGGCTTCCTTAGCATGCTTTGCGATGTACTGATCGAAGAACACGACGTGAGCACAGGTAATCCATATGCTGTTGACAATGCCCACCAGCAAACCGTGCGCGAAGGCGCGATCCGGACGTGATTGCGCGATTACAAATGCCACGACTACAAAGATCACGAGCCAGAAAAACGGCTCCACGGTCGATGGAATCACGAACACCGTCGCGATGGCCATCGCCACGCCGAACAGTGACAGTCCAAAGATCAGTTTCCAGTCCATCCTGCCTCCACAAGTTTCCTGTAGCAGACACGTTATCCCAGTCCGGCAATGTTCACGAATAAAAAATTCTTTCTTTTGGGAAAACCAAACCGACTGAGGACCCTACCGCTAATCCACATAGCGTAGCGAAGCCGCGACCAAAAGCAAAGGATCACCACGGAGGCACGGGGACACGGAGATTGCACGGAGATTGCACGGAGAAAACTATTGGGAACAGCAAAGGCAACAGCAAAAGCAAAAACCACGGAGTCAGGACGGAGAATGGCTGAACTCATAAAAAGGCAGTCAAGTTGACAGCCATTGGCGGTCAAAGTGACAGCAGTTTTTCCTGGTTCAATGGTGGAAGCACTTAATCGGGCATGGGACCGAATTCGAGGGTTGTACCCAGGCCTGCGTACAGATAATGATCACCAAAAGTCTTCTTCAGCGCAGCGAACGCTGGTTCGCCGGTGCAATGGCCGGGGGCAACATACTCCACTTTGAAGGTGTCGTGCAGGATCCCGGCAATCTTCTCGATGTCGGCATCGCTTGCGGTAACAAGGTGAAATCCGCCGGTGATGAAGTGGATACGCGGATTGATGGCCGCGCCAGCCTGGACGATCTGCTCAATACCAGGATGGGAGCATCCCACAACGATCACCAGACCGTTGGGCGTATTGAGGGCCAGCGACAGCTCCCGCAGCTCCAGTGTTCCCGGTTTCTGGGACACCAATGCGATTAAATGGATCCCTGGAGCAATCTCTGTGGTCTTGTCGATCAATTGAAAGTTTGCCCCGGGCCAGGCAGACCCGAAACGCATGATTTCAGGTGGCTGGCCGTCGTAGTAACGCTGCTCCGTTGGCAGCGAAGGGTCTTTACGATAAAAAGTGCTCGGCAGATCGGAGCCATAGACGCCGAACCCTTCCTTGGGCGCGTAGATTTTCACCTTGGGATTGATACGCAACAAGTAAGCCAGCCCGCCCATGTGATCGCCATGACGGTGCGACATCACAACGAAGTCGAGCCTGGCCAGGTTAACGCCCCTGGCCTTTGCGTTCTGTCTCAGGATGTCAGGGTTGTTGCCGGTATCAAACAGGATGCGCTGTCCGCCGTACTCGATTAGCGCCGCATAGCCCCAATCCTTGTGGAGCGTGGTAGTTTTTCCGAAGCTGTCGTAGAGCACTGTCACCCGCGCCGGAGCGGACTCAGATTTGCCCCCGGCCACCAATGAGCTTCCGGCTGAGCTTCCAGCCAGGAGTGGGAATACCACGGAACAACAGAGTATCCAAAATGCATATCTCATTGCCGCCTCCTCGTCGATCCAGTACCGGTCGCCGATGATACCCGAAAATTTGACCGCAATCTTGTCAATGTTGCAAGCATTGGCGCCTGGAAGTCCTGTGGGAAAGCTGGTGTGCGATGTCTTCTGACTCCTGACTTCTGACTTCTGTCTTCTGACTTCCTGACTTTTATGATCCGAACTTACAATTCTTAACCTGCCTTCTCTCTGAGCGCCAACATTTCTTCACGGTCTCCGCCGCAACAACTTTCCGCGGCATGGATTTGTATCGGATAAGAGAGCAATTCCTGAATTGATGTTTCCCGGAGTATTACCTCAGTGGTGAAAGCCCGAAAACACGCAAGGCCCGGGTTCTAGCGGCGACACCGCAACTTTGGA
Source organism: Candidatus Angelobacter sp. (assembly GCA_036518395.1). Classification (GTDB taxonomy): domain Bacteria; phylum Acidobacteriota; class Terriglobia; order Terriglobales; family Acidobacteriaceae; genus Angelobacter. The sequence goes on along the minus strand of DATDNH010000401.1, from coordinate 969 downwards.
ACTTGCTCTAAACCTACCCCAAAGGAGAGCCAATGCGCCTACGCGCGATCTTAGCCTCAGCAATTTTGTGTCTGCCGATCGTTGGCATGGCCCAGTCCCGTGAAAGCAGTGAAGTGCCGTCCCGTGGCACGGTCTACGGAGGATACTCCCTGCTTCACGCCAACAATAATCTCAATTTCTCGAGTGACTTCACCAGCAACAGCAACAACTTCAATGGCTGGGAAGGCCAGGGCACGTTCAACTTTACCCGTCATTTGGGAGTCACCGCGGACGTCACCGGCAATTCCAACCAGCTCGCCGGAGTTTCTTTTGCCGGCTTCTCGGCAGGCGTGAGCCAGCACATTTATGAATACCTGTTCGGTCCGACCTTCAGCACAAGCTTCGGCAAGAGCTCGGTGTTTGTCCACGCTCTGTTCGGCGCAGCGCGCACGAGTCTTGGCGCGGGTGTTGGCCTGCCGGTGGTAGGCGGATTGTCAGCGCCGCTTACCAGCGCAAACGCCTTCGCTATGGCGTTCGGCGGCGGCCTTGACATCGGAATCACGCGCAGTTTTGCCATCCGCGCCGCACAAATTGATTTCGTGCGAACCAATTTCAACTCCATCGACGCGCTGGTCTCCGGCTTTAGCGGCAGCACCGCCAACAGCCAGAACACTTTCCGCTATTCCGGCGGACTGGTTTGGAGGTTTTAGAGCTGCTGTTAGCAGTTTCACGATTGCGGCATGTGAATCAATAACGTAGAGACGGTGCTCTGCACCGTCTCTCACACAAAGCGCGGTTGTTCTTGCTTGCGCTGTGAGATGGCAGCCCCAGATACCCGGCGTGCGCGCTTTTTGCGCGTGCGGGAGATGTAGGAGTCGTCATCCCGAAACTTCTCCACGCAGTGGAGAAGCGGAGGGACCTTGTGTTTCTACTGACTTCTGTCTTCTGATTTCCTGACTCGTAGCTGTCGCCAGCACGCTCTCTCGAACT
>DATDNH010000400.1:0-3228 GCA_036518395.1 Candidatus Angelobacter sp. | reverse complement strand
CGCAACGCAGCTGAAGATGGATGTGTATCGGCCACCAGACCTTAGCGAGACAAATCTGCGTCCTGCTGTAATTTTTGTTCACGGAGGCTACCTTCCCGCTGATGTCCCGGTTAAGGCTCTACCCAAAGAATGGGGTGTTTTCGTTTCCTATGGACAGTTGGTGGCGGCATCGGGATTGGTGGGAATCACTTTCAATCATCGCTTTTTTGGCAGTTTTAACGCGCTACACGACTCACAAGCCGATCTCACAGACCTGGTGGGATATGTCCGCAGTCACGCTGCGGAATTGGGAGTGGATAAAGATCATCTGTCACTATGGTTTTTTTCCGGCGCTGGACCGTTATTTTGTAATGCACTTCGCCAGCCTGAACCCTATGTCCGCTCACTCATTGCCTATTACACGATCCTGGACTTGCAGCCCATGCGCAAGGAGCATCCTGAGACGGTTTCAGCGGAGGTGGCTCGCGAGTACTCTCCCATTTCTTGTATCAACTCCGCAGGGGCCGCGATCCCTCCGCTGTTCATCGGTCGCGCGGGGCTGGACAGTCCCGCCATTGATACCGGGCTCGACCAGTTTGTCCAGAATGCGCTGGCGCACAACCTGTCACTCGAAGTAATGAATCATCCGCAAGGCCATCATGCATTCGATGCGCGCGACAATGATGCGCGGTCGCGTGAAATCATCCGAGCTACGATTGAGTTCATTCGCTCTCACTGAGCCCTCGCTTATATGCAAGCAGGGGTGCGCATAAACCACTGTCTTTGAACACCACCTGTCACGCGCCCTAATTCCCGAATGTTCGCTTTCGAACGCCTGAATCCCATGCGCGGGCATTTCAGTTGCCCACATAAAATTGCCTTTCCACGCTATCGAATTGCGCGCCAACAGTTTAGCTGTCGAGTCTGATTTGGCAGCAGAGTTGCTCTAGCGACGGCAGGGTGCAGTGTCACTGCGTATTTTGGGGAGGAGAATTATGGGACGCAGCGAGCGGATTCGTGAATCAGTTATGGGACCCGTGGATGCCGAGCACATGCGGCAGAAAACAGAGGCTGGTTGGAAGTTGGTAGCGCTGGAATGGCAGCGTGAAATCCCGGGTGAAGAACCTGAGTCGGAGACCCTGATCCAGGAAATTCCCTACGGGCTGCGCGTGGCCGGCGACTGCCTGCATCTGGAGGAGAATCCGGATGAGAAAAACGCTTTGGTCATGATGATGGAGCTGATTGTTCGTGAAGATCCATTTTCCCAAATCGCCAGCGAGTTGAATGAGCGTGGCTTTCGCACGCGCACCGGCGGGAAGTGGACGCCGGTTTTAGTCTTCAACATGCTCCCACGGCTGATCGAAGTCGGGCCCAAAATCTTTTGCAGCGAAGAGTGGGAATCGCGCAGAGATAGACTGATGCGGTCTATTTAGTCTGGCAGTTCGCCGGGATAGACCTGATCCACATAGCACCACATCCAGGTTTCACCGGGTTCGATGGAACGAATGATCGGGTGCCCCACCTTGTGAAAATGCTTTGTCGCGTGCTTGTTCTTGGATGAATCGCAGCAGCCCACGTGCCCGCAGCTCAGGCAGAGTCGCAGGTGCACCCAGGAATCGCCCATCTTGACGCATTCTTCGCATACGTGTGTGTGAGTCGAAGTAATTTTGATCTGGTCCGTATGTTTGCACGTTATTGGCATAGAACTCCTAAGCTACGCCCTGGGCAGGTTCCGGCGATCTCTCCAGCGACGCGCGGTCCCACTTCCCCAGATTCGCTCCGGCTTCGTAAGTGCTCTCAAGGAAGTCCAGCAGAGTCTTGCTGGGTGAAGGCGTGCGCCGGACATCGTCATACATCAAAACAAATTCCTTAAGATTTTGATGATAAAAGGCTGCTTCCGGGCGCACTCGCTGCTGCGCGAATCCCGCCGGTTCCGGAGCCGCATAGCAATAGAAAGCAGCGTCCTTCACCTCGCCGCCACCAGGCCAGAATCCACCGCTGATCACCTCATGCGAATAAGCTTCGCGGGTGATGACATCTGCGCCGGCACGCTCCGGAGCGCGGCGTCCCGAGAATCGCGTGACCGCCATATCAAAACTTCCCCAGAAGAAATGCACAGGGCTGCTTTTTCCGATGAAGCGCGCGCGAAATTCCTTCAAGACTTCGTCGGTCGAAACCAGGATGCGCCAGAAGCGATGCGCAGAGTCAGGATCATAAGACGCATGCACCCGGTCCTGATCAAAAGGAATGGGATCAGGAATTTCGACAGGCATTTTCCAGATTTGAACGTCGATACCGGCGGAATGCAGCATGGCCATGAAATCTTTATAAAAATCTGCGACCAATTGTGGCCGCAGTGGAAGTTCTTTTGCCGTCCCATCGCTGATGCGCAAACGAAGCTTGTGGTCAATAAAATCAAATTCCAGCTCAAAGACGCGATCATCGTAAGGGATCGCCGAGGTGGTCAGGCCGCGCGAGCTCACGTAGAGTGGAACGTTCCACCAGTGGTTCTCTTTGGGGGTGAGCGCCAGCCGAACCTTGCCCACAATCTGCATCCACATGTGAAGCGTATCGCGGGTATCTTGCCAGGAAGCCAGATGCAGTTCGGGCCAGCTTTCGGGAGAATCTGAGCGGGTCTGTTTTGGCGGCATTTTCTTCTTCCTATTTCGCCGCCATTCTCATGGCAGCATCGATGCGAATGATCTCACCATTGAGCATATTGTTTTGGATGATGTGCTGCACCAAGGCAGCATACTCTTCCGGCTTGCCCAGGCGGGGTGGAAACGGCGCCTGCTGGCTTAACGATTGCAAGGCTGCTTCCGGCAGTGATCCGAGCAAAGGCGTCATGAAAACACCGGGCGCTATAGTTACGATGCGTATACCGTGGCGCGCGAGTTCACGCGCCAGCGGCAACGTCATGGCGATGACGCCGCCCTTTGATGCCGAGTACGCCACCTGGCCGATCTGTCCTTCATAAGCAGCGATGGACGCGGTGGTCACAATCACACCCCGATGGCCATCTGCGTCCGGCTGGTTGGTGGTCATTGCATGTGCCGCGCGACGAATCACATCAAAGGTGCCGATCAGGTTGACGCGCAGAACGCGCACGAACCTTTCCAGATCGTGCAATCCGTTTTTCCCGATCAGCTTTTCCGCGACGCCGATGCCCGCCGTACAAACCGCAATATGCAGCCCGCCATGGCGTTTGGCCGCTTCTTCAACCGCGTTCTGCACGTCTTTCTCGCTGGT
>DATDNH010000399.1:0-17820 GCA_036518395.1 Candidatus Angelobacter sp. | reverse complement strand
ATTTCTGCAACGGACAACCTTGACATTTAGCTGTACTGCGGCAATATTCATTTCCTGTGCGCACAATGAGGGCGTGTAGCTCGTCGTAGTGTTTGGCCAGCCAGGTTCGCTCCATGGCGCTCATCCGGGAAACAGGATGCCTCGGTTCAGCTCCCGCATGCAGCACTTTCAGCGCATCCGGTCCTGCGCTGCTGATGGCCTGTTCAATGAGATGACGGACGCCCTCATATCCCGTTCCTGATTCGATGACACCATGTCTCTCCAGAATCCTGCGGGTATAAGCGTCCACAACAAAGACAGGATGGCCGCCGGCATAGAGCAGAATCGAGTCCGCGGTTTCGGGCCCCACGCCGTTGAGCGACAGCAGTTCCGAGCGCAATTTTTCCGTCGCCTGAGCAAACATGCGCTCAAGCGAGCCACCGTAGTTTTCATCCAGGAACGCGATGAAATTTTTCAGCCGTTGCGCCTTTTGACGGTAGTAGCCGGAAGAGCGAACCAATTGTTCGAGCCTGTTCTGCGGAACATCTCGAATGCCTTTCACGCTGAGCACTCGTGCTCGCCGCAGAGCGCTAATCGCTTTTTCTACATTTGTCCAGGCCGTATTCTGGGTGAGATAGGCGCCAACAATTACTTCAAAGCGCGATTGCGCCGGCCACCAGTTCTGCGGTCCCCAGCGAGTGAATAGAGCGCGATAGTAGTTAACGATCGTCTTCGATGAATTACTCACACGTAAGTCCAGCCTCCGAAATATACTTACTGCCAGGCCCGTGACTGGCGAAAACGACCCACAGTGACCACAAGCTTACTTAAAGGCATGGGGCTCGCACTAGCGGCATTCCTTTTCGTTGGCTGTCATCATCGTCCCCTGACACTTACGATCAAAGACACGGTAACGCCCGATGATCCGGATGTTAGAGCGTGTGTAGAATCAGCGGTTAAGCTGCCGAAAACGTGTCACGTTTCTGACGTGCTTACGGTTGCCAACAAGGGCTTGTTTAATATTACGGCCGGGGATGGCACGCAATGCGCTTGGTCATGTGGGGAAGCTCCCGAAGGTCGCTTGTGGCGTGTGCAGCACGGGCCCTGGTATTTGGACGACATTTTGTCGGTGGTAAAGGATTAAGCCCGACGTCGGATATCTAAAAGAAATACCCAATACCAACTTAGCCAATTACCAAACACTCTCAGTATTGCGCTTGCAGATCGCATGCCTCTCGGCACGGCGGGCAGTAGTACTGGCCATCTTCGCAGAGCCGGATGGTGTCACGGGATTGGCAAAGACAGCAATACTTCTCGCAGTCACACCTGCCTTCCGGCAAATCGCAAACCGAGCAGAGATATTCTTGGGCCATGGCCGGAGATTAGCGCGATTTCACTCGGCCTGCAACCGTCAGCGGTTCATTGACCCTCATAAAACGCGGATGATAACCTACTTGGTTCCTCTTGAGTCAGCGACGAATTCTGTCGCCCTTGGCACCTGGGTTCGAAGGAAATTCAATTGTCCTCTACCGTGGAAAGCAAAACGTTGCGGAAGACTGCGCTCAACAGCCTGCACCGGCAGCTCGGCGCCAAAATGGTCGATTTTGGGGGCTGGGACATGCCTGTCGAATATCCGGCGACTGGCGGGTTGATGAAGGAACATCTGGCGGTGCGCACCGGCGTGGGCATGTTCGACGTTTCCCACATGGGCGATATTCTCATTCGCGGGCCCCAGGCGCTCGATGCCACCCAGTGGGTCAGTATGAACGACGCTTCCAAACTTCAGGAAGGCCAGGCCCATTATTCCGCTTTGTTGTATCCGGAAGGAACGTTTGTGGACGACGTAATCATCCACAAGCTTGGCCAGAATGATTATCTGTTGGTGATCAACGCCGGAACGCGCGAAAAAGATTACCAGTGGGTGCGCAAGAACGTGGGCCGGTTCCGCTGCCATGCCGACGATGTCGGAGATTACTACACTCAGATTGCCATCCAGGGCCCGAAAGCCGAAGCGACATTACAGAGGCTCACCGACGTTGATCTTTCGCAAATCAAAAATTACTGGTTCAGGCATGGGACCGTCTGCGGGCTGCCAAACACGTTGATCGCGCGAACTGGCTACACGGCGGAAGATGGTTTTGAAATCTATGTTCCGTCCGATGCGGCCACGAGCGAGCGCGTGTGGAAGGAAGTGGCGGAGGCGGGAAGGGAATTCGGGATTCTGCCCTGCGGCCTGGGGGCGCGGAACACGCTGCGGCTGGAAGGCAAGATGGCGCTCTATGGGCATGAAATCTCAGAGACCATCAACGTGTGGGAAGCCTGCCTGGACCGCTTCTGCAAGATGGAAAAAGGAGATTTCATTGGCCGCGCTGCGCTGGAGAAGGCTCGGGCCGAGGGCTTGAAGCGTGTTCTCGTGGGCCTTGAGGCTGTGGACCGCGGAATTCCCCGCGACGGATACAAAGTCACCGACGGCGTTGGAAACGAAATCGGCTACATCACCAGCGGCTCCTATGCTCCGTTCCTGAAGAAAAATATTGCGCTCGCCTATGTGCCTCCTTCGTTTTCATCAATCGGCACAGAAGTTTTCGTGGAGATTCGCGGGCAACAGGTCAAATGCATGGTTGTACCTACACCGTTTTATAAACGGCCTAAGAAAGCATCCTGAAAGGCAACCGAATGGCATATCCGAAAGATTACAGATACACCAAAGAACATGAGTGGATTCAGCCGCAGGGTAATACCGGTTTGGTGGGAATCACCGATTATGCGCAGGAGTCGCTGGGCGATATCGTTTTTGTCGAGCTGCCCAGGGCCGGCACGCAATTCGAGAAGGGCAAGAGCTTCGGCACAGTTGAGTCGGTCAAAGCTGTCTCTGAGCTCTACGCTCCTGCTTCCGGCAAGGTGACTGCGGTGAACGAAGATCTGAATCAGGCCCCCGAGACCATCAATAAAGATGCTCATCGCGCCTGGATGATCAAACTGGATTTGCGCGATCCTAAAGAGCTGGATTCATTGCTTACAGCCGAGCAATACGAAGCTTATATCGCGGAAGAGAAGGAAAAGCACTAATTAGTACTCAGCACTTAGTACTTAGCAAAACCAACAGAAACCAAAAGTAGCGTCAACGCCAGGCTGTTGGCAGCACCGGAGTTTCAGCTAAATACTAAGTACTAAATACTAAATACTGATTTCCATGCGCTATCTCCCCAAATCTCCCACCGATCGCGCTCAGATGATGAGTGAAATCGGCATTCAATCTATCGACGAATTGTTCGCGCCCATTCCTGCCGAATACCGCCTGAAGCGTGACCTGAAAGTGCCGCGCCAGATGGCGGAATCGGAAGTGATTGATTATTTCCGGCGATGTGCGGAATCGAACGCCGCGGGATACGCGGTATTTCTTGGCGCCGGCGCTTATCATCACTACCGTCCCGTAATCATTGATTCATTGATCTCGCGCGGCGAATTCCTCACCGCCTACACGCCTTACCAGCCGGAAATTTCACAAGGTACGCTGCAAGCCATCTTTGAATTTCAGACCATGGTGTGTGAGCTCACCGGCATGGAAGTGGCGAATGCTTCCATGTACGACGGATCTACCGGCGCGGCCGAATCAGCCATGATGGCCTGCCGGTTGACCGGAAGAAAATCCGTGGTAGTGGCGCGCAGCGTGCATCCGGAATATCGCGAAGTGATGAAAACTTACGCCCAACACCAGGGATTGCCCATCACCGAATTTGGGTTTGTTTCCAATGGTCGCGTCGACTTGAGTGACCTGGACAAAAAAGTCACTGATGATACCGCTTGCGTGTTAATTCAGTCCCCAAATTTCTTTGGCACAATCGAAGACGCTGCCACCATCGCCGACCTTGCTCACAAAAAAGGAGCGTTGCTGGTGGTTTCGATTGCCGAGGCGCTCTCACTGGGTGTTGTCAAACCGCCTGCGGAAGCTGACATTGTTTCCATGGAGGCGCAATCTTTCGGCGTTCCGCTGGGATTCGGTGGTCCGTATGCCGGAGTGCTGGCCACAAAAGAGAAATTCGTTCGCCAGATTCCCGGCCGGCTGGTGGGGGAAACAAGGGACCGCAATGGGAAAAGGGGATTTGTGCTCACGCTTGCCACGCGTGAGCAGCATATCCGCCGCGAGAAGGCCACGTCCAACATCTGCACCAATCAGGCGCTCATCGCCACCATGGCCACTATCTACATGACGGTTTATGGCCGTGAGGGCCTGAAGGAACTCGCCCGGCAAAACCTGGCCAAAGCAGCCTATGCGGCCAGTGAGTTTGGCAAAAAAACCAAGGTGCTGTTCGCCGGCGCGCCTCGCTTCCACGAATTTGTGGTGCAGACAGCAGAGGACCCTCATCAGATCAACAATCGCCTGCTGGAAAAGAAGATCATCGGAGGCTGCTCGCTCGAAAAGTTTTATCCCGAACTGGGCAATGCATCGCTCTGGTGCTGCACTGAGCTGAATACGCGGGAGCAGATTGATGCGGCTGTGCAGGCGGTGGCGGAATGAGCGATAAATACATCAAGAAAGCCACACGGCACGTCAATCAGAATGAATGGTTGATCTTTGAAAAGTCTTCAGCCGGGAAAAAGGCCTACCGGGTGGCTCCACTCGATGTTCCTGAAGTCGATTACAAGAAACTGCTCGGCGAATCAGCGCGCGAAGATCTGGGCAACTTGCCTGAAGTGAGCGAAATTGAGATCATTCGCCACTTCACCCGCCTTTCCACCTGGAACTATGCCATTGATCTGGGCATGTACCCCCTCGGCTCATGCACTATGAAGTACAACCCGCGCGTAAACGAATTCGTCGCGCGGCTGTATGGGCTGGCTGAAGCGCATCCCTATCAGCCGGAAAAGATTTCCCAGGGCGCGCTCCGCATCATGAAAACGCTGGCAGACTGCCTGCTCGATATCACGGGCATGGACGCCATTACACTGCAACCCGCTGCAGGCGCCCACGGCGAAATGACGGGTATCCTTCTCGTCCGCGCCCACCTTCAGTCCAAAGGCAATCCACGCAAAAAGATCCTGATTCCCGATTCGGCACACGGAACGAACCCAGCCACGGCAGCTATCTGTGGTTACGCCGTCGAGAACCTGAAATCGAACTCGCGCGGCATGGTGGACATCAGCGCCCTGGCGGAGCAGATGAATGAAGACGTTGCCGCGCTCATGCTGACCAATCCCAACACCTTGGGCATCTTCGAGCAGGAGATCCACAAAATTGCCGACATCCTGCACAGCAAAGGCGGCCTGCTGTACATGGATGGCGCAAACATGAATGCGCTGGTCGGCAAAACGCGCCCCGGCGACTTTGGTGTGGACGTGATGCACCTGAACCTGCACAAGACCTTTTCCACGCCTCATGGGGGCGGTGGTCCCGGATGCGGCCCAGTCGCGTGCAAGCAATTTCTTGATCCGTACTTGCCCCAACCCATTGTGGTGGAAAAAGAAAATGGATTGCTGGGGTTTGACTATAACCGTCCCCAGTCGGTCGGGCGGGTGCGTATGTTCTATGGCAATTTTGGCATGCACGTCCGCGCGCTGGCTTACATCATGGCCAATGGTCCCGATGGCCTTCGCCAGACCACTGAAGACGCCGTGCTCAACGCCAACTACATTCGTAAAAAGCTTGAGAGTGATTACGACCTGCCCTACAAGAGCGCGTCCATGCATGAGGTCGTTTTCAGCGACCGCATTCAGGCCCAGAAAGGTGTAAGAACTGGCGATATCGCCAAGCGGCTCATCGATTATGGCTTTCATCCTTACACCGTTTCTTTCCCACTCGTAGTTCCGGGAGCGCTCATGATTGAGCCGACGGAGAGCGAATCTCTCGAAGAATTGAGTCTATTTGTTGACGCCATGAAGTCGATCGCCCGCGAGACTGAAGAAGATCCGGAATTGGTAAAAACCGCGCCCCACTCTACCCGCGTTTCCCGCCTGGACGAAACCGCCGCCGCCCGCAAGCCTGTACTCCGTTGGAAACCAAGTCAGGCCCAGTCAGCAGGGGAATAGGTTTGTTGAGTTTTTCGGAGCCCGCCTGGCGGGGAAGCGGATTCTATTGCCTCGGTACTGTGTTATGCCCGAATCGGATTTACTAGGGGATAACGCGTAGGGAATGGATTTATTTTCCGAATGGTAATACCGAACGTAATTTTGCGGTGTCTGACGGTTCAGGTAAACTCACATACATCATGCAGCTTCACAGGTTTGTTCTGGCCTTATTTTTAGGCGCGGTCATAGTGCCGGTGTCTTTGCCACAATCCACCTCATCCAGCAATGCAGATCCGGTGCTGTTGCAGACCCTGCAACAGGAACTAAGCCGCGCCATGACTTCCCTCGGCAAGGCTGATCCTGCGCCTTACTTCATCAGTTATTCGGTCGATGAACAGTTTGGCAAGGTCATTGTCGCCAGCAATGGCGCCATTGTCGCCAATATCAGCCGTCATGAACGCAACGCGGATATCTTTGTGCGCGTAGGCAGCCGGGATCTGGACAACACGCATGGCGAGAACCGCTCCAGCGCGGTAATCACAACTTCTGTTCCTCTTGACGACAAAGCCGATGCCATCGCACGCGTTCTCTGGCTCAACACCGACCGAATGTACAAAAAAGCCACCCAGGCCTACCTGGAAGTGAAGACCAATACCAAGGTGCATGCGGAAGAAGAAGATTCATCACCGGATTTTTCCACCGAGAAACCGGAAGTTTATGCCGGCAAGGTGAGCTCTCCGCCAAAATTTGATCAGCATGAATGGGAAGAAAAGATTCGCCGGTTTTCAGCGCTCTTCGGCAAATATCCGGACATTGAAAACGCTACGGTCATGCTGTTGGTGGAAACTCCAACCCAGTACTTTGTTTCCAGCGAGGGTTCGCGGATCGTCACTTCACGCACACTGATCCGTGTGCTCGCGCTGGGCAGCACGCGCGCCTCTGACGGTATGGAACTGGCGCGCTCGGAAACCTTTGACGCCTCATCCTTTGACAAGCTGGCCTCCGATCAAGAGATCACTGCCAGGATCGAAAAAATTGCCGCCGATTTAAGAAAATTGAAAACCTCGCCAGTGGTCGAACCGTTCAGTGGACCGGCATTGCTTTCGGGCCGCGCCGCCGCAGTCTTTTTTCATGAAGTCGTTGGACATCGCCTGGAAGGACAGAGGCAGCGCGGCGAAAACGAAGGCCAGACGTTCACCAAAATGGTGAACCAGGCGGTCCTGCCGGCTTTCCTCAGCGTGGAAGACGATCCCACACTCACGGCTCTGCAAGGCAAAGAATTGAGCGGCGCCTATCAATTCGACGAGGAAGGCCAGAAGAGCTCGCGGGTTGAGTTGATTTCCAACGGAATTCTGAAGCAATTCCTGATGTCACGCATGCCGGTGAAAGGTTTTATGCACTCTAATGGCCATGGTCGCGGCCAGGATGGAATGATGCCCGTCGGCCGTCAGGGAAACCTCATCGTGCGGTCGTCAAAATCAGTGCCGGATGGCGAGCTCCGGGCGAAACTGATTGAGGAGATCAAAAAGGAAAACAAGCCGTACGGTCTGTATTTCGAAGATATCGCCGGAGGCTTCACGCTGACGCTGCGCAACATGCCACAGGCATTTCAGATCATGCCACTGATGGTGTGGAAGGTTTACGCCGATGGCCGGCCAGATGAGCTGGTTCGCGGCGTAGATATTATCGGCACTCCGCTCGCTGCGCTGAATCGCATCGTGCTTACTGGACAGAAGCTCGATACCTTCAATGGCGAATGTGGCGCCGAGTCCGGCTCCGTCCCGGTCTCTGCATCCGCGCCAGCCATGCTGTTTTCGGAAATCGAGGTGCAAAAAGTGGCGCAAGGCCATGAGCGCCCACCTGTGCTGCCCCCGCCCGGCTTCGATCAACCTGGAAAGGAGGCACAGCAATAATGCGCAGATTACTTATTTTTGCCCTCCTCCTTGCTCCCTGTTGTGCGATCACAGCCGCATCTGCCGACAAAGCCCAGCCTGCTGTCGATATTTCATCCCACGACCATGGCGATCCAGTTCTGAAAGCCATGTTGGCGGAGCTGAAGCGCTCACAGGAAAAACTGCAGCTTGGCCAGCTCCAGCGTCCTTACTACATTGAATACCAGGTCACTGAGCTTCAGGACTATGTCGCCGACTCGACGTTGGGCGCGCTTCGTAATGAGCAGGCGAACATCGGACGCCTGGCCCGCGTGGTGGTCCGCATCGGCGACTATAAGCAGGACAGCTATTATGGGGTCGGCAAGGGATCTGTTGAAATCATGCCCATGGACAACAACGGAATGGCGTTGCGCCATCAGCTCTGGCTGGCCACCGATAAGGCTTATAAAGATGCCCTGAGCGGTCTCACCGAAAAAGAGGCAGCCCTCAAGAATGTTGTAGTGGAAACAGAGCTTCCGGATTTTTCGGAGGAGAAACCGGTGGAGGCGGTGAATGAGTTGCCCACATTGGGTACCAGTTTGGAAAAATGGGAGCAGATGATCCGCTCCACGTCAGACCAGTTTCGCCGTGACCCGGAGCTGGAATCGTCCGAGGCCCTGCTGCATTTCCGCATCCTGAATCATTATTTTGTGAATACGGAAGGTACGGTTACGCGGAACGGCAAGGCCGTATACATCTATTCCTTCGAAGGCAGCGCTCAAGCCCCGGATGGCATGCGCCTGGACCGCAGTCACGCGTATGTGGTCGGAACGCCGGCGGAACTTCCGAGTGCGGCAGAAATCCAGAAGGAGACGCAGCAACTCGTTGGCACATTTGAGGCTTTGCGCAAAGCGCCGGTGGTTGAAGATGACTACCACGGTCCGGTGCTGTTCTCTGCCGACGCTGCGACTGCGCTGTTCGAGCGTTTAGTTGTTTCCAACATTCTGGGCGTGCGCCCCGATTTGGGTAATCCCGCGCGCGTGAGCGGCGACTTTGCCTCGTACTACAAAAGCCGCGTGCTGCCGGATTTTCTTTCCGCCGTAGACGATCCTCGTCCGCAAAAAATCGATGGTCAGACCTTGCTCGGCAGCTACGACGTTGATGACGAAGGCGTGAAAGCTGAGCCGCTGCCGGTAATCGACAAGGGCGTGCTGGTGAATTTTTTGATGGCCCGCGAGCCGATCAAGGATTTCCTCCACTCCAATGGCCGTGGCCGGACAGCTCTGGCCGGCGCGCCTCGCCCGCAGATTTCCAATTTGATTTTCAAGGCGTCAAATGGAGTGCCCTTCGATGAGCTGAAAAAGAAGCTGATTCAGATGTGCAAAGACCAGGGACGGCCCTATGGCTATTATGTTGAAACGACTGGTTTTCGTCTGGCTCCGCGCTTGCTCTGGCGTGTCTACGTAAGCGACGGGCACATGGAACTGGTCCGTGGCGCGGTATTCAATCAGCTTGATACGCGCAGTCTGCGCAGCGATATTGTTGCCGCAGGCAACGACCAATATGTCTATAACCGTCTTGATCCATTACCCAGCGCGATCGTTGCACCATCGCTGCTGTTTGATGAACTGGAAATTCAGCGCGCCAACCGCACGCGCGAAAAACTGCCGACATATCCGGCGCCGCCATTGGTAAGCGCCGGAAAATAATGAATAAACTGTGGAGCGCAGCCGCCTCGGCTGCGGGAATATGCTGCCCACTAAAATCGCCATCAAGTCCGATCTTCCTGCTGAAGGACAGGCCAAAGAATTCACCTTGGGCAATCAAACCATCTGCATCGCTAATGTCGGCGGCGAATACTCGGCGATGGATAACGTGTGCATTCATCGCGGCGGCCCTCTCGGCCAGGGCATGGTGGAAGAGGGAAAGATCGTATGTCCGTGGCACGGCTGGCAGTACGATCCCAAGACCGGCCAGGCTGCCCACAGTCCGCTCGCAAGAGTGGCCGTCTACCCACTGAGAATCGAAGACGAAGATGTGTTTGTCGAAATCTAATCTGCGATGGCAACGTGAATCTGGAGGTTCATTCGCGTGAATTCGCTGGTTTGCTTTTCCGCCCTGATATTGTTTTCCACTCGGACCTTATTCTCCGCGCCTGTCTGAAGTTGAGGCTTTTGGTTTTGCTCTGCTTTTCAAATTCGCGTTTATTCGCGTTAATTCGCGGCGAACCGGTTTTGATCCGCTGAATTTGCCTGCGGCGCTGATCATGTCTCGGAAACTACTGTGAGCTACAATGAACCTGCCCCATGGCCAAAATCCACGTCCTGTCCGAGCATGTTGCCAACAAGATTGCTGCCGGCGAGGTGGTAGAGCGCCCGGCTTCAGTCCTGAAAGAGCTGCTGGAAAATTCTCTCGATGCCGGCGCCACTCGCATCAAAGTGCAGATCGAAGGCGGAGGCAAGAAGCTCATCCAGGTAACGGACAACGGCTGCGGCATGGTTCGCGACGACGCGCTGCTGGCCTTCGAACGCCACGCCACTTCAAAAATCAAAGATGCCGAAGACCTGCTGAACATTGACACGCTTGGGTTTCGCGGCGAAGCGTTGCCATCCATTGCCGCCGTAAGCCGCGTGGCCTTGCACACGCGGGCGCCGGAAGAAGCCGGCGGAACGGTGATCGAAATTGCCGGAGGCAAGATTCTCAAGGTGGAAGAGGCCGGTCTTCCAGCCGGAACTGCAGTCGCTGTGCGCGATCTGTTTTTCAATACTCCCGCGCGAAAGAAATTCCTCAAAGCCGAGTCCACAGAGCTTTCTCACCTCGCGTCGCTGGTGACCCACTACGCGCTGGCCCACCCGGAAAAACATTTTGAGCTGCATTCGTCCACCAATGCCATGCTGATTGCCGCGCCGGTGGCCTCGCATTCAGACCGCATTTACCAGATTTTCGGCAAAGATACTCTGGACCAGCTTGTTCCGGTGGAAGCGGGAATCAAAATGGAACGCGTGGGCCTGCCGCAACCAGCGCCCTGGAACAGAGGCCCGGATTACGAATCGCCCGAGCCCGGAGACATCCATGTGCACGGGTTTGTGTCCAGGCCGGAAATTCAGAAGCTCAACCGGAATTCCATTTTCATCTTTGTGAATGGACGTCTGGTACGCGATCGCCTGATCCAGCACGCGCTGACCGAGGCATATCGGAACATCCTGCCTTCAACGGTTTATCCCGTTGTCCTGCTCTTCATTGATCTGCCGCACGGTGAGGTTGACGCCAACGTGCATCCGGCCAAGACCGAGGTCCGATTCCGCCAGCAGACCTTTGTCCATGATTTCGTGCGCGACTCAGTACGTTCAGCGCTGGTCAAGGCACGTCCTGTCCCGCAGTTTATGCGTGAGATCACGGCCCAGCCTACGGCCGCTCCGGGCTTCACTCCCGGCGCGCCTCCGCCGGATCCAATCTGGGATTTTGAGCTCCAGCCGCAAACCCAGCCGCCGATTACGGAACGTCTGCAATTTTCGGGTGCGCCCATTCCGGTGGAAGCCAATGCCACTGTGAGCGGGTTTGGCGCAGTTGCAGCGCCGACCTTGAAACCGGCTGAGCGGCCCCCGGAGCGCAGCGGAGGGCGAGAAAACGACGAATGCGGAAATCTGCTGTTGAACGAAGCTGAAGCCGATGGGCAACCGGCGGAAGGCTTTGCGCTGGACACGCTCAAGCCGCTCGGTCAGATTCGCGATTCATTCATTCTCGCGGTAAACGCGGACGGGCTCTGGATCGTTGATCAGCACGTCGCCCATGAAAGGGTCTTGTTCGAAAAGGTGCTGAGCGGACGCAAGGGCGCCGGGGAAGGGCAGAGACTGCTCATGCCGCTGATCGTGGAGCTCACGCCAGGCCAGCAGGCGGTCTTTGCCGAGATTTCCGAGGAGCTTGCAAAAAATGGATTTGAGGTGGAACTCTTCGGCGCGCGCACGATCGCAGTCAAAACTGCTCCGGCAGGCGTCCAGCCGGTGGAGATCGAAAAAATGCTGCTTGAACTGCTGGACCAGTTCCAGAGGGAAGAGCAGGCGCTGAATCTCGATAAAGTGCGCCACAAGATCGCCGCCAGCATCGCCTGCCACGCCGCCATCAAGATCAACACACCGCTGGAGCAGAACAAAATGGAGTGGCTACTCAAAGAACTCGCCAAAACCGAATGCCCCATGACCTGCCCGCACGGACGCCCAGTGGTGCTGCGCTACTCGGTCAAAGACATTCAACGCGCATTCAAACGGATCTAAAAAACTTCACGTGTGGACCCAGGCCGCCGGGGTCCCGACGCGCGCGGTTCTTTATTTTGCGCGTGGTGGGGTGGAGGTGCCCTCGGCTGCGTCTTCGTAACTTCCCGATCACGGCGATCACGCTGCGATCACGTGCGATCACGGCGATTCTTGAAAGCGAGAAGCCAAGAGCCAAAAGCCAAGAGCCAAAGGCCAAAAGCCGGTTTTTGTTATAACTGATGGGTGACCGAACAAGAGCTCCATCAGCGGCGCGCGGAATTGTGGCGGGTAATCGGTAATCCTGTCCGTACCCTCGAACAAGCTAAGAGCTTCATTGACTTGGTCGGTTTCTGCCTGATGTACCCCGTGCGGTCCTTGCCGGTGATGCCAACCTTTATCGGCGCTTATGCCGGCTCTGCTGATCATTTGCCGGACGCAAAACACGCGTTTGCCGATCCCCGAAACCAGCCCGCGACAGATCTGCTGGTGCGCCTTCTGCGCGAGCAGCATGCTTATGAGGTGAATCTATTGCCAGAGAGCACCGTAATCTTTTCCGGTCCGCTGCTGCCTTTTTTCTATGCGCTTCTCGGCGACCGTAAACCCAGGGCCGCGCCCCGCACCAAGGCGCAGGGCGCAAAATTGTCGCCATTGACGATCAAAGTCTTTGAGACAATCGAAAAACACGGGCCAGTCAGCAAACAGCAGCTTCAGGAATTGATCAGCCGTGAGCTTTCCGTTGCCGCCATGGATCGCGCGTTGAGTGAGCTGTGGTCCATCCTCAAAATCGTCCGCGTGGATTATCGTGAAGGCGAAGGCGCATTCTGGGACCTGCTGTATCGCTGGGCGCCAACGGCCGTAATTGAAGGCGCGCAGCTCTCCTTGCCGGAAGCTCTCTCCGCCTTGATCGGCAAATATCTCGAGGGGGTTGCAGCCGCCGGCGAGGACGAGATTGAACAATTTTTTTCTCACCTGGCGCCGCGCTCCAGGGTAAGGGAAGCAATTCACGCCCTGCTTGCGGCGCGTGAGCTAAGCTTTGTTCCTGTGGGATCCAAAACCCTGATTCAACTGCAGTCCGCGCACGAAACACATGAGGGCCGCACTGACAACGGCCGTCGCAAGGCCGCGACCCGGAGTCGCATGCATGAGTAAATCGCCTGTCCGGCAGAAAAAGATCATTATTGCAATTGATGGTCCCGCCGGCTCTGGCAAGAGCACTCTGGCTTCTCTCCTGGCCCGCCGATACAACTACACCAACATCGAAACCGGAGCCATGTACCGTGCGTTGGCGCTGAAAGCGCTCGAAAATGGCGCTTCTCTTGATGAGGGCGCCGCTTTGGCCCTGCTGGCAGCAAATTCCAAAATTGAGCTTCAGCCTGCATCGGAAGGCAACCGGGTTCTGCTGGATGGTAAGGACGTCACACAACAAATTCGCCGGCAGGATGTGACGGATGCTGCTTCCAAAGTCTCAGTACATCCTCCAGTGCGGGAATGGATGGTCGAACAGCAGCGCCAGATGGGCGCCGGAGGCGGTGTGGTAATGGAGGGCCGCGATATCGGCACAAAAGTCTTTCCCAACGCCGAAGTTAAGATCTTTCTCGATGCCGCCCCTGAAGTGCGCAGCACCCGCCGCTTTCTTCAGCAGCCCGCGGTAACAACTCAGGAAAAATCCGTGCTCGAAGAACTGCGCGAGCGCGATCGTCGCGACCGCACGCGGGCTACCTCACCTCTGGTCGCCGCGCCCGATGCAGTCGTGATTGACTCGACCAATCTGAATCTGGATGAAGTCTTGCAGAAAGCGATAGAAGTGATCGAGAAGAAATTAAGCCTTTATTAATAGCCCGTTATGCTGATTGAAACGAGAATTCTGTTCTCGTTGGTTTTCTCCCGACTTCTGGCTTTTCACTTCTGACTTCCTATATCCTGCGGGGTATCAAGGGCGAAGCCCTTCGCTACTGCTTATGTATCTGAATCGTGCCGCGGCTGGTTTTCAGCTTGACTACCGGCCCGCCCTTGCCCACCGTTCCTGTGGCCGTGGCGTTGCCGCGTTGGTTATTGATGTTCAGGCCAAAATCACTCTGAATCTCTCCACCATTGCTTTCGGCATCCACCTGGAACCCGGCTTGTTCGGGTAAGTGAACATTGATCTCACCGCCGGTTGTAATGATGTCCATGTTGCCCACGGGGGCTTTGGTCACAATCTCGATGTCCCCCCGGCGATCCTGGATGTGAATGTCACCAGTAATGTTTTCCAGGCTGATGTCTTTGGTTTCGGTCCTGACCGTGAAGGGGCCGGTAATCGAGCTGCCTTTCAGGTCTCCGCGATCCATACTCAGGTCGCCGTCCAGTTTGGCAAGTTGTAGATCGGTGCGAATGGATGTAAAGCGCACCTCCCCGCCGATACGGGATAACTGAATGTCTCCTGAGTAACTGCCAGTGAAAGTCAGCGTGCCGCCTACATCGGAAACGGTGCTATCGCCAACATCGCCGTCAACATTGAGGTTGCCGTTGACGCTTTTTGCGCTTACATCGCCGTGATGCGCGCGCAGCAGGGCATTACCCTTGATCTGCTCGGCTGTAATATCTCCGTGACTCGTTTCTACTTCAATATCGGATTGAATTTGCGAAATGCGAACATCGCCCCGGTTGTCCACCAGGGACACGGCATACTTAGGCGGCAGCTGCAACTCCATGTTGAAACGGCCCGGGCGAAAGCTTCCGCCCGTCATATCCAGCACCCATACGCTGCCTTGTTGCTCAAATTTGGCCTGCGTAGCATTGTTGAATTGGTTTGCTTCATCCTGCGAATGGCCGCGCATGAATTTGTGGATGAACGCATGCGCCTCATTGTCAGGACTGGGCGTGATTGTGATGTCGCCACGGGTGGACAGCACTCGCACCTGCGTGCCCGCGGGCATTGGCGTGGCAAAGTTCTGCGTGAATTCGTAACGGTTGCCGAAAACGCCCCAGTCCCCGAAGTCATCGCCGGGATCAATGTCTACCCATCCCCAATCCACTCTGGAAACGCCGGTTGCGGCCATGCCGAACATCACAAGAAAAACGACGAAGACAACGCCTCCCGCACCAATTCCCGGATAGGGCTCGTTCCGATTCTTCGCAATCGTGTATTCGATGAATTTCGTTACGCCCCACACGATCAGTACTACCGGCCAGTACCGGCTGAACCAGTGAAACAGGCCAGGACGGGAAATGTATCCAATGTTGGCCAGCAGGATAATGACGCCAATGGCGACAACCAAGAGTGGACCAAAGAGGGAACGCCGGCGGTAATGTGGAAAAGAGTTAGTCATATTTTCACCTGCGAGGGTCGCCTCCTTGTCCTGGATCGCTGCTGGCCTGCGACCCGGGCACTCCCGCCCCCTCCTGTCCTTGAGAAAACGTTCTGGGAATCCAGGAAGGCTGGACATGCCCTTCCACCGAGCCACTACGAGCGGCAAAGGAGATCAGACCAATCACGATCAGCAGCACAGGCCAGCTTTGATCAAAGTAGAGGACGCCATAGTTATCGAGCATGAAGAGCACACCCAGGGTGACCAGAATTGCTCCTCCCATTAATCCTCGCGCTCTGCATCTCACGCATCCGCAACGCCGATTTCTCACATAGATCGTCATACCACTAGTACCTCTCCGTTGTGCGCTTGTAGGCAATCCACAGGCCGAATCCTATGAGAAATAACGGCCACAACCTGTGCACGTGGAGCAGCCCGAAGTTTCCCAGCAGGAAAAAGACTCCCAGGATGACCAGAATGACGGCGCCAGTAGGAGCCCTGTCTATGGGACGAGGCTGGGGAACGGGCTGTCCTGGCACATGCTGCGCGCCGGGAGTCGTGACTGCCGGA
This sequence comes from Candidatus Angelobacter sp., assembly GCA_036518395.1. Lineage (GTDB taxonomy): Bacteria > Acidobacteriota > Terriglobia > Terriglobales > Acidobacteriaceae > Angelobacter. The sequence continues at coordinate 1,857 of DATDNH010000399.1, read as the reverse complement.
GGATGATCTTCCTGGATTCCGAAAAGCTTATCCAGCCCAAGCGGGTCGGGGGTTGGTTGCCCCAGTTGTCTGGCTTTGGCCGTCTTGTAAGCCTCAAAGACCATGTAGAACCAAAAGAAAGCAATCAGTAATCCAAAGAAGGGCTCTGCGCCTCCATGTACCTGATTTACGGCTACGATCAGCATGGCGAAAATTACGACATGGATAAAGGCCTTTACGAATTGCCCGTTGTACATGGCGCCGACGCCAGGAATCATGCCCAGAAGTGCCGCCAGCCCGGGGCTCGGCGATCCCTGCACAACTGCGACGGGAACAATGGTTGGCGCACCCTGCGTGCCCGGCGCGCCTTGCAGCCGCGCTGCAATGCACGGTTCGCAGTAAATGGCTCCCATCACGTCACGCTTACAGTTTTCACACAGCGCCTTTCCGCAGGTGCGGCAATAGGCCACCGCGGGTGTGTCAGTATGTATGGCGCAGTTCATCGATTCGCTCCTTCATCATTAATTGACAGAGACGCCACTAAAGCGTTTTCCGTGTCCAGGCTGTAGTTGTCCTGTCGCTCTTCCGGACGTCCGCTGGTGTCGTTGTTTTTCTTGTCTTTCTTTTCTTTGGGCTGTTCCGCTGGTTGCTGCTGGTCCTTCTGTTCGGGACCGGCGTTCTTTCTCAATTCGTGCACCCGCGACTCCACTTCGTACACCAGGCGCATGTTGTTGTAGTAGCGAACAACCTTGCTTTCCACCTGGGTGTACTGGACAACGATGGCCCGGCCAATCGCACTGGGATGCCAGTCGATTTGGGTAAGGTCCTTGAGTTTCACTCCGGCCAAGGTCAGCGTCAGGCTTAGGGAGAAAAAGGCCATGGAGAATGAGGTCGCAAACCGCGGCCGCATCATCCCAGCCAAGCCCGCCCGGACCGGCGTCCAAACCCGCGTCAGCCATCCAGGGGCCGCAGGTTCCGGAGCCTTGCCTTCTTCGGCCGGGGCTGCGCTGGTGGCAGCCAGAATGTTGTGCACCAGTTTCTTAGGCGGCTCAACCTCCTCCAGGTTCTCCAGCCAGAGCATTCCCTCGCGTGCCTCTGCCAGCATGGGGCCACAAACGGGGCAGACCGCTGCGTGCGCCTCAAAAGCTCGCTTCGCCTCGTCAGAGAGCATGCCGTCCAGGGCATCAGGCAGCCAGCTTTCGAACTGGCTGCACTCGAATCCGGTTTTGTCCTTTTCAGTCATTGCCTGCCTGCTTCTTATTACGAGAAAGTAATCGTCCAAGTTCCGTTCTTCCGCGGTTAATCCGCGATTTGACCGTCCCTTCCGGCACCCGTAGGACGTGGGCAATCTCTTTGTAATCCATATCTTGCAGGTCCCGCAGGATCACCGCTTCCCGCAGCTCCGGGGACAGCCGGGCCAGCGCCTGCTGTACCAGCTTCTGGGTCTCTTTGCTGGCCAGACGGTCATCGGGCCTGGGACCGGGGTCGGGAAGGCGGTCGCTCAAAGACAGAGCATCTTCCTCTTCCCGGAGCCCGGCGTCAATGGAATCCGTGATCCGGTCCTGCTTGCTGCGCCGGAAATGGTCGACCAGAAGATTGCGGGTGAGCGTGGTGACCCACGTCGTAAATGCGCCTTTGTCCACGTCGTAACTGGACAGGGTGCGATAAACCCGGATAAATACATCCTGAGTGAGATCCTGCGCGTCTTCCGTCGAGTTGGTGAACCGGTAACAAAGGTTATAGATGCGTCGGTTGTGCAGGCGCACGATCTCCTCCCATGCCGAACTGTCGCCAGCCAGGCACCGGCGCACCAATTGGCCTGTCTGCTGATCTTCCAAGCAGTCTCCCCGACGAATCAATACGTCATTGAGGTTTGAT
>DATDNH010000398.1:0-2074 GCA_036518395.1 Candidatus Angelobacter sp. | reverse complement strand
TCTATTCATGCAGGAACAGGAAAACGTTGGCAAGGCGCGCATGATTGGCTATGGCATGGGTTTGTTAGCTGTGATCGTGGTTGTGACGTGGAAATTTTTCTTCCGATAAATCCAGCTTGAAATACTATCTGCTCTTAACAGTTCTGTTCCTTTGGGCCATTCTTTCTGTCGCCCAAATTCAACCGCAGGAAGTAACCTTTCAGAGCGGCAAGTTGCAACTACACGGTTTTCTCTGGAAGCCGAACGGTCCCGGACCATTTCCCGCGGTGCTGTGGAATCATGGCAGTGAGAAGCTGCCGGGATCGCAACCCGAGCTTGCCAACTTCTATACCAGCCATTTCTTCATCTTCTTCGTCCCGCATCGTCGCGGCCAGGGACGCTCGCCCGGTGATTACATTCAAGACCTGGTCATGCAGGCGCCACCGTCACAGCGCGCGCAAAAAATGGTGGAGCTGCAGGAAGCCGAAGTCGAAGATGTGGTGGCGGCGCTGAATTATCTCAAGTCGCAGCCATTTGTGGATCCGCAGCGAATTGCCATTTCGGGCTGCTCCTATGGCGGAATTCAGACTCTGCTTGCCGGAGAACGTGAATTGGGAATCAGGGCTCTGGTGCCGTTTGCCCCGGGCGCAATGTCGTGGGAAAAGAACGAGCCCCTGCATGATTTACTGCGCAAGGCCGTCGACAACGCCAGGGCGCCTGTGTTTCTGCTCCAGGCGCAGAATGATTACGACCTCGCTCCCAGCCACGCGCTCAGCGAAGAAGCACGTAAGAAGCACAAAGACTTTATCTCGAAGATTTATCCTCCGGTCGGGAGCAGCCATCAGGATGGACACTGGAAATTCTGTACCACCGCAACAGACGCGTGGGGAGAAGATGTGCTGTCATTTCTGGCAGCACACATGAAACGGTGAAAAATCAGGCATCAGGCAACAGGCCACAGGAGACCCACAGTTGGCAATCAGCTGTTAGCCCTTGGGGACCTCAATTGCATTGTAATTTGGCATTTTCGGCAAATGCTTTGTCTTGCGCTTTGTTTCGCGTTAATTGAGGCTCAATCGGCGCTGGGTTTGCTGCTATTGCCTGTTGCCAGTTGCCTATTGCCTGTTGTCGCGCAATTGTGAAGTCTCTGTGAGCCGCCCCAGAGATGATAGAGCTTTGCTGCGGAAGCTCTGACACTGCGAGCGCTGATGCGTTTTCCAGCCGGCAGCGCGGAGCCGGGAAACACCAGATACATCACCCCATCGACAACGCTGTCGTGCCTGGGATTGGAAGGGATTCCCAGAGCTTTGGCCAGCGCGATCGATCCCTCGCCAATTCTTCCTTTCGGGCCGACGTCGGCAAAAACTGCATAAGCAGTGCGGCCACTGGCTTTGTTTCTTACCAGCGCAAGATCGCCAAGACTGATGTTGAACGCTTTGGAGAAATCAGGCGGCAGAGCGATGTAGGGAACTTTGGTCGCGTCGATGTACCGCTTGGGGTTCTTTAGATCACTCACGCTCTCATGCTGGAGCGATGTCGTGGAAACGTAATAACCGCGGTAGCGGCCGCGTTTCTGAAGAATAGGATGGCCTTTCTGGTCCGTAACCAGGGCCACCCATCCTTTCGAGCCTCTGGCGTTCGCGGTGTAGTCGAGACCACGATTATGCGGCGCGTAGGCATTGGGCGCGCCGTCGGCATCGATCGTCATGCCGGCAGTGAAAAGAACGCCACCTTCTGTATTGATGACCGTCAGACCCTGCTTTTTCAGGGCAAAGCTTTGTGTTTCGAGTGAGCAATCTGCATTCTCACGGCCGCCGGCAGTATCTCCGCCCGAATTTGTCACTCCCGGCTGCTGGCCGCACAAGGACGTAGCCAGGACAAGAATCCCGATCCCACACGAGCTGGCTCTGGCGAGCATTGGCGTACTCTGCTTCTTTTTACACTCCCCCGCCGCTTTTCGCCAGTGGCGGCCAAGACACCGAGACATTTGCCCAATAGTATCGTGACACGATATGTTACTTTTATTAGAGTTCTTTTAAGACACTTGTTTACTTGTAAGGTGAAGATTAAGGTCTTCTAACATTGTTTACTTATA
>DATDNH010000397.1:0-4849 GCA_036518395.1 Candidatus Angelobacter sp. | reverse complement strand
AGCAGGCGCGCCACGGAACAACTCAAGGGCATAGCTGGCGACACCGCGCACGAGCAATATGTCAAACGCGGACATGCGGAAGAGCCCCCGTTCGCGGGCGAGTTCGGCGGCATGATGGTCGGCGGCGTGGAAGTCATCGCCATGTTCCACCAGTTCGGCGCCGAGGGCGCGCATGGCGGCATTCTTTTCCCGGCTGTTGCCGAACGGCACCACCACAACCGCCTGTACCCCGAACTGACGGGCAGCGAATGCCTCCGACTGTCCATGATTCCCCCGAGTAGCGGAGATAACACCTTTCGCCTCGGGATGAGTACGGCGCAGCCAGTCCATATAAATGATGCCGCCACGCACCTTGAACGCTCCGGTAGGCGTGTGGTTCTCATGCTTCAGCCACACTTCGCATCCGGCACGCTGATTCAGCAGCGGCCACGAATATTGCAGCGTCGGTGGAACAAATCGGTGGACAAGATCGGCCGCTGTCTCCAGCTCAAGTAAAGAGGGCAATACAGGAGTGATGGTAGTGGTAGCCATGCCCAATGAGATGAACACAGGAAACAAAAGGGCGCAAAAAAGCAGTAATTAGTAATGAGTACTTAGTAGTTAGCTCAAGACCAACAGCAAATCAAAAACAAGCAAAACCAAAGAGGTACATCACAAACATTCAAGGCCGGATCAGGGCTTGATCAGGGCCCTGTGCTTGTTCCGGAAGCCTCGAATTGCCATCACACCCGTAACCACAATAGCAATGGAGAAAGAAACAACAATTCGCTTACCCGGCGACGTCTTCCAAACAAGTTCAAGCAAAAAGAAAGCACATTCATAGGCCCAGAAAACGCAAGCAACTGCCCAAAAAACTCTTCGAAGCCTCAGGCTGCCAACAAATCCTCCCTGATCGAATTCCGTAACGATTCCTGCGAGCGCAACAAATACCACAAACGCTGCCGCAAGAATTACGACTGCCCCATATCCGAGAATGGGCCAAATCTCATTCAGAGCATTTCAACTCTAATCTCTGACATTGTACTGTAACCTATTACTTACATGCCGAAGCGCGCACCAGCTCGCAGACGGCCTCGCAAGGCCAAGCCATCCACCAAAGGCTTGACTCCGGCGGAGTGTGGATTGGAGAAGCCGGAGGGAGCAGCGGCTGAAGTTGCCGGCCTAGTCGAAAAATCCGGCGGCTGCATTGTGGGATCTTATAAGGACCCGCTGGGCGGGCATCCGGTGCTGCTGTCCATTCTTCCTATTGACGCCGTTGAGCCCACGCCATTTCAGCGCGATCTTTCTGATACACACCACAAGCGCCTGGCCGACGTGATCAATCGCACCGGCAGGTTTCTCGATCCCATCATTGCCGTCACTGCGCCCAATGGCGGCTTCTGGACACCGAATGGACGTCATCGCCTGGCAGCCATGCGCCGCCTGGGAGCGAAGTCCATTTCTGCCCTGGTCGTTGCTGACCGAGAAATCGCATGGCAGATTCTGGCGCTGAATACCGAGAAGGCGCATAACCTGAAAGAGCGCTCGCTGGAGGTGATACGCATCTATCGTGGACTGGTGGATGAAGATGCTTCCCGTCCGGAGTCCTCATTCGCTTTTTATCTGGATGAACCCGCCCTCGTTACCTTGGGCGTCTGCTACGAGCGCCTGCCGCGTTTTGGTGGCGGAGTTTATCACTCGATCCTGCGGCGCCTGGAAAGCTTTACCGATGAGCCTTTGCGAGCAGCTATCAAAGAGCACGAGAAACGCGCCGCAATGGTGCTTGATCTGGAAGAAAAAGTTGCAGCCGCGGTAAAGAAGTTGAAGGAACGCGGCCTGACCAGCCCGTATCTGCGCGCGTTTGTGGTCGCCCGAATCAACCCACTGCGCTGGATTAAAGGCGACCTGCCGGAGTTGGAAGAAGTATTAAAGACCATGCGCGATCGCGCGGCAAGATTTAACGTGGAAAAGATCAAGCAGCAGGACCTGGCAGGCGCCATGGGGCCGCCGGATGAGGAAGGCTAACTAATCGCACGTGATCGCCGTGATCGCATCGTGATCGCCGTGATCTGAACAGCTGGGACTCCAATCTTTAAGTAGCCAGAAGTCAGGCAGGAGTTTTGCTCACATCACCCACCGGTACCTTGCGCAATCGTTTCCGCAGCCGCAGCAGCGGGCGCTCCAGCAGGTAGTAAGACGCAGCAGCGCTGGCGAAGATCCAAAGCAGAGTGAACCTGTGCGCCAGGCGCGGCTCGGCGATGAACGGCTGGTGCCATAAATACAGGCTATAGCTCAGCGTGCCGATCCACACCATTGGTTTCACATTCAACAGCCAGTAGGGACGATAGATAGCATGCACCATGAACATCGCGATAAAGAGATGCATCGCCGGCCAGAGAAAGAAGACGTGCACGAGTCCGGATAGTTTGGTGGTCCATAAAGGCCATTGACAAAGCAGGGCTAGAGGACCGCACAGAACGAACCAGCGCGAGCGCAGAAATTCGAGCCTCGACCCGAGCACCGCAGCCAAGCAGCCCATCGCCAGAGTGTCATACGTAGTCGGAAAAGCCAGCGCTCGGTATTCATTCAAATGTAGGAAATGAAGCGCAACAATGAAGAATGGCGATAAACAGAGTGCCCATACCAGGATGCGCAGGCGCTGGCGGAAGAAAAGGCCCAGCGTGATCGGCCACAGAAGGTAAAACTGCTCTTCCACTCCAAGCGACCAGAAGTGGGCGACTACGGTTGGCCTTCCCAGATCATAGTTTGTGGTGAACGTGAGCGTGGAAATGATGTCCACCGGCCGGAATGCTGCCCAGTAGAACACAAAAATAACTGCCAGAAAGCCATAAGCGGCGGGGATGATGCGAAACACCCTGCGCAGATAGAACGCCTTGAGATCGATTCTGTCCAGCCGCTCGCGCTCCGCCAGCAACAGCGAAGTAATCAGGTATCCTGAGATCACGAAGAAGACCTGCACCCCGAAGGTGCTCAAATGAATGAAGAAAGCGGGAGCATCACCGGCAATGCTCATGTGGAAGACGATTACCAGCAGGACGGAGATGGCACGTAGCCCATCGAGAGAGGGAATTCTTGAAGGATCAGGGGCACGCGCAGCCGCAGGTTGGGTTTGCGACGCTTCCTGTCGCGGAAGCGCGGTTTGCGTTACGCCCATGATGTGAGAACCCATACTACAAATGTTAGTCCATCGTCAGCGGCAAGCTTCAGTGTTGCGAACGCTGCAACAGCTCCGCCAGATATTGCTGCCAGAAAACCGGCCATGAATGTGTTCCGTGCCCGCGCGTCTCTTCGCTGGCGGGAATCAGCACGTATTTCCCGTTCTTCACCCGCTGGATGTCCTTGTCAATGATCTTCAATTCCGGCGGATTGATGGTATCGTCGGCCGAGTTGATCGCCGTCAAGGGAGCAAGGATTTTTTCCAACTGCGGCTCCGGATTGTAGTTTCGCGACGCGTCGAAGTAATAAAGCATGTCGTTCGCATCCGTATTCTTCACGCCCTGGGCAATTCTCTCTTCCAGGTAGGCATCGGCTTTTTCGCGTGTGGGTTCTTCTTTCTGCATGCGGATGGGAGCACTGCCCATGAAGATCAGCACGCCTTCGGCAGCAGCCAATCCATGAGGCTGGGTTTTGTAGTCGCCATTGTTCCATTCCGGGTCGGTGCGGATAGCGTCCATGATCATGCGGCGCATCATGCGATTGCGTCCGGCAATCTCGATGGGCTGGCTGGCCAGGGGCGCCAGAGCGTCCATGAAATCCGGGTGCTGCTCTCCCCACAGCCATGTATGCATTCCGCCCATGGAAGTACCCGTCACCAGCCGCAAATGATTTACTCCCAGGCCCTGCGTGACCAGCCGGTACTGAAGCTCGATCATGTCGTCATATTCGTAATGGGGAAAGCGCATGCGCATGCCGTCACTCGGCCTGCTGGATTGGCCGTGTCCCACGTTGTCAGGAAGAATGATGAAATACTTCGAGGCGTCGAGCAGTTGTCCCGGACCAAACAGCACTCCGGCGAAATTCGCCGTCAAAAACTGTCTCCCTGAGCCGCCCGTGCCATGCAGGATGATTACTGCGTTTCGCGTTTTGCCGCTCGCATCTTTTTGCGGTGAGCCCAAGGTGTAGTAATGGATTCTTACCTCCGGCAGCCGCTCGCCAGACTTGAATTGAAAATCCTTGACTGTAAAATTGCCCTGGTCGGGATTCTTATAATCAATGGACTGAGCACTGAGGAGTGACGGTATCCAAACCAGCAGTAATGCCCACATGCGAATCGATTTCATTGAGTTGGCTCCATTCAGGCGATTGGAAATTTTATATGAATTCCCGGCAGCTTGAGGAATCACCCGGCAGATGTTCCCGCATTTGCCGTGTGACAGGGTTAAGGTTGCTCACAGCCATTTCGTGAATAGATACCTGATGTCGCGCTTGAACCCCAGCGAGTTGTACAGGGCCTGCGCCGCTTCATTCTTCTCTCCCACTTCGAGCCGCAGCGCCTTGATGCCGGTCTTTCTGCAAATTTCCTGCACGAATTCAATAGCCGCTCTGCCCAGGTGCTGCTTGCGGAAAGGTTCGCGGACGTAAAGCTCATCCAGCAGCCCAATTCTTCCGTGAAATTCCAGGCTGAAGCACGCCGTGAGCGCAAAGTAGCCCGCCAGCTCGTTGTTCGCCAGGATCAAATAGGCGCTTCCCAGCGCCGGATCAACAAAACTCTTCCGCAGCGCGCTTCGCGCCACCTCCTCATCGAACGTCATACCCTGGTCTTGATAGAACTCGCGCATGAGCTCCAGTAACTGGGTCAGGTCTTTCTCTGTCGCTAGCCGGAAATCTGGGCGGAGTTCTGATTGCTGAT
>DATDNH010000396.1:0-5871 GCA_036518395.1 Candidatus Angelobacter sp. | reverse complement strand
AAGCAGCAGGTTCTCGCGATTGATGCCCAGCTCGACCGATTGCAGGTTCTTGAGTGTCCGCACAAAAAGTCCAGCGGCAACCAGCATGAGCAGTGACAAAGCAATCTGCGACACTACCAGCACACGGCTCAGGCCCGGACGCGTTCGCGAACCGGCCCCGCCAGCCGGAGTCTTCTTCAGCGCGGGTGAGATGTTCACACGTGTCGAGTTGATCGCCGGCGCCAGGCCGAACAACACCCCGGTCAGGAGTGAGAGCGCTACGGCCACACCCAGCACGTGCCAGTTCAGTTGCGCGTGCGGCGGAATATATCTCTGGCCGGTCGACAGCATTGCCGTCAAAGAGCGCATGCCCCAGATCGCAACCAATATTCCCAGGGCGCCGCCCAGCGAGGCCAGCAAAAGGCTCTCCGTCAGAAGTTGTCGCACCAGGCGAAGCCGGCCAGCTCCCAGGCTGAGCCGCAAGGCCATCTCGCCCCTTCTTGCCGTCGCGCGGGCCAGCAGCAGATTGGCAATGTTGGCGCAGGCAATAGCCAGAATCAGTCCGGCCAGCGCCATAAGAAAGTACAGCGGCTCCGAATACTCGCGACGCAGCGTCTCCACTCCACTTGCCCCTTCCTGGACCACCAGGGCGGGAAGGGTCTGCCGTTCTGCCGCACTCCTTGCCGTGCTCTCCGCCCACTCGTGAAACTGTGGAGCCAGAGCCGCTTGTGCCTGCTCGCGTGTTACACCGGGACGCAACCGCGCCATGACCTCAATCCAGTAGTCATTCTGGTCAAGGAACCTCTCAGGCCTGTCGCCAAACGGCAGAGCGGCTTCCATGGCTACGCTTGCACGCATGGGAAGATAGACATCCGGTGCGGCTGCAGGGTCGACGCCGAAGAATTCCGGCGGAGTAACTCCGACCACCGTGCAAGCGACGTTGTTGATAAGTATTGTTTGTCCAGCGGCATCGGTGGCGCCCCCGAAATGTCGCTGACTGAACTTTGAACTGACCACCGCCACGGGCGCCGCTCCCGCATCATCGTCGCTCCCCAGGATCATCCGCCCAGCAACAGGCTGCGCGCCGAGTCCGGCAAAGTAATCCCCGGATACATATTCGCCTTTGACGATTTCGGCCTGGGCTTTAACCAGGACATTCAGATCTCGCGTAGGGTGATAGGCGAACACGCTGGAGAAGAGCGCGTCATTCTTCCGAAACAACTCATAGGCAGGATATGGGAGGATGCCGGCGATGTCCCCAAGCTTAGGATCGTTATAGATGGTGCCGCTCATGCCGTGAATCACTGACGGAAACCGCTCGTTTCCTTTCCAGCGTGGTGGACCGTGCCACTGGAGGATCACCAGCGAATCCGGGTCGGAGACCGGCAGCGAGCTCAGCAGCATCGAGTCAAGAAAGCTGTAAAGAGCAGTGTTGACTCCAATGCCCAAAGCGAGCGAGAGAATGGCCAGCGCGCTGAACGCCTTGTTCGCGATCATCATCCGCACCGCGTAGCGAAGGTCCTGGAGAAGCCTTTCCCAGGATGTCCAGATCCACACTGCGCGCACATTCTCCTCGAGCAATGCCACGTTCCCCAGCTCGCGGTGCGCTGCCCACCTGGCCTCGTCGGCTGCCAGGCCGTCGCTTTGGCGCTCCTCGGCTTCTTCTTCCAGATGGAATTCCAGTTCCTCGCGGATCTCGGCTTCTTTGTCCTTGCGCCGGAACAGCCCGCTCAATTTGTGGATGAAGGACATGGCTTAACCCTCCTGGTCTTCCGGATTCAAGATCAACCCCACGGCGCGCGCAAAGGCCTGCCACTTCGAATGCTCGCTGGCAAGCTGCTTTCTGCCCAGTGATGTGAGCCGATAATACTTGGCCCGCTTGCCTTTGTCGGAGAGCTCCCACGAAGCCGCCAGCCAGCCTTTTGCTTCCAGGCGATGCAGCGCCGGATACAAAGAGCCCGTCTCCACTTGCAACAGGTCTTCCGTAGTTCGCTGGATGTGCCTGGCGATGGCGTGGCCGTGGGCCGGCCCCGTCAGCAGCGTGCGCAGGATAAGCAAGTCAAGCGTGCCCTGCAGCAGATCAACATGCGATGGTGGCTTGCGACTCATTGTGTAGACACTCTACTACTTATTCTGTAGATTATCTACTCTAAATTTCATTGGCGGGCTGGCAACTTCTTTCAGGGTGGAACTCCAGCGGAGTGACACTTCCTTTCCCGGCCGATAGGTCACAGGCAACAGAGGGTGGAGCAGGCCTTCAGGCCTGCAGCCCTTCGCGAAGCAGCGTGTCCTCGAGGTGAGCTTGCGTAGCCGAAGGAAGGAATCTGCCTTTGCCTTTGCTGTGGCCTGTTGCCTGTAACCTGTTCCCTATTCCCTGTTCCCTGGTTTTGCTAATTGCCAATTGCTAATTGCTGCTTCTCTCAATCAGAAATCAACAATCAAAAATCAAAAATGTTTGCTGTCACCTGTCTTGTTGCTGCTTTACTGTGGCCTGTTGCCTATTGCCTGTTGCCTGCTTTTCCTACGTCGCCACGCAAGATTGAATCATCTATAAATAAACGGGATTGAAATTATGGCGAGAGTGAATACAGCGTTACGTGCTCAGGAACCAGCAGAACCTCTCCGGGCGCGAATCATAGAACATCGGCCCTTTGGATCCAGCGGACGAGCAGTGCCGGTTATCGGTCAGGGGACCTGGTACATCGAAAGCGCGGAACGTTCCACGGCGATTGCTGCGCTGCGCCGCGGCCTCGATCTGGGTATGACCCACATCGATACAGCCGAAATGTACGGATCGGGTGAAGCTGAAAAAATCGTAGGCGAAGCGATTTCCGGGCGGCGCGATGACGTTTTCCTGGTGTCAAAAGTTCTACCCCAAAATGCTTCGCGCAGGGGCACAGTGGCGGCATGCGAGAGGTCGCTTGTCCGGCTCAACACGGATCGTCTCGACTGCTACTTACTGCATTGGCGCGGATCGTACCCGTTGGAAGATACCATTGCTGCCTTCGAACAACTCAAGAAGCAGGGAAAAATCCTTTCCTGGGGCGTGAGCAACTTCGATGAGGACGATCTGGAAGAAGCCTTGCAGATCGCAGGTGCGGGACGGCTTGTCTGCAACCAGGTGCTTTATCACCTGAAGGAGCGCGCCATCGAGCACGCAGTATTGCCCTGGTGCGAAGAGCACGATGTTGCCTTGGTCGCCTACAGCCCGTTTGGACAAAGCAAGTTTCCGAATCCAAACACCGCCGGTGGCCGGCTGCTGAAGGAAATCGCCGGCGCTCACCACGCTACTCCGCGCCAGGTCGCGCTGCGTTTTCTGCTGCGCTGGCCCAACATATTCGCCATCCCTAAAGCGTCAAATCCGAAACATGCAGAAGAGAATGCCGGCGCCGGCAGCCTGCGGCTAAGTGATGAGGAACTGCAGCGTATCACTAAGGCATTCCCACTCGGCCCGCAACCGCGCAAGCTGCCAACTTTATAAGCAGCGGAGGTGGTGGAAGCCTGCTTTCTGCATTTGCTTTTGCTTTTCTGTTCCCTGCTTTTCTGTACCCTGTCCCCCTGTTTTTTCAGTTTGTCATTCCGATCCGCGTAGCAGCCTGTCCTCGCCTGCCCCGGCGTGCCGTGGGAGGTGAGCTCGCGTAGCCGAAGGAAGGAATCCGCATTTTGCTTTTTCTGTAACCTGTAACCTGTCACCTGTAACCTGATCAATCGATTTGTAGTGCCACATCTATCTGCTGCGTCCCGCTCGGCCCAGTTGCCGTGATGAGGATATCGGCAACGCTCTGGTCACTAAGTGGATCAGTAGAAACGCTCAATTGAAAAGCGTTGCCCCCGATCGGCGTGATCGCCGCCGCAGAGTTCAACGGCAGACCAGCCACAGAAAACGTCACCGCCGGCACCGGCCCTGCATTGTTCGACACAATAATCGTATAGAAGGCCTGACCGCCGGCCTGCACTTCAAGTTGATCGGGAACGGCGGCAAGGAAAAAGCCGGCTGAGGGGTTTCCGCTGATGACCCGAAATGGAACCTGTGCAATCTGGATTCCACTTGGATCAGCGCCTTGCACACCAAGTTGGTAAAACCCCGGCGCAAGCGACGTTGTGGTGCTGATGGTCATCGTTGATAGAGTCACGGAGCCTCCCAGGGTAGTGGGGTTAAAACTCGCGCTTGCGCCCGGCGGCAATCCGCTGACCACGCTCAGGTTCACCGATGCCAGCACGCCCAGAACCGGCTTCGCCGTCACAGCTCCAATGATTTTTCCACCAGCCGTCACCGAGGAGGGGCCAACGAATTGTTGCAAAGTGAAGTCGACAGACGCAATGTTGAGAATGATGGGTACTTTTTGTGTTCCAGTCGGATCAGACCCGACCACGTTCAATCCATAGAAACCGGGAGCCGTGGGATTCTCGGTAGCCACAGTAAGCGTGGACGTGCCCGCGTGGGTGATGGAAGCCGGATTGAATGTGCCTGTCGCTCCTGCCGGCAGTCCGGTGACACTCAGATTCACAGGAGCGGCATTGTCTGAGGTGACGGAGACTTTGTAGTCTACCGATCCGCCGCCGAGTGTAGTCTGGGTTGCTGGTGTCGCAGTCATAACGAAGTCAATCGGTGGTGGTCCGGCGTTCACCGTCAACATCGCTTCTGCTGTTTGCGTGCCGCTAAGATCGGTTCCCGCAATCGTCAGATGGAACGTTCCCGGTGCGGTGTTGATCGCCGTCAAAATAACAAGATTTGTTGTACCCGATAGGTACCCTGTGTCACTAAATCCGGCTGCAGCTCCCGGAGGCAGTCCTCTTACGCTCAACTGGACCAGCGGCCCCAATTCTGATTTTTGAGTGATCGTGATGGCGTACCCGATTGAGTTCCCTGCTGTTACTGTCTGCGAGCCGGGTGAAACCGAGAGCGTAAAGTCAACGCCACCGCTGAGTAATCCGCCGCCACCACCACCAATACATCCTGCCAAAGCAAATAGCAGCCCTGCGCATAAAACCAGCACTGCAGGCCTGGTTTGATGAGTGAACTTTGCTTGAGCGGTCGCGTTCACGGCCATGACTTGCACCTCTGGAGTAACTCTGCATCCTTAGACCCTAATCATCAATGAGAGTCACTGCGTGTGAACGCTAGGTGTTGTCAAGTCTTGTGGAGAAGGGTTAATGCCCGTTGAGTCGGCCGGCTTGTGTGGCACAGCCGCCTTCGGCTGTGGAAGTGTCGGCCCCCAAAATAGGTGTGGAGCGCAGCCGCCGGGGCCCCCGACGCATGCCGGGTTTGGATGTGGCGGGGTGGAGGTGCCCTCGGCTGCGGAATCTGCTTTTTCTTTGCTGTGGCCTATTGCCTGTGGCGTGTGGCCTGCTTTTCTGTACCATGATCCAGGATTTCACCAATGGAACTGGAGCCGGAACGCGTTCACAAGTTGGTGCGCGAGATGTTGCTGGAGCGCCCCAACATCTTCGGAGCACAAGGACATAATTTTCTACTCAATCCGCCGTTGCCCGAAAGCAAGGTAGCAGCATTTGAGCAGCGTCACAGCATCGTCCTGCCCGCGGATTATCGGTATTTCATCACGCGCGTCGCGAATGGCGGAGCGGGACCGTTCTACGGCGTCTTTCGGCTCGGAGAGATGGACGAAAAACCCTGGCGTGAAGGCGAGGGTCTTGTGGGAGTGCTTTCCCAACCCTTTCCGCACCGCGAAGCCTGGAATGATCTCTCCGGAATGCCTCCGAACGAGTTGTACGATAGCGATGAGGATGAGGCTGAACGGCAGCGTATAGCCTTTGAAAAGAATTACTATGACAACAAGTGGGTAAACGGCGCTATTCCCATCTGCCATGAAGGCTGCGCCATAAGGATATGGTTAGTAGTCACCGGAGAAGAAGCCGGACATCTTTGGGAAG
>DATDNH010000395.1:0-11587 GCA_036518395.1 Candidatus Angelobacter sp. | reverse complement strand
GGTTTCTTCAGCTCGAACTGGTTCGCCCGCTCGAATTCTTCGCGCAGCTCCTGGGTGCGCAGATTTTCGCGGATGTGGGCGAGCCGCTGCTCCAGCGCGGCCAGCGCCTCGCTGATATTGCGTGTATTGGTGTGCGCGATGTCGCGCCACATGGAATAGGGGCTTGAGGCGGTGCGGGTCATCTCGCGCAGGCCGCGCGAACTGATGTTTTGAAGATCAGAGTCATCGCCGAACTGCTCCAGCAATATGCCTGCCAGCGCGGTCGAAACCATTTGTGGCAGGTGGCTGATCCAGGCACAAAGGCGGTCATGGTGCTCAGCTTCCATCGGTACCACACGCGCTCCGATGCGCTCCAGCAACGTCCGGTACGCTGCAATGTTCCCGCTCTCGAAATCCTGCTGCGAAGCTGAAGGAACAAAGAACCAAGTGGCATTGGTGAACAGAGTTGCCTCGGCGGAAAAAATGCTGCTGTGCTCCTTGCCGGCCATGGGATGTCCGCCGAGAAAGCGCTGGCCCGCCCGGTTGCCAAAAACCGAACGCGCGCGGTCCAGAATCTCCACCTTGGTGCTGCCAACGTCGGTAATCAGGGACGTGGGCGGGACGATTGGCCCGATGCGCTCGATTAAATCGATGATCGTGCCCACAGGAGTTGCCAGCAAAATCAGATCACTGCCTTGCACAGCTTCTACGTGATCTTCACTCCCGGCGTCCAAAGCTCCCATTTTGCGCGCGCGCTCCAGCACGTGCGCCCGGTCGCAGCCGACGATCCGGACTCCTGGCAAGCAACCCTTCACGGCCATGCCGAACGAGCCGCCGATCAAGCCCGTGCCGATGATGGTGATTTGTTTAAACACAGTGCTCAGTAGTTAAGGCAGTTTAAATAATATTGTGACCACCGCTACAATTCGTCATCTCGACGGGTGTGCGCGAAGCGCAGAACCGGAGAGACCTTGCGGTTCTTCTGGCTTCTGACTTCTGTCTTCTGACTCCTGACTTCTTGGTTATCAGGTGGAAAGGCGCTCCTACTGGAGCGTTCTTCCCACGGCGGGTGCAATTATACGGAGTTGCTCCATGAGCTGGACAAACTGTTCCGGATACAGAGATTGGGCGCCGTCAGAGAGCGCCTGGTCGGGACAGTTGTGGACCTCCACCAGCAGGCCATCAGCGCCGGCGGCAACGGCGGCGCGTCCCATCGGCGCCACTTTCTCGCGCCGGCCTGTCCCATGCGATGGATCAGCAATGATCGGCAGGTGCGAAAGCTTTTTCACAATGGGAATGGCGGAGATGTCCAGGGTGTTGCGCGTGTAGGTCTCAAAAGTGCGTATGCCGCGCTCGCACACGATCACTTCATAATTCCCGCCGGCCATGATGTATTCCGCCGAGAGCAACAGCTCTTCGATGGTGGCCGCAATGCCACGCTTCAGCAGGACCGGCTTGCGCAATTTTCCCAGCTCACGAAGCAGGTTGAAGTTCTGCATGTTGCGCGCGCCTACCTGGAGCAGGTCCACATAGGGCAGCATGAGCGGAATCTGCGAGATCTCCATGATCTCGCTCACCACCAGCAATCCGTACTGGTCGGCTGCCTGCCGCAGCAGATTCAGAGCTTCCTCACCCAGGCCCTGGAAAGAGTAGGGTGAAGTCCTGGGTTTGAATGCGCCTCCGCGCAGAAACTTGGCGCCGCCTTTTGCAACCGTCTCAGCCACGGCAAAAAGTTGATCTCGTGATTCCACCGAGCACGGGCCGGCCATGATGACAACTTCAGTGCCTCCAACGCTCACGCCGTTGGGGAACTTGACAACTGTGCCTTCGGGGCGAAAACTGCGCGCTACCAGCTTGTAGGGTGAGCTGATGCGATGCACCTCGCCCACTCCGGGAAGCACCTCAATATCGCGCGTATCGAACTCGCGCCGCGCTCCTACCGCTCCAAGCACCGTCTGGTGGGCGCCCGTGGAACGGTGCACCTCGAAACCCATGTTGATCAGACGTTCGATCACCTTCTGGATCTGTTCTTCCGACGCTGTTTCCTGCATTGCAACAATCATGAATCTAACCTGACTCCGAGATATCCAACTGCTCACTTGCTGACTTTTCCGATCACGTGCGATCCCGCTGCGATCCCGTTGCGATCCCGGCGATCTCTTCAATCGTTCACTTCAACATCAAATTCCGTGCGGCCGGACTGGTCTTTGCCTGCCGGCTGGATTTCCTGCTTCTGAATATTGCGCATCACGTCAATGATCCGCTCGAAAACGTGGCGCAGCTCGCTGTCCGGCAGCGGTCCCTGATTGGCTTTGCGTACGTTTTCAAAAATCTGCTTCTCCCGTTCCGGCTCGTAAATAGGCATGCTGGTATTGCGCTTGAGCCTGCCGATTTCCCGGGCCGCGCCGGCGCGTTCGTTCAGCAGCTTGACCAGGCGCAGGTCCATTTCGTCGATTTTTTTTCGCCAGTCAGCTATATCCATAAACTTCCGATTTCAGGAACCATGCGAGGCGGACTTTTCGCCGGCAGTGAGAGAACTGATCAATTCTGCCACAGTCTGGGCGGCGCGCCCAGGATTCTGCTCGATGGCTTGAACAATCGCGCTGCCGATCACGGCGGCGTCAGCGAATTCTCCTACCTCCGCAAACTGCTGCGCACTGGAGATGCCGAACCCCACTGCCACCGGCAGATTCGTATATTTTCGAATCCGATTCACCAGAGTACGCGCATCAACCGCGAGTTGTTTCTGCGTGCCCGTAATGCCCGTGCGCGAAACCGCATATACAAAACCGCTGCATGCCTGGACGATTTTTTTGAGCCGCTCATCGGTGCTCGTAGGAGCGGCAAGAAAAATGGCTGCCAGGTTATGAGACTTCATGCACTGCCGGTATTCCGCGGATTCTTCGAGAGTCATATCAATGAGAAGCACGCCGTCAACGCCCGAATCTGCCGCAGCCTGGCAAAAATTCTTCAGGCCCATGCGCAAAACCGGATTGAGGTAAGAAAAAATGATCAAACCCGCCTCTGACTTGCGACGAATGTCGCGCGCCAGTTGCAGAACATCGTGCAACGATGTCCCGTTCTTGAGCGCGCGCTCGCTGGCCCGCTGAATGACAGGCCCATCCGCAACCGGATCACTGAAGGGAACACCCAGTTCGATTACATCCGCGCCGGCAGAAGTTGCCGCGAGAATGATCTCATGCGATGTCGCCAGATCAGGGTCGCCGCACGTGATATAGGCCACCAGCCCCGGCTTTCGATTAAAGCGAAGCCGGGAAACCGGGGCGTCTCCAGATCGGGCGATCCGATGATCGGGTGATCGGGTGATTGAGCCGTTAGGCGAAGACTTCTTCTCAGGATTCATTTTTTGCCGTCTCTCGCGATGCAGAAAAGATTGCTACTAGCTTACTACCGGCGCCCTTCTTCCGCCCGCTCCTTCAGCGCCTTCGAACGGTCACAGCATGGAAGGTGCCCGCGAAAGCATGCGGGAACCGCCTGCCTTCGTCCTGCTGCGTCGATTACCCGTTTCGGCGATAATAGCGGCGCCCGACCAAGGAGAGTCCCATGCGAATCCCGGTTGTTGCCATCGTCCTTATCGCGCTCGTAGCATGCTCAAGCGCCCAGTGCCCGGTTTCAGGAGATGCGAGCGCTTGCACGACGCCGCAGTCCAACGTCCCGCCCGCAACGGGTCCCGTCAAGCCGGCCCCTGGCAACACAGTCGCGAAGGCGTCCGGCAAAGCCCCGGCAGCAGTGGCCACTTCCAGCGCGCCGGTAGACTCCATCACCAGGACCCAGGCTGATGCCATCCTGCTTGAGTTGAAGGAGATTCGCGCTCTGCTGCAGATGCAGCAGCCGGCGGCGCCGGCGATCGATTTCTCCAAGTTCGACTTTGACTCTTTCCTGCAGGTGAAATTGGCCGCAGACGGGCGTCGGGACAATTACATCGGCAAGAACGAAGCTCCGGTCACGATGGTGGAATTCAGCGACTACCAGTGCAGCCACTGTGCCAGGTTCCACAGTGAAGTGTTCGAAGCGCTCAAGAAGAAGTACATTGAGAGCGGGAAGGTGCGCTTTGTGAGCCGCGACCTGCCGCTGCCGTTCCATCCCTGGGCCATGATTGCGGCCGAGGCATCGCGCTGCGCCGGCGACCAGAACAAGTATTGGCAGATGCACGACGCGTTGATGCGCCGCTCAGAAGAGCTCTCACCGGCTGTGATCGAGCAGGCCGCGCAAGCCATTCCGCTCGACATGAGCCTCTACCATGTCTGTACCGAATCGCGAAAATACTACTCCGCCGTCCGCCAGGACGAGGAGGCGGCCATGGCTGCGCAGATTCCCGCTACGCCCGGCTTCGTGATCGGGAAGACGGTTGACGGTGTAACCGAAGGCAAGCGAGTGATGGGAGCGCGGCCGCTTGAACAATTTGAAACGCTGATCGACCAGGCGCTGGCGGCGAAGCCCTGATGCTGCAGCCTCCGCCACTGTATCGGATCATCGACTTCAGTTCTTGACGGCGAAGCCAGACCCGATCTTCGCGATCCCGAAGTACGCAGAAGAGGCGATCTATGCTGTGGGATCCTAATCCAATTTCGCGACAAATCAGAGCCGGCCCAGCCTCGCCGCTTCTGGGTTGCGGCCGAGGTCCGATCATCGGATCATCCAATTTTGAGGTTTTCCCTCAAAATCCCGATATCTTTATCTCCTCGGCCTGAAACGTTCACCACCACCACGTCAGACTTTTTCATTTTGGGGGCCCGCTTGATGCATTCGGCAATCGCGTGCGCGGACTCGAGTGCGGGGATAATTCCCTCGGTTCGTGCCAGCTGCACGCAGGCGTCCAGCGCTTCCTTGTCCGACGCGGGCACGTATTCGGCACGTTTGCTATCCGCAAGCGCGGCATGTTCCGGCCCGATGGAAGGATAATCCAGTCCCGCGGAAATCGAATGCGTGGTAGCGATCTGGCCATGGCCGTCCTGCAGAACATAGGAATACGTTCCCTGCAACACGCCAGGCCGGCCGCCGCGAAAACGCGCAGCATGCTCACCAAGCTCGTTGCCTCGCCCTCCGGCCTCTACGCCGATGAGCTTGACTTTCTTGTCGCCGATAAACTCATGGAAAATTCCTATTGAATTCGAGCCGCCGCCCACGCAGGCCATGATTGCCGTCGGCAGCCTGCCTTCCGCTTTCAGAATCTGGGAGCGTGTTTCCCGCCCGATGACGGAGTGGAAATCGCGAACCATCGTGGGATAAGGATGCGCACCCAGAACACTTCCGAGCAGATAGTGCGTGGTGCGAACATTGGTCACCCAATCACGCATGGCTTCATTGATGGCATCTTTCAAGGTTCGCGATCCCGAATCCACGCCGCGCACTTCAGCGCCCAGCAGGCGCATGCGGAAGACGTTCAGCTCTTGTCGCCGCATGTCCTCCAGGCCCATGTACACCACACATTGAACACCGAACAGCGCGCACACCGTTGCCGTGGCCACGCCATGCTGTCCCGCGCCGGTTTCCGCAATGATGCGGTGCTTTCCCATGCGTCGCGCCAGCAGCGCCTGCCCCAGGCAGTTGTTAATCTTGTGCGCGCCGGTGTGCAACAGGTCTTCACGTTTCAGATAGATTTTTGCCCCACCCAGGT
The DNA here is from genome assembly GCA_036518395.1 of Candidatus Angelobacter sp. Taxonomy (GTDB): domain Bacteria; phylum Acidobacteriota; class Terriglobia; order Terriglobales; family Acidobacteriaceae; genus Angelobacter. The sequence continues at coordinate 5,970 of DATDNH010000395.1, read as the reverse complement.
CGCTTGTGAGCCGCCGGGCGAAAAACAGCGGAGTTGGACGTCCGGCATACTCCTTGAGCAGCCGATCAAATTCAGCGCGGAACTTTTTGTCGCGCCGGGCTTTCTCATATTCGCGCTCCAGCTCCTCGAGCGCCGCCATGAGCGTTTCCGGAACGTAGCGGCCGCCATAAGGGCCAAAACGTCCCGGCGTAGCCTTTGCCTGAGCTGCTGCTTTCATTTCTTTTCTGCCTTTCTTACGGCCGCCACAAAGGCCATCAATTTGTCGGGGTCTTTGCGTCCCGGCTTGCGTTCCACTCCGGAGGCCACGTCCACGCCCCACGGCGAGAATTGCCTGATAGCTTCACCTACGTTTTCCGCGTTCAGCCCCCCGGCAACAATGATTGGTTTTTGGCTGCGCCCAAGCTGTGGCTGTGCCTTGCTCCAATCAAACGTCATTCCGCTGCCCGCACCCGCATCCAGCAGTATGCAATCAATACAGTCATTTCTGTCGCAAACTTGCGCAAACCTCTGGGGAAAATCATGGTTGACCAGGACTGTTTTGATCACGCGCATGCGTGGCGCGCGTGTCCATCCGGACATTAACTGAGCTATGAACTCGGGCGATTCTTCTCCGTGCAACTGCACCGCAGTTAATCCTGCGTGTTCTACTACTTCCCGGATGCGCGCCGCAGAATCGTTGTTGAAAACTCCTACCCGTTCTATGGTAGCGGGAAGCTGCGCAATAATCGCCGCGGCCTGCTCCGCTGATATCCGGCGCTTGCTGGGAACAAACACAAATCCCAGCGCGTCGGCGCCGGCTGCAATGGCAGCCTGCGCATCTTCGATGCAGGTAGTGGCGCAAATTTTGATCCAGGTACGCATGAAATTGAGGGGGTTTTCGATCGCAGATCAGTGGATTGTGCCACGCCACTCTGCCGGCGCAGTCGTCAACTGCGGATAGAACCCTGCTTCTTCCAAAATCTGGCGAAGTTTCTTGCCGGGATCGTCGGCCCGCATTAGAGTTTCACCAATCAGGAATGCCTGATAGCCAAAATCGTAAAATTCTCTGATCTCCGAACCTTTGGCAATTCCGCTTTCGGCAATCCGTAAGGCGCTGGAAGGGATCTTCGCTGCCAGTTCCCAAACCGTATCCAATTTGATTTCAAACGTCCGCAGATCGCGGCTGTTGACGCCGATGATGTCTGCTCCGCCGTCCATTGCACGCTGAAGTTCGACTTCGTCGTGGACCTCACAGACTGCATCCAGTTCCAGTTGTCGCGCACGCATCAATAGCGACCGGAACTCCTCATCGCCCAGAGCGGCAAGGATCAAAAGAACAGCGTCGGCCTGATAGGCTTTGGCCTCCAGAACCTGGAACTCGTCCACCATGAAATCCTTGCGCAGACACGGCAGGTCAGTGGCTGTCGAAGCTTCAATCAGATTCGCGAGCGAGCCCTGAAAGAACTGTTCATCTGTCAGCACGGACAACGCGGAGGCGCCGGCTTTTGCCAGCTGTACGGCAAGACTCGAAACGTGAAACGTTCCCCGAATTACGCCTTTGGAAGGTGAAGCTTTCTTGAGCTCGGCAATCACTGCGGGGCTCGATTGGGCCATGGCGGCCAGGCGCCGGCGAAAGCCTCGGGGGGTGTGGGCCGCGGCCCTGCGTTCCAGGGCGGGAATATCCGCCTGCTCCCGGGAACGGGCAACACGCTCCCTGGTGGCGGAAATAATCTGTTCCAGCCGGGTCATGGTCAGAAGTTAAAGTATATGTGATTTTGGGGGAAAAACAGTCAGCAATCAACGGGTTACTGCGGCAAGAGCGCAGTTCATAGGAAACCGCTGACGCGCGGCTCAGAGGTCAAGTGCTCACTCTCGATAGAGACGTTCGAAAACGATAACGATGTGGCAGAGACTACATCATTTCTCTTGAGTGCTCGGTGCCCTTAATGACAATGCCGCCATTCACGGTTGACGCCCTGACCTGTGGAGAACCGCTGCCAATGCGGAATATTCGCCGCTCGTCGTCCCAGGTGCGCTGGCCATTCGCGCATGCATCGTCCTTGCAAATAATGGAAACGTGGTTAGAAGCGCTAACTTCCAGCCCTGAGCTGAAGTTGCGCGGGATGGCAATGACCAAACCACCATTCTGGGTATGCGCATCCAGGCCTTTGCCTTCCCACTGTTGCGGCAGATTGATGGACAAGCCGCCATTTTGCACGTTGGCAACCACGTCGCCACCGCAGTCCTGAATTGAGATGCCACCATTTTCAGCGCGGGCGGTGAGCTTGCCCCGGCTCTCTTTTAACGAAATGCCGCCGTTCGCCGCCTTCGCCTCTGCTGTACCGGTAAAGCGACGGACGGAGATTCCGCCGTTCAGGACCTGCATCGTGACCTGGGCATCTTTGGGCGCTTTGATCAATAGCAGAGCGTTCACGTTGTAATCGCCATAGTCGTCGTCATGCCGGGGCGAATTGACTGAAACTGTCGCGCCATCGATAGACAGTTTGATCTCGGCCAGGAGCTTTCTTCCTTCAGCATCGCTGTGGCCGGCGACCTCTTTGCAGAGCTTCACGGAAAAATCCGGCCTGTCCCAGGTGCTGATTTGGATGCCGCCATTCCGCTCGGCAACGAAATTCAAAGGCTGATTGGGAAGACTATGGGTTTCCTCGTCGCGAACAATGCTGTCATAGCGGTGGCCGTAATTCTGTAGATGATCGCTGCAATCATCACTGAGCGAATCCACACTGCTGCGATACGAACTGCCCCTGCCTCCGTTTTTGGCAGCAAAGGCCATGGCAAGAGCCACACTCAATACCAACGCTGCAAAGACAATTCTTTTCATGGCTGCACCTCTGACTTGCTGTTAGACGACGCTCCGCCAGACCGGTTAGCCTGACTTTTCCGCGCTCCAGAAGTCGCCGCCAGGCATGAATCACACAGCATTGCCGAGCCGCCGCTGAAGCAGCAAGGCAAAAGCAAATACCAAAAACGCACCTGAAATCGTTTGTACATCCCCGGCATTAAACTCTGAATCTCATTAAATAAGTATTTACTTAGTAGTTAACAACTCTGTGGGAGGGTGAAGTATGTCAGAACAAGATCGTAAGCGTGAGGAAAATCCGCAGCAGAAACAGGGCCAGCAGGGTGGACAAGGCCAGAGTGGCCAGCATGGTCAGAGCGGGCAGCATGGTCAGAGCGGCCAGCATGGTCAGCAGGGCCAGGGCAGCCAATATGGCCAGGGTGGTCAGCAGGGACAGGGCGGCCAGCAAGGACAGGGCGGCCAGAAACAGCAACAGCAAGGACAGGAACAGAAACGTCCGCAGTCGGAGCGCGACGAGCAGGACAAGGAACGCAAACAGGCCTAACCAATCCTGGAAAACAGGCACAGGTTACAGATTGCAGAACGAGTTTTCTGTGATTTGTGACCTGTTCTTTTTATGTGACCGCTGGGATCCCGTGGGGCTTCACGTTCTTGCGGATGAATTCGACAATCTCGTCCATGGGGGTGCCGGGATTGAAGATTGCCGCTACGCCTGCTTTCTTCAGCAGGTCAAAATCCTGTTCCGGAATGATTCCACCGACCAGCAGCAGAACATCATCCATCTTTTTCTCCCGCAACAGTTCCGCGACTCTGGGAACAATGGCGTTGTGTGCGCCGGAAAGAATGGAAAGACCAATCACATCCACATCTTCCTGCAGCGAAGAATTCACAATCATTTCCGGGGTTTGCCGCAGGCCGGTGTAGATGACTTCCATGCCGGCATCGCGCAGCGCGCGAGCAATCACCTTGGCGCCGCGGTCGTGGCCATCCAGTCCCGGTTTGGCGACAAGCACGCGAATTTTGCGGTCAGAAGCCATCCTGGGAAGAATTCTATCAAACAGATCGGCTATCGCCTGACACTACCTGCATCCGGGCCAATACTATTACAAAGCAGCAGATCGGGGTACAACAGATCGAAATCGCTTTTCGCTTCGTGTAAACGCCTTCTCTTGGAATTACTCAGGCGCAGACGCCAGCTTCGCGCTTCAGCCCGAACATTGGACGGGACAGAGACGGTAACCAGATATGCTTGGTTCATTCCGAATATCAAGTAGTTCAGCCATGTGTTATCGCTTTGAATTGAGAACACAGCGCCCCCAGTGGCTTCTGCTAACTCCTCGTAGGCGAAAACGGCACTCCAGCCAGAATCTACAGCGCTTATTGATACGTTTTCCCAGCCAAACAGCCGAATGCCCTTTTCCAGAAAAGTCGTGATAGTGATGGGATTGATGTTGCTCTTCTTCGCAATTTCACTGTAGTCGTCATAACTGTCGATAACGCCGGTAACAAGCTCGACAATAGAATCACCCGGCAGCGGCTTTTGAAAAAAATCAAGTGCTTGACCCAGGACGTAGTAACCTGCATCGCGCTTGCCCAGAATTCCCGAATTTGCCTTCTGTACCAATTCCCCAAGACTGGTGCGCAGTTCGTCAGGATCAGAAGTAAAACGCTCGGAGAAAATAATTTTCTCAGCGTAGACGCCATACGCCAGTTTGACGTTTGGTGGTATGGCGGTTAGGGCAGTGAGCCGTCGAATCAGTTGCTTTGACTCTTTGTGCGAGAGTTGGTCAATTGCCCGGATCAAAATCAAGACGCGGCTGTAATGAATGGGCTCGACCTTCGTGATAATAAGCCTCTTATGGCTCACAGTAGCTTCGAAATCCCCAATATCAAGTCCTGGCGGCGCCTCCGGGTTTCCTGCGACCGTTAGAGTGCGGTCGCACATCTGTCCCAAAGCAGCTGCGACGGCTAGAATCGGCACGAACAGCAATAACAGTAGGATTCTCATAGAATTGCGCCGATCTTATCCTCATGCGCACACCTCAGACGGTAAACATTTGTAGCGGATGGATAATTTTTTTCAAGTTAGAAGCACTTTTGTTGGAAAGACATGGCAGCACGGTCTTGCTGGTGGCGCTGCTGTCAACTGGATTTGCGCTAGATATTGATCGTTTTGGTGGTTCTGCGTTTCAAGTACCAGCAAGCGCTGTAGCCAAAATGCGGGAACAGAGAATTTACACAGGTCTGGTTCTGAAAACCGCCTGACTGGTACTCCGTCTTGTTGGTTCCGGGCGTACTTTTCTGTGAAATTGCGTACAGGATTTCAACGGTAATGGTCCCGTACCGGCGATGGTTGCGCCAGACGCGGTAACGCAGCACGAGGTAATCACCCAGGTAGAGCACACCGGCAAGCAGGACTGCAGCAGCGAGGACGCGTTTGAGAATCCCCTTCATCACACGTAATCCCAATCAGCTACAGAATCCCGGTGCAGGTCGAGGATCTTTCTTTGACTGAATGTCGAAGACCCCGGCGTGCCGGGGGCTGAATGCTTATTTTAGTTCCAGGCTGCGCCAGAGATACCAGCAGGCCACGCTCCTGTAAGGGTGCCAGCTTGCAGCAATCTTCTCCATCTGTTTCGGAGTGGGCAATTTGCGTTTCTTGTAAGCGCGCTGTACTGCTGTGCGTACGCCGAGGTCGCCGGTAGCCAGCACATTCGGCCGGCGCAAGGCGAAAATCAGAAACATGTGCGCTGTCCACTCGCCAATGCCCTTGATGTCAGTCAGCGCGACGATTACTTCTTCATCGGACAGCTTATGAAGGTTTGCGAAATCAACTTTGCCGGAGAGCGCGTGCTCTGCCAGATCACGAATATAGCCGATCTTCTGCCGCGAGAGCCCCGCGCGGCGCATTTCCCCCACGCTCAGGTTCTGAATCGCCTCCGGGGTGATCGCGCCGCCGGCTGCTTCCTCGAGACGAGCGTAGATGGTGCGCGCGGCTTTTCCGCTCAGTTGCTGAAAGACAATGGCGCGAGCCAAAGCTTCAAATGTAGGCTCGCGGTACGTGATCTTGTAAGCTCCGACACGGGTGATGATGGATGCGAGAACTTGATCGCAATTCTTCAGGTGATTTAAGGCTCTTCTCATCAATACACTCAGCTAGAGAAACATTA
>DATDNH010000394.1:0-6318 GCA_036518395.1 Candidatus Angelobacter sp. | reverse complement strand
CCACTGCGAGACGCGCGCGTACAAATCCCAGCAGTAGTAATCAAAAGGCGGAGCGGGCGTGGAAATCAGTTTCTGGATATCGGTCTTGTTTTTTTTCTCCAGGTAGAGGAATCCCACAACCACGTCGGCCACTTGAACGCCGGTGTTGTCAATGTAGTTTTGGACGTCAACATGAGCGCCGGAGGCGCGCAGCAGGCGTACAAAGGTATCGCCGAGAATGGCGTTACGCAGGTGTCCGATATGCGCAGCTTTATTGGGATTGATGCTGGTGTGCTCGACCAGGATTTTTTCCGGACGCGAGACCTGTACAGGCTGAGCGGTTTCGCGCAACAGCAGAGTTGCGGCTTCGCGACGATTCAGCCGGGCATTGATGTAGCCGGCGCCGGCCACTTCGAATTTTTCAAATCCCTCCACCTTGCCCAGGGCAGCTACGATTTCTCCAGCAATTTTCTGCGGCGGCTTGCGCAACTTTTTGGCCAGCTCAAAGCTCAAAGGCAGCGCGTACTCACCCAGCCGAATGTCGGGAGGCTGATCCACGACAATACGAGGCAATTCGAGATCGTATTGCCGCTTGAGTACGTTGCCAACGTGCTGAATGAGGTTCTGTTGTAGTTCCAGGTACAAAGATGTTCCTTTTAATGAGAGTATCAGCGGCTGGATGTTTGCGCGAGTGCTAGCCCGGTCCGTTTGTAATCATCTGTAATCATCACGAAAAAGACGGGATTATAACAAACAGCGCTCGCAGGGCGTTTGACGCCCTTGCCCTGCCAACCTATGATGAAAAATTGACCTGTAAGCTATGCGCATCGCATATCTAGAGTGCTTTTCCGGCATCAGCGGCGACATGTTCCTTGGCGCGCTGGTGGATGCCGGAGTGCCGCTTGAGCTGCTGAAAAAGACTGTGGCTGCTCTGGGAGTGGACGCTTGTGTGGAGGTCTCGCGCGTAGAGCGCAGCGGGATCAGCGCGGTCAAACTGGATGTAATCGCCGCCGGTGAAAAAGAACTTCCACGCGAGGAATTCTGGGAAAACGAAGTTCATGACGCCGCGCATACGCACAGTCATGAGCATGAACATCCGATTCATGGGCGCCACCAGGCTTCTCATGAGCACGAGCACAGCCATGAACACCATGCGCCGCACCGCAGGCTGAAAGAGATCCGCGAGATCATCGGCAAAGCAGAGATCAGCGCGACCGCCAAAGAGCGTGCGCTAAAGATTTTTGAAGTTTTGGGCGCGGCCGAAGCTAAGGTCCATAACACGGCTGTTGAGGATGTTCACTTTCATGAAGTCGGGGCAATTGACGCCATCGTGGACATTACCTGCGCGGCGGTTGGAGCCGAGGCCTTGGGAGTGGACGAGATTATCTGCTCGCCCCTGAACGTTGGCGGAGGCATGGTGAAATGTGCTCATGGAACCTTCCCCATTCCGGCGCCCGCAACCCTGGAGATTCTTCGCCGTGCTCCACTATATTCCGGCGAAATCCAGAAAGAGCTGGTCACGCCGACCGGGGCTGCGATTGTAAGTGTGCTGGCTTCGCGCTTCAGCAGGTTTCCGCGCATCAAGCCGGACAGAATCGGCTACGGCGCGGGATCACGGAGTTTTCAGGATTTCCCGAATGTGCTGCGCATCACGATCGGTGAAACGCTGGAGGAACATTCATCACTAATTCCAGAGGAGCCCATCACGATTCTGGAGGCGAATGTTGACGACATGACGCCGCAGCTCTTCGGTTACGTGATGGATCGCGCGCTTGGGGATGGCGCGCTGGATGTTTTCGCCACTTCAGTGCAGATGAAGAAGAGCCGTCCGGGCATGCTGTTGACGGTGCTTTGCCGGCCGGAAGATGCCCAGCGTCTGACCCGATTACTTTTTGCTGAGACGACTACGCTCGGCGTCCGTATAAGAGAAGAGAAGCGCGCCCGCCTGGCGCGGCGGCATCTCACGGTGAACACCAGGTGGGGTGAGGTCAGAATGAAGGTGGCCAATCTGAACGGCAGCGTCAGCAATTACGCTCCCGAATATGAAGACTGCCGGCGCATCGCCGAGCAGCAGCGCATTCCGCTGAAAGCAGTGATGCAGGAAGCGGTAAAAGCGTACTTAGAGAGAAACGATGGCTAAAGGGCAGAAGTTTTACATTACGACGCCCATTTACTACGTGAACGCGCGTCCTCACGTGGGACACGCCTATACCACGATTGTCTGCGACGCGATCGCGCGCCGCAAGCGCATGCTCGGCTATGACACTTTTTTCCTGACCGGCACCGATGAGCATGGGCAAAAAATCGAACGGTCTGCCGCCCGTGACGGCAAAACGCCAAAGCAGTTTGCGGATGAAGTGGCCGCTCTCTACCGCGGCCTGTTCGATCGCATGAAGATCAGCTATGACGATTTCATTCGCACCACGGAGCCGAGGCACCATCGCGGCATGCAGGAATTGTTCCGTCGCCTTAAAACAAAAGGTCTGGTCTATAAGGGAACCTATACGGGACAGTACTGCGTCTCTGACGAGCTGTATGTGGATGGCGCCAAGCCCGGTGATCCCTGCCCTGTGTGCGGCCATCCGACAGAAACTGTGAGTGAGGAAAATTATTTCTTCAAACTTTCCGAGTTTGCCGATAAGTTGCTCGCCCATTATCAGGAGCATCCGCAGTTTATTCGTCCGGAAACACGACGAAATGAAGTGATTGCGTTCGTCAAAAGTGGATTGCGCGATCTTTCTGTCAGCCGCAGCACGGTCAAGTGGGGAATTCCTGTGCCGCGCGATCCCAGTCAAGTGATCTACGTGTGGCTGGATGCTCTGAGCAATTACTGCACTGCCATCGGCTTCGGTTCCAGGAATGAAGCTGAACAGAAGAAATTCCAGCACTACTGGCCGGCGGACGTGCACATGATCGGCAAGGAAATTATCCGCTTCCATTGCGTCTACTGGCCGGCGTTTTTGATGGCTGCCGATCTGCCGCTGCCAAAGTCCATCATTGCCCATGGCTGGCTGCTCTTTGAAGAGAGCAAGATGTCAAAATCGCGCGGCAACATTGTCCGGGCAGAGAGTGTGATCGATGTTCTGGGCAACGACGCCTTGCGCTATTTCCTGCTGCGCGAAGTTGTGTTCGGGCAGGATGGCTCGTTCAGCTTCGACGCGCTGGTGCAACGCTACAACTCTGATCTGGCCAATGATCTCGGCAATCTGGCCAGCCGGACCTTGACCATGATTACCCGGTATTTCAAGGGGACGGTGCCGTATCCGTCGCCAACGGTGGCAAAGAAGCCGTCTGACGATCAGATCAGAGCGCAGGCGCTGGCGGCAATCACCGAATTCGGGCAGTATTTTGATGATTACCAGTTTTCGCGCGCGCTGGAAACTGCCTGGTCGCTGATCAGTTCAGTGAACAAATACCTGGTAGAGCAGGAGCCATGGATCGTTGCGGAAAAAGAAGGCGAGGAAAGCCGCGCGCGCCTCGCCACCATTCTTTATACTGCGGCCGAGGTTTTGCGTATTGTTACCGCGCTTGTGTATCCGGTGATCCCGGAATCGGCGGGAAAGATCTGGAGCCAGCTGGGGCTGGGAGAAATCTCCCGCTTCGATCTTACAGAACTCAAATGGGGACAACTGCCGCTGGGCGGCAAATTAGGAAAAGTGGAGCCGGTGTTCCCCCGCGCCGACAAAACCGCTATTGAAAGGATGCAGCAGATGGAACAAGAACCACCAGCTTCAACACCTTCACAACCTTCTGCTCCTGCAGGAGAAGGAGCGCGTCCAGGACAGCCTGCCACGCAAGCGGCGCATGGCCCGACAGAAGCGGCGTCGCCGCCGAAACCTGCAGCACCTGTGCCGGATGGAAAAATCACGATTGATGACTTTCTCAAAGTGGAACTGCGCGTAGGCCAGGTCAAAGTCGCGGAAAGAGTGAAGGGAACAGACAGGCTGATGCGCCTTGAAGTGGACATAGGCACAGAAGTGCGCCAGTTGGTGGCGGGAATTGCCCTTGCCTATGCGCCGGAATCGTTGATTGGGCGCAAAGTCGTCATTGTGGCGAATCTCCAGCCTCGCAAACTGCGCGGTTTGGAGTCCAACGGCATGATTGTGGCTGCCTCAGTCGGTGATGACGGCAAGCCGGTGCTGGCGGGGTTTCTGGAAGATGTGCCGGTTGGAGCAAAATTGAAATAGATTTTGTTTGCAATTGGACGGCGGAGTGATGTACCTGTAACAGAGTCCTTTATGGATTCAACAGGCACCCAGCCAGCGATCACCACTCCAGAAGCTCAGGGTCTACCGACCATTACACCGCGGCAGCGCTGGATCGAATTAGGTCTTGTACTTCTCATTGCAATTGTGCCAGCTACGCTAAGTGCTATTGCAGCCCTCTTCTACGGCACAACCCAGTCCCCAGCATTTTCAAATTTTAGGGAAATATCAGGTCTTCTTCGACACATTTCCAGTCTCCTCCTGCTTGTTTATCTGCTGCACCGTCGCGGTGATACCCTAAGAAATCTTGGGCTTGATTTACGTCACTGGAGCGACGTATTAACCGGACTTGGACTGGCCTTTTCAGCGTCGCTTCTGTCCGGGATTTTCTCTCTGTTTGTCTATTGGGGAAGTATGTCTTCCGCTGGTCATGGAGTGGACACACGGGACCCGCGTGTAATATTTGCCGGAATTGCTCCATGGCTGTTCATACCATATACATTGAGTTCGGCATTCTTTGAAGAAACCATCGTCCGTGGCTATCTTACGACCGAGCTCATTAAGCTCTCATCTCCGGTGTGGCTGGCAACACTGACCAGCATCGTCATCCAAACCAGCTATCATCTCTACTATGGATGGAGCGGAGCTTTTGTTGTTTCCGGGACGTTTATTGTCTTCGGACTCTACTTCGCTGCCTCGAGAAGGCTGCTGCCAGTGATCCTCGGTCACGTGTTCGTTGATGTAGTAGCTGTCTGGTACAACCATCTCTACTAGGAGCGAGTTTGTATATCGATTCCCACGCCCATTTGGAAGGCCACAAATTCGACGCCGATCGCCAGCAGGTGCTGGAACGCGCTCGGGCTGCCGGATTGGAGCGCATTCTGGCTATCGGCAGCGGCACCGGTCCGGGCACACTGGATTGCGCCATCCGGATTGCCGAGCAGCATGACTGGATTTTTGCCACGATCGGCATTCATCCGCATGAGGCGCGACTGGCCACAGAGGCCGACTACACGGAGATGCAGCATCTGGCCAGCAATCGCAAGGTGATTGCCTGGGGAGAGATTGGGCTGGATTATTTCTACGATCACTCGCCGCGCGAGGTGCAGCAGGAAGTTTTTCGCCGCCAGATGGAGCAGGCCCGCGAGGCTCGGCTGCCCATTGTGATTCACTGCCGTCCCACCAACAACAGCGAGAACGCCTGGGATGACACCATTCAAATGCTGCGCCAGCACTGGGCATCCAGCGGTCCGGGAGGGATTCTTCACTGCTTTACCGGTGAGTGGAAGCATGCCCAGGCTGCATTGGAGATGGGGTTCTACATCTCTTTTGCCGGCAATGTGAGCTTCCCAAAAGCGGAAAACATACGAGCGGCAGCCAGCCAGGTGCCGCTGGACCGCATGCTGATCGAAACCGATTCGCCTTTTCTGGCGCCTGTGCCCCATCGCGGCAAGCGCAATGAGCCAGCATTTGTGGTGAATACGGCTGAAGCGATAGCTGAGCTGCGGGGCATCAGTAAGGAAGACATAGGGATGAGGACGGCGCAGAACTTCTATACTTTGTTTCCGCGGACGAAAGCAACGCCCGACTAGCACTTCGGCATATTTTTCCCAAATGCTTACGCCTCAAAGGAGTCATCCCGAACGGCCGTAGAGTTCGCGCGCGCTCTTAAATCGGGGTCCCCAACGCGCGCGGGTTTTGTTTTGCGCGTGTTGGGGTGATCGTCAGCGCGCGAACAGGCCGGACGGATCTGCTCCGCTGCTTTCCAGGAAATGAACATTGCGACGGCAACTTTGCTATAGACCGTTAGCGCCAACTTCATCGTCGAAGCGCTCGACGGCAGAGCAGATTCCTCGGTCCTACGTGCGCGCTGATGAAAACGCGCGCCCGCTTTACGGACCTTCGGAATGACAATTGTTGTTACTTTGCAGCTGCGTTATCTGCGCTCATGGGAACAGGCACTTTTTTGCGTCCCGCCAACTCATCCGCAGTTTGCTGAATGTTGCGGTTGATGAAGTTGTTGAAAAATCCCCATTGGCCATATTTCTCTTTGAGTTCCGCAGTTACAGCGTCTACCAGTTCCTGTCCTGACTTGCCTCCAGCCTGGGCTTTGGCAACGTCCACCCGCAGGATA
>DATDNH010000393.1:0-12323 GCA_036518395.1 Candidatus Angelobacter sp. | reverse complement strand
CTATCGCTGGCCGGCTGCGCATCTTTGTGCCCGTTCACTGCCTCTTTGCTCCTGCGAGTGCGCACAGTGAGGCCGGGGACCCGGGATGGAATGGCGGCGAGAGACATTGCAAGTGACAGACCGAACGTTCGTTCGGATGCTTTCATTATGATGCAAAGAGGCGGATAAAGGCAAGGGGGTTTCATCGCTCTACGCGGAAAAAGCTGCGCGCCAGTTTTTGTATTTTTCCGACGACCAGGGGTCCCCGGTGAGCGCCGGTTTTGCGCTTGCTGGGGTGATGGTGACCTGATACACCGATGCCGGATCGGAGTGAGAGACTGAGTTCGCGAGATCCTCTCACTCGCCTGAGTGCTGAATGCTGACTACTGAGTGCTCTCTTTCAGGCATCTCACTTTCTCTCATCGCAATCCTAACTGAGTGCACTAACTCATCCTGGAGAAAAGTCATGCCGCATTTCATAAGAGACGTTGAAGAACTCCGACGCCGCGCAGAGGAAAAGATGGAAGAGGGCCCGGTCACCCGGAGTTACAAGGGCGACGTCCAAAAAACGATTGAGATTCTCAACGAAGCGCTGGCCACGGAAATCGTTTGCGTATTGCGCTACATGCACCATTACTTTATGGCCACAGGCGTACATGCAAGCTCCGCCCGCGACGAATTCAAAGAACATGCTGACGCCGAACGCGAGCATGCCGACATGCTGGCGGAACGCATTCAGCAACTTGGCGGCAAGCCCGATTTCAATCCCAGATCACTGCTGGAGCGCTCTGCTTCGCAATATGTGGAAGGAGAAGACCTGGCCGACATGATTCGCGAGGATCTGGTCGCCGAGCGAATCGTGATTGAAATCTACCAGCAGATGATCCGCTATTTCGCCGACAACGATCCCACCACGAGGGTTATCCTGGAAAAGCTGCTGAGCGATGAAGAGGAACACGCCGCCGACCTCACCGATCTGCTCTACATTGTGAACCCTGAAACCGGCGAGACTGAAGGGCAGGATCCGGGAACCGAGCCGTTGCGCATGCAGCGTGGACCGGATGGAGCCAGGTCAGACCGGCAGGCCTCAACGCAATCACAAGGACCACCGCCCAATGAAGAGGCCCACAGAAAAGAGCGCGATCGCATCTTGAAAGAACTCCGTGGCATGGGCGAGAAGAAGAAAAAACCGGCAGCGTAAAACAGACTGCTCTGTTAGAGACTGGCGCTCAGCACCGTTTTAGAAATAAAAACAGGCGAGCCACACAGCTCGCCTGTTTGGTGTTCACAATCCGCATCAGGAACTCGTGGAATCGTCCATGTCCTGCTTGGCCTGTTTCTCAGCCTTGCTGGCTTCTTCTTTGGCATTTGCCGTCGGCTTCAGGGCCTGGATGGCCTTGCCCAGGCTTTCCGATGGCGGTCCAATCATCTTGGCTCTCAACTGGTCCCACGGTATGCCAAGATTGTTCGAGACATGGACTGCGGCCACAAACTGGCCCAGATTTTTGAAGCCCTGAGCTGCCTGTTGCAGGTTGGTTCCTGTAGGCAGCAGGTTTTGCAGCTTGCTCGCCAGCTTGGTATTGTCCTGGAGCCGGTCGGAAACAGAAGACTCCGTTGAGCCTTTACCCGAATTTGCATGCGAATTCGAGTTTGAATTGGAGCTCATGCTATGTCCAAGCCCGCCTCCGGCAGTCGCGCTTCCACCACCGTGTCCGTGCTGCGCATACACTGGTAATCCCAGCACCAGCACGGCAACCGTCAGAATCAGAGCTAATCTGAGTTTCATTCAAGTAACCTCCATTACTTAGTTTCGTTTTTGCGAACCATCTTTCCCAGGTTCAACCCCAGGTCGAACGTAAAACTGTTGAATGCAAAGGTGAGGCTGCGAGTGTAGCCCAACTGCGCTCTCACCATCTGGGTGGGCTCGAATGCCACCCATGTACTCACGCCATTTTCCCGGGTGAGACCGTTGCCACTCGAGGAAAACGTAGTTTGGAAAACACCCTTGGTCTTGCCGGACGTTGTACCGGTTTGCCCCTGCTGCACCAGTTTGCTGAAAACCTTCTGGTTGCCAAATGGAGTGATCTCGTAACCTGATCCTCCGATGGCAAAGTGGTGGACCAGTTCGAATTCCGCTCCTTCCTCAAAATGCCCAACGGCGCCCAGCGAGGTAAAAGCGCGGACAACCCGAATGGAATCGGGAACCGTATTGCCCAATCCTGCGTCGAGAAATGGAGTGAAACGCTTGAATGAACGATCAAAATGATTTGACCAGTCCACCGTCGCGCGTCCGCTGCTGAGTCCCTTCTTGGTGCTTCCTGTAGGTGCACCCACCGTGATCGCCGATCCATAGTTCAGGGCAGGGTTTGGCGCCCGGAAAGCCATTCCCAGGTAGAAATTTCCAAGGCCGGAACCGCTTTGGCTCGTGGTGGTTCCGGTTGTGCTGGTGCTTGAGGTGTTCGAGAAGTAGATGGGAAGCCCGGCGAACACACCGAAGTGTTTGTTGAAATCGTATCCCACAGTGGAGTCGAGCTTCATCAACTTATCGGTGGAGTTCACCGTGCCCTCGAAGTTTTCCACCTCTGTGAATCCTTTATTAGCGAACCCTTTATTGTTGTCGTCAGGTGCCGAAGTTTGTGCCGTAAGCGGCAGGCTCACAGCCAGCGCAATCAAGACGAGAAATATGAGATAACCAGCCTTCATGTTTAGCTCCTTTGCCACCACTTTTGCCCCGATACGGCCATTGGGACAAGTGTCGCCGGGGCGATGTCCGGTAGTACGATAGCTATTGCACTTAAGGCACATAGCGCCTGCGCCAGCTACTCTGAATGCACTAATCGTGCCAAACTGGGACTCCCTAATTGATTGAAAAAATTAGAGTTAGCTCTGGAGAGGACGAATGGCGGTTGTGTAGGAAATACCCAAGGTGTATCCGATCGAAACTGGGAACCCAAGGTGTGAAAAATTACACTTTGTCAAAGCGAAAAATTGGCGAATAGTTTTGCCTGATTGCAGGTAAAGACCGTATCGCTCGCGCAACTTGTTGGGCGGGGTCTACTTTTTCGCTGTCTGCTGGCGATCTCCGGAATTCTCCGCGTTCTGCGGCGCGTTAGGCTGGTTTGCAGATACCGGACGAAGAATCATCAACTTGGCCTTCCCTTCCCGGCCGCCGGGAAAGAACAACATCTTGTGACTGGAGTCATATGCCAGACTGTATCCCTTCACATCTGTAGGCAATTCGTAATCAGCAACACCGCGGACAAGATCAATGGCCAGCACCGAGCCGTCGCCGGAGGCCGCATAGAGAAGATTATCTGCGGGATCAAGGCTGAGAGCGTCCGTTCCTCCCGGAGCGGGAATACGGGAAAGTTCAGCGCCGGTATCGGCATTCAGTATCAGCACTGCATAACGAACAGCTACATACAACCGCCTACGGTTTGAATCCAGCGCAAGGCCTGTAGGTTCCCAGGCCATAAATTTGAAGCGTTGCGTGATATGGCCGGAACGGTCAACCGCCGCAACCTGATTCAAATCCTGCAGACTGACCAGCAACTGCTGGCGCGCGGGATCATAGATCATGTCCTGGGGGAGGGCATTTAGATCAATGTTTGCGGTTTCAATCCCAAGCCGCAAATCCAGGATGCCGAGTGAGCGGTCAAGCAGGCTGCTTACAAAAAGCGTCCCTGTCTCCGGCACCCACAGCAATTTTTCCGGCGTCGACTTTACCGGGATCAACCGCTCTACCTGCCAGTTCGTGCTGTTGACCACCGCGACCCGATTGCTCCCTGCCAACGCGATATAGACGCGGCTCGCAGCATCGTCCACCGCGATGCCCCGCGGATTCTGCACCTGAGAAATGCGCGCAACCACGCGTCGTTTTACGGGATTAAAGATTTCAATGGTGTTGGTTTCAGGACGGGTAATCACCACCTGCCCGTTGGCAATGGCCACCTGGTTGAATCCCGGATTGCCGGGTAGTTCAACCATCGCCACCTGCTTCAGCCTGGCCGCTGAAGCGAGCACGGAACAACTCATGAGAACAAGAAGAGAGAGTCTAAGGTATCGCATTGCAGAGGTCTGCCCGTCTGGTATTCGGATGCGAGTAGCGGCTCTTCTGCTGCCTCAGAAAACCGGCTTTCGGGGATGGATATTGAGCCGCGCTGCTAATCCAAAATCACATCCAACACACGGGATTTCCGGTTTCGAGCGATGCCTGAAAAATTTTCCGAAGCGGCTCAAGGATGTAAAGAAAATCGGTAGACGACAACGCTCGCCTTCGCACCACAAATCGCTTTGGATAAGTGACTTTCTGCTTACCCGTTACCGGAGACTTCTCAGGAAGATACCTGCACAACCCTAACGGAGTCACAATGCTGCGACCACTCTGCATGTCGGTGAGTTTAAACTCCGTTGGG
Source organism: Candidatus Angelobacter sp. (assembly GCA_036518395.1). Taxonomy (GTDB): domain Bacteria; phylum Acidobacteriota; class Terriglobia; order Terriglobales; family Acidobacteriaceae; genus Angelobacter. Next base: position 7,929 of record DATDNH010000393.1, on the reverse strand, counting down.
CCGATCTGCTCTTGCGAAAACGCCATGGAGCGAAAGACTTCCTGCCGTTTCAACCGGCTTCTGAACCACTCCGCAATAGGTCTTGCCAGCGCGTTATCGAAAAAGCGACGCCTGAGCGCCATTCTCCCTTTGACCCTCCTATCGCCCGCGCCGACCACCTTCGCATTTCGACGTTGCTGGCGATTCATGAACGAAGTCACTCGGTAAGCCATGCCCTTGACTGTGTGTCTCACAAAGTAGCCGGCAGGATCAAACCCGGCAACACCCTCAGGGCTAAACATGAAAAGACCATCGTACGCTTCGACATACTCATGCAGACTTTGATTGGCCTCTGCATCAACCAGTTCGACAGTTCCGCCGAAATCCTGTCGGCAGAATGTATCCAGCTCTGCCAGCGCAGCCGCCGCTTTGTCAGCAGGTGCCTTGCCGCTGTTGTTCTCAGGCAACACCGCTTCAAGGGTTGGAAAAAGTTCCGCGCCAAAGGTTTGTAACTGCTGTTGAAAAAATCTATAACCGCTCCAATTGGATATGCGTTCGCTTGCCTGCTCCATGTCCGGATGCGCACAGCAGGTGAGCAACCAGTCGGCGAATTCTCTATGCTTCTCCTGGTTCTCCTCCCAACACAGGTCCAACTCCAACCAGCCTTCCGAATCCAAGTGGACATGCTCTGCAAATGGCGGCGGAGACGTTAAATTCCCGTCCTCCCAGCACCGACAGCGGACTGCAGCGTCCAATCCCATTTGACAATCCTAAATTTCAAGCATCCAACCATCGCTCTGCGGCGGCTATGGCCGCGGGAACAGCCTGTTCAAGGCTACGATAGTGCCATTCAGGTTCCGGCGCACCGATCAGTGTAACCAGAGACAGAAAAGCCTTACGGCACTTTTCAGACGTGACGGCCAAAACGGGGAAGGGCGGCTCCCCTTTTTCATTTTTGTACCGGCCAACCTCAGCAAAGACACCAAGCAGCGCATCTCCCCAGGAGTAAGACAGATCGCTGAAATCAAGCACAAGGCAGGCAGGCTCAAATGCCACCAGGCCGTACATAGCCATGATGGTTATGTACTTGGCATGGCGGTTGCCCTCCGATCCTGGAGGATATGTTCCGGAAAATGAGACAATCAACACCCTGCGCAGGATCTCCCCATTCGTCTCCGCGAAGTGGAACGTGCAGTCAATCTCATCAGGTTTTTTATACAGCGCCTCAGCCGTTCGCATCTGCATAGCATCGCAGAAAAGGTCGCCCTACGCTATCCAGGACGGAATAGGTTTCAGAAAACAATTCGGAAGATTTGGCGATTGACTTCGCAGTGCGACGCAAGAAACCAATGCTAAGAGCCGAGTTGGCTAGGAGCCAGAAGCTAGCAGCTTCGTTATGCCAAATTCAGCGCCCGCTTGAACGAACCGCGCTCCTTCTGGATCTTCTCCTGGAGCAGGGTAATGGCATAGATCAATTGCTCGGGACGCGGTGGGCAGCCAGGGACATAGATGTCAACGGGGATCACCTGGTTCACACCTTGCACGAGGGCATAGTTGTTGAACACTCCGCCTGAGGTGGCGCACGCACCCATGGAGATCACCCACTTAGGTTCGGGCATCTGCTCCCAGAGCTGGCGAATGACGGGCGCCATCTTCTGGGAAACGCGCCCGGCGATGATCATCAGGTCAGACTGTCGCGGCGACGGCCGGAAAACTTCAGCGCCGAAGCGAGCAATATCAAATCGGGAAGCGCCCATGGCCATCATTTCAATCGCGCAGCAGGCCAGGCCAAACGTCATCGGCCAGATTGAGCTCTTGCGCATCCAGTTGACGACGCTATCCAGCGTAGTAAGGACAACACCCTGGGGCTGCTCATTGCCGTACAGCACTTCTTTCAGATGGGCCGCATCTACCGGATTTCCACCTGTATTCTGGAAACGCTTGACCACCGCGCCCTGCTCGACGTGAGGACTGACCAGGTTCTCTTTCATGGCAATATCTATTCTAATTGGATGCCTTGCAAAAGCGAAAGAACCAATGATTGAGCCGTTCGTGTAAGCAGGTTTTTTGGGGTTTTTAGCTTTGTTTTTGATTTTCCCAAAAGCCAGGCCCTTTCCATCGTTGTGTAGTCAATCTTGTAAGATGAATCGAATGAACGAAAAGCACCAGCAGCGCATTCTCGACCAGTTCACTCGCCAGGCGGAACCGTTCGCGCGCGCACAATCAATCCGTAGTCCAGAGGCGCTGGGGAGGATTGTGCACGCAGCAGGAGCAGGTCCGGACGATACGGTGCTGGATGTAGCCTGCGGCCCGGGACTGCTCGCCTGTGCATTTGCTCATGTCGTCCGCCATGCCGTGGGAATTGACATTACCCCCGCGATGCTTGACCAGGCACGCAAGACGCAGCAGCAACAAGGCATCGAAAATGTGACCTGGCAGATGGGAGATGTTTCGTCGCTGCCCTTCCCAGCCGAGCATTTTTCCATCGTGGCTTGCCGGTTTGTTTTTCATCACCTCCTGGAGCCGCTGGTTGTTCTCAGGGAAATGAGGCGCGTGTGCAAGCCCGGCGGACGGCTCGTCGTAGCAGATATGGTGCCCGCCGCCGGCAAAGCCGATGCTCTCAATGCCATGGAGCGCCTGCGCGATACTTCCCATGCCAGAGCGATGCCGGTCGCGGAACTTCAATCTTTGTTCGCTCAAGCCGGACTGCCCGAACCCCGCATTGACCACTACCGTCTCGAAGGCGAAATGGAAGACCTGCTGAGCAGGTCGTTTCCCAAAGACGGCGACGCAGACCGCATCCGCAGCATGTTTGCCGCCTCCATTGCGGAAGATTCTCTGGACCTGGCGACCCGCCGAGAAGATGGGAAAATTTTCTTTAGCTATCCGGTGGCGATTCTGACGAGCAGGCTTGTCTGAGTTTAGACCTTTGTGAGTTTCTCCCGAGATGTAGGCGGAGGCCGGGCGTCCAATCACGCGCGATCACGGGCGATCACGATGCGATCCCGCGCGATCAATTAAACTTCTTCACCATCCGCCATACATCCTTAAAGTCCCACTTCAATCCCCGGCACAGCCAGATATGGTACCGCTCATCCAGACGCGAAAACGCGTTGTAGGCGCGTCCGGCCTCCTGCACGCTCTTAAAATGCTCGCGGTCGCCACGGCCATCGCTGCCCAGCACAATCACAATCTCGCCAGTGTAATTTCGCGGTCCCCACAACCAGTAACTCTGGTGTCCGCTGATGGCCTGGGGCAGACCGTACTTTGGGGCAAAATAATCTATTGCGCCGGCTTCGCCGTAATTGTTGGCGAAAATCGCGGTTTTAGTCTGCTCTTCCGGAGATAGACCGTGATAAATGCGCGAAACTTCCCGCACCATGTCTTCCCAGCCAAACTCATCGGCAAAATACTGCGGCAAAGCCCCCGTCGGTTGGTTTTCCGATTTGGGCGGCTCGAAACCCAGCCATTTTTGATAATGAAGATAGGTTTCCACCGGCAGGATCGGAGCTGAAATGGGCGCAAGTATCCCTCCCGCCACAATGATTAGCAGGACGTAAATCACTCTGGTCCATCTCCAGGGACGCTGCGTTACGCGCTCCAGCGCCACGGCCCCTGCCGCGAACAACATCGGATAAATCGGCGCCAAGTAGTAGTTTTTTCCTTTCAGCGCGATGAACGTCACCAGCATCACCACGTACGTCCAGCCCAGCACGCGATAGCGCTTCCCTTCGCGGCCAAAGAAGAGCCATGTCAATCCACCGAGCCACAGGGGGAACAAAATCGGCTGCATGATCACTGCCTGGTCGACAACGAATGAGATTGGGCCTCTAGCCACATCGCGGCTGGTCATGCGGATGTTATGCATGAGTTCTAAGAAGGGAAAATGATGGCGAACCAGCCAGATAAAGTTCGGCAGGAAAATCGCAAAGGCTGCCAGCGCTCCCAGCCACAGCCATCCACTCTTGAGGAAGCGACGCTCCGGCGTTGCCAACACTCCAATCAAAACGCCCAGGAGCAGAAATGCCATAGAGTACTTGGTTTCAAACCCAATTCCGGCAATCACTCCAAACCAGAACCAGTAGCGCGGCTCGCCCGTATTGATGGCGCGCAGCACGCACCAGATACAGCCCATCCAGATCAGGGGCTCGAAGGCGTTCATCGTCATCCAGTGATGCATGATCAGATAAATGGGGACGGGCAAGATCGCAAGCGCCGCCAGAATCTGGGCAAAGCGGCCGCCGGCCATCTCACGCGCCAGCATGGCCGCAAGCCAGACCAACGCCGCTCCTGCAAGCGCGGGCAGCAACCGCAAGGCGAACAGTGAATCCCCCAGCGTGTGCCGAACCAGCCAGATCAGCAGCGCGATCATCGGCGGCTGATCCACATAGCCCCAGCCCAGATGCTGCGAGCAGGCAAAGTAATACATCTCATCACGGAAAATTCCGTAACGCGTGGCCGTGAGCAGGTGCAGAAGAATCTTTAGAAAAGCGATGTACAACACAATCGAAGGGCCCAAACCAAACCTCGATTGCGTGGTATCAGCGGATACATTGGCTACGGCAGTGGAATTAGCGTTCACCTGATCCTTGAATTTGCGTCTGTTCGCGTAAATTGGCGGCTAAGATCTGCTTTCGGTCACAACGATCACGGGTGATCACGCGCGATCACGGCGATTGAATGGGCTGCCTTAATCTTTAAGGCGACGTCTGAGCCCTTCCACCGCCTGGAGCCAGTCATGCCACTCATCTGACTCTTCCCATTGATCGCGCAGTTCTGATTTGACGCTGATTTTGTTCACTACCGCAATGGCGGATTTGGCCAGTTTCTTGATTGAATTTACTTCCGTTTGATTGCCCAGCCACTTGCGCGCGCCATCGGGCAGGTCGGCCGGCGGCTTCCCTTTCGCTGCCGCAACGATCTCCGCTGCAGCCAGGGCGATGCAGGAATCCGGAATCTCAGGGTAGTCCTGAGCATTGACGGTGGAAAAGGCTTCTTTCAGCAGATCGGCCCCGGAAGACTCGCGCAGGTCATACACCCAATCCGAAGCATCGTCGTTGCCAAAATTCCCGGTGTCTTTTCCAGCCATCGAGATTTCTCCTTGCGGTTCTCGCTTTGCGTATCGCCCCTGGCCCCTGGCTGCGCCACGTATTGAATACTAAAACGGCCTCCTGTTTCAAATCATCCATCAAAAATCAAGAATCTGAAATTTCGGCCTCCGCGGGCGTTGTTTTTGGTCTTGCTTTTGTTTTTGCCAAAGACCAGGTGCTAACGGCCAACGGCAAGCAGTAGTTCGCTAAATACTAAATACTGACTATTGGTTTTTTCACGGATTCAGGACAATCTTCCCAAACTGCTCGCTTTTTTCCAGGCGCTCATGCGCTGCGCGCGCCTCGCGCAGGGGGAAGCTCTTGTCCACCACGGCTTTCAGTTTGCCGGAAAAAATATGTTTCATCACTTCATGAAAATCACCCATCGTTCCCATAAAGGAACCTAGAAAAGAAAGCTGGCGGGCAAACAGGAATCTTATATCAAAGCTCGCCTCTGGCCCTGTAGTTGCGCCGCATGTGACCAGGCTTCCGCCCGGCTTTAGCGATTTCATGCTCTCCTGCCAGGTGGCCTTGCCTACGTGTTCAAAGACAATATCGCACATGGCTCTGTTTGTGATTTTCTTCACCTCGTCCGCAATCTTCTGCTGATAGTGGTTGATCACGTAGTCCGCGCCCAGTTCGCGCGCTCTCTCCAGCTTGGCTTCATCGCCTGCGGTAGCGATCACGCGAGCATTAAACAGCTTGCAGATCTGGATCGCAGCAGACCCTACACCGGAACCTCCTCCCAGCACCAGCACAGAATTTTCCGGCTGAACATGAGCACGGCTGACCAGCATGTGCCAGGCCGTCAGAAAAACCAGGGGCACGGAGGCAGCTTCGTCATAGGTCAATTCCTCAGGGATGGGAAGCACGTTGACGCGGGGCACGGCAATGTACTCCGCATTGCCACCATCGTTGTAGTAGCCGAGTACCGTAAACTGCGGGCAGAAATTCTGCTCGCCGCGAGTGCACGCGGGACAGACTCCACAAAACGTCATGGGCGCCAGCAAAACGCGCTGTCCCGGCTTCAGGTCACTTATGTACTCGCCGACCTGGGCAATATCGCCTGATACATCGCTGCCATTAATGTGCGGCAGCTTCACATTTGGCAGCCCCTTCCGGATGAACAGATCAAGATGATTCAAGGCTACTGCTTTCACTCGCACCAGCACCTGATCTTTGCGAAGCTGCGGGTCGGGAACGTCCTCAAACTTCAGCACCTCCGGCCCGCCAAACTCGTGCATGCGCACTGCCTTCATCGCCGCTCTCCTTGGAAATAAGCGAGTGTAGCAGATTCGGCCCTTGGCCTTTAGCCCTTGGCCCTTGGCTTTGAGCCCTCTGCGCCCATCTGCGAAAATCAGCGGCGAACTGGTCTTCGAGCTAAAATGATTTCGTGGACGTCTACGAAGAAATAACCCGGCTTCGCCAGCAGGGGCGCCGTGGCGCGCTGGCCACCATCATCAATGTGCGCGGCTCCATTCCGTCCTTCGAGACCGCCAAAATGCTGGTGCGCGACGATGGCTCCATCGTGGGCACCATTGGCGGAGGCTGTGTAGAGGCGGAAGTCTGGCAGGCCGCACGTGACGTGATGCAATCAGAAAAACCGCAAACGTTGAAATTCAATCTGAACAACGATCCCAGGTACGATACAGGGCTGGTCTGCGGAGGCACGTTGGAAATTTTCGTCGAACCGGTTCTGCCCGTTTCCACGCTTTATATTTTTGGCGCCGGACATGTGGCTTGGAATCTCTATAAAGTGGCCCGCATCGCGGGATTTGATGTCGTAGTGATCGACGACCGCGAAACCTACGCCAACCGCGAGCGTTTTCCTGAAGCCCGCGACATTTATGCCGACGAGTATGAGCAGGTCATGGCGCAGCTTGCCCCCAGCGAATCGTCTTACATCGTCATCGTCACCCGCGGTCATCGCGACGACATGCGCGTGCTGCGGTGGGCGGCTGAGACTCCGGCGCGCTATATCGGTATGATCGGTTCACAGCGCAAGACCATCGCTATTTACAAGGAATTGGAAAAAGAAGGCATTACGCCGGCAAAGCTGGCACGAGTCTACGCGCCGGTGGGAATCGATATCGGCGCGGTCACTCCGGAGGAGATCGCTGTTGCCATCGTGGCAGAGATGATCGCAATCCGCCGCAACACAGAAACCCCGCTCCCCCATATGAAAAGCGCCAAAGCTGCCGAGATACTGAAGCAAAAGCAGTAGTTAGTACTTAGTATTTGGTCTTTGGTTTTTTCCCCACCAATGTTTTTTCGCCGTGGCTCCGGGTCGTGTAGCCTGTCCTCGAGGTGAGGTCGCGTGGCGACCGCAGCCGAAGGATGGTGGATTTTGCTGTTGGATTTTGCTGTTGGATTTTGCTGTTGGTTTTTGCCTTTGCTTTTGCCGTTGCTTTTGCTAAATACTAAGTACTAAATACCAAGTACTAAAAAGAGGTACCTTCATGCACTCAAGGTCATTACACGCGCTGTTTTTGTTGGGCTTCTCCCTTACTTCCTCGTGGTGCTTTTCCCAGACAGCCGTTCAAGCCACAACCCCCGCGCCCGCTTCCACCGGACCGTCAAAAATCGCATTCGTGAACATTCAGGAAGCGGTGGTCACCTGCAATGAAGGGAAACAGGAGGCGGCTGCTCTCCAGCAGCGGTTTGCCACGAAAACAAACGCGCTTAAGGCACAGGATGATGAACTTAAAAAGCTGAAGGACGACTATCAGGCGCAAGGACCCAAACTCAGTGAGGACGAGCGCAACACCCGCCTGAAGATCATTCAGGACAAGCAGAAGGCTTTCGATCGTAGTTATCAGGATTATCAGACCGAGACCCAGGAAGCACAACAGGAGGCGAT
>DATDNH010000392.1:0-11503 GCA_036518395.1 Candidatus Angelobacter sp. | reverse complement strand
AAATTTTTTCTACCTGGTCCATGCGGTGAGTGGAGAAGAGAATGGTCTTTCCTTTTTTCTTCATGCCCAGCAGCACGTCCTTCAGCAAATCGGCATTGACGGGATCCAGCCCGGCAAAAGGCTCATCCATGATGATGAAGTCAGGATCATGCAGCAGCGCGGCCATGAATTGAATCTTCTGTTGCATGCCCTTGGACAGCTCTTCCACCTTGCCGGAAAGTTTTTCCGAGATTTCCAGCCGATCGCACCAATCGAGCGCCGCCTGCCGCGCCGAACTGGAGTTCATCCCATGCAGTTGTCCCAGGAAAACAAGCTGGTCCAGCAGCTTCATTTTTTTATACAGGCCCCGCTCTTCGGGCAGATAACCGATTTTGTCCAAGCAGACCCGATCAAACGGCCGGCCAAAGATATGAATTTCACCGGAATCCGGCGCCGTGATTCCAATCATCATTCGGATCGTGCTGGTCTTGCCCGCGCCATTCGGGCCCAGCAATCCAAAAACCGACCCTTCCTCAATCTTGAAAGAAAGATCGTCTACGGCAACAAAATCGCCATAGCTTTTGCGAACTTTATCCAGTTCGATGGTGTACATAAGAAAAGCAGTAGCTAGTACTTAGTTCTCAGTATTTAGCTGAAGCCAGGGCAAAAGAATTCAGTTCTATGCCTGCGCAGGCCTCATTGCATACTAACATTCAAAGCACGAATTTGCGGATTGGAGACCGAGAGATCGATCCGCAGTGGTCTCTGCTGGGCGCAGTCGTTTACTAATTACTGTTTACTGTTCTTCATCCCAATTGCAGATATTGGTCGATCCACCTTCGCACCGCGAGCCTGCCATCATCATTCGCGTCAAAGCGCAGCCCGTAGAGATTTTCATTGGGACGCGCCCAACATACTACGGCCCGAACTTTGATTTCCGGCGCCCCCGGAAGCGTGAGCGTTACCTGGATCGTGCTATCTGCCGGTATGGGCGACTGGGAGAGCACGGACATGCCACCGCCGCTTACCTCCTGGCTGGCGGCGACCAGGTTTTTCGGTTGGCCGATGTCCAGAATCGCTTCTGTGACCACGGGGATGCGAACGTAGCGCCTGAGCTCGTGGATGACCAGCAGGTAAGTGGCGCGGACCACGCGCAAGACGTTTTGTCGTTCCAGGGGCTCATCAAAAACCGCATTGATGCCGTAAGACGAAAATTGCAGCGCCTCCCGGCTGTTGCGGGCAAGCCCATAGATAACCATGCGCCGGTTGGAAGAGGAGTTGCGCACGGCGCTCAGAATTTGTTCCGCCTCCGGCGCATAGAGCCGGAGCACGCAAGCCTCAAATTTGCGCCGGGCCAGCGCTTCGGCAAAGTTTTCATTCACCTCTGTCAGGTGGATTCCAAACTGTCTGAAAGAATCCTGCAGGAAGGTATTGCTGGCGTCATCCAGGCCCAGGCTGGCAAGCCTGGCCATGATTCGTGAAACTGAACTACTCGCATTCCCCATATGGTACTCAAGTCCCGATAAATCCTGATTTTATCGAGCAGGGATTGCTTTAGCCACAGCAGAACCCTCTTTTTTGGCCGCTGCGGCAACCACGCGGTCTCTGCCCTGCTGCTTGGCGATGTAGAGCGCGCTATCGGCCGCTGCCACCACTTCATCGCGCGTTGTGCCATGTTCCGGATAATCGGCCACGCCGCAACTGATGGTGACCGCCCGCGGTACTCCCGGAAAAGGATGGCTCGCCACCTGGCGGCGCAATTTTTCCGCCACCGTCAGCGCATTTTCTCCCGTAGTTTCCGGTACGACTATGGCAAATTCCTCTCCTCCGTAGCGGCAGACCAGGTCGGCCTTGCGCAACTGCTGCTTGAGGATCCCGGCCACATCGCGAAGCACCTCATCGCCCAGAAGATGGCCAAATTCGTCATTCAATCTCTTGAAATGATCGATGTCCACCATGATGATCGCCATGCGGCCCTGGAAACGCGACGCGCGTTCCAACTCTTCTACGATGCGCATCTCGAAGTAACGGCGGTTATGGATGCCGGTGAGTCCATCCACGTAAGCCAGTTGCCGCATGCGCTCGAAATAGTTCGCATTCTGGATTGCCGCCGCGCAGATATCCGCTACCGATTCGAGCGGCTGCATGTCTTCCGCCTCAAACGCGTCTTTCTTGGCGCTGTCCAGGGCCAGCACGCCCAGCTTCTCGCCAAAGAAAATCAGCGGAACGCACAGTTCAGATTGCGTCTCTGAAAACCCGGGAAAGTACCCTTCCACATTGGCCACGTTGTTCTCAATAATGCTATGGTTTTCCGCCAGCGCTCGCGAAGCGATACCGGCGCCATGGGGCAGAAGTGCGCCCAGGGGAACTTTAGCGGTCAGCCGCCCTTCGTAAGCCCGAACGCGAAGGTTCTCGCCTTCGCGCAGCAGCACCGCCACATGGTCGATGGTGTCAAACCATTCCAGAATCAACCGGCAAACCACGGTTAGCAGCTCATCCAGATCCAGCACCGCGGTGGTCTGCTGGGCCACAGCATTGATCGCCTCAAGCTGCTCGGCGCGCCTTCGCTCCAGCGAATACAAACGGGCATTCTCCAGCGCCAGCGAAGCCTGGGTTGAAAACAAAGTCAATAATTCAATGATCTCGGGCTTGAAATAGTCGAGTTGATCGCTCTGGAAATCCAGCACCCCCACTAATTCATTGCGGCCCATCAGCGGGATGGCCACTTCCGACCTGGTTTGATCAAATGTCTTCAGGTAAAGACGGTCTTTGGAAACGTCCGGAGCATAGATCGGGCGCTTCAGCTTGGCGGCATTTCCGGTAAGCCCCTGGCCCAGCGGCATGCTGAACCCTTCCACCATGGCGCCACGGCCAAAATGGGCGCGCACCCGCAATTCCTGGTGCTGCTTGTCCAGAAGCATTACGGCGCCATTCTGTAACTGAAAATAATCGCGAACGATGGAGAGAATCCGGTTCAGTACTTCGTCCAGATCAAAAGTAGACAGCACCGCCTGGCTGGCGTCATAGAGAAGTGCTAACTTTTTTAACGATTCTGCCAACGTATATCTCTCCAACCAGAAGTAAAGCGCAGCAGGGCCATCTTAGCTTCCGGCGGGGGCGACCGGAGGGAGCAATGCAATGCCGTAAGTATATTGGGTCAGGGCAACGATTTACAGAAAAAAACGAACGGAACAGCCTCAACAATATTACGGCAGTTACTTGCGCCCCGCCGAAAAACCTTGCACCCGAGTCATTCCGAAGCGCCCGTAAAGCTCGCGCGCGTTTTTGAAGTGGGGCTCCCCGACACGCGCTGGTTTTTGTTTTTGCGCGTGGTGGGGTGCTCTACAGCGCGCGAGTACCGGGGTCCCCGACGCGCGGTGGGTTTTTCGCGTGGTGGGGTGGGAGTAGCCCGGAGGAATCTGCCCCGGCGGGGTCCCCAGCTCGCGCGGTTTTTCTTGGTTGCGCGTGATGGGGTGCAAGCTGCACTAGAAGACGAGAAGACTGCTTGCGCCACACCTGGGCTTTTTCTTGTCCTCTCGGCCTGCCTCCCAAAATGCCTATGCTAACTGAACGGTATTGCGGCGCCGCCAATACTGCCTTTACATTAGAGCGCTTTAAGAAAAGCTTGAAACGTTGGACTTGTGAGGACACGCTCTTGGCGCATTGAAGCAACTGGTGTGTTTTTTCCGATGCCCCGATAACCCGATGCCCCGACTAGAGTCACAAACTGTATCAATCCCTTCTGCCGGTGGCGTCATAACGGGAATTAATTTTGCTTGTGTGCGCAATTGATCTAGACTACACTTCCTCTACTATTGCCTTAAGTATTTACCTAGGAGAAGCAACTGTGGCAAGAATCTGTCTGGCCGTTACGTCCCTGATTATCTTGGGACTATCCTTACCCGCCTGCGTCCATCCAACCCAATTGGATTCAATCGATGTGCGGCCGAGCGCCGTAACCATCGTTGGTACTGGCGCCAACGCTACCGCGCAATTCATTGCCGATGGGCATTTCATACATCCCACCGAGACGCGCGATATCACCACTCAGGTTACCTGGACGTCCACCTTTTCGGGCGTGGCCAGCATTGACAAGAACGGCCTTGCAACTTCGGGCAATTTTTGCGGCATTACAACAATCACTGCCACCGCAGGGAACAATATTGGTGTGCCCTTCACCCCTAAGGCCATCACATTCGCCACCGCAACTTTTACCGTTGCTTTGCCTGGGGTGATGGGATGTCCCCAGATGTAAGGCACTGCGGAGTTTGTCTCCAGTGGCTAAAAACCAGCGGGACATCCTTCCAACGGGAACACTTCCTGACCCAATGAAAACCAAAGGGCTTGTTAGCCATTATGTCAACTTCTGCCTTCTGACTTCTGCCCGCTCATGCCCGACTTCGGGGTGACTTTTGCAAGTATTTTTTACCGAGAATTTTGTGGCAGCTCTGGCCAGAGCTGTGCTAATATCTTTTACTAACTCCCGGTTGTGTGTTTGGCTTCTCCCTCCAAGCTCCGGATTTCGGGATTAGTGAACCCCCCATATCACACAACAAAAAGTGATACGCGTCTCGTGCCGCCTGTGATGTGCGCTGTTTACACAGGTGAGTTCTTTTTTAGGCAAGCGCGGAAAACAAAGGAGGAAGTTGCAATGAATTTTACTCAGATTCTCAAAAACCTGCATCGCGAGGAATCCGGCCAGGACCTGCTCGAGTATGCTCTGGTTCTGGCAGCGGTGCTGGTCGCAGTCGTGGCCGGCTCAAACAGTCTGGCAACAGACATCGCGACAGCTCTGACTACAATCAACGGCCGTATTCAGAATGCGGCTGGCTAAGGCTCCCAGGCGGCCGGGGCGGAACAGACGTGCGAGCACGCCTATCAATCTGCCAGGCAGTTGGATGCCAGCGGTCGAAGCAAGACTTGTTCTGACATGAAAATCGTCTGGCGCTTCTCTGGACAGAGCTGCGCTAGGATAAATTCCACCACCTAACCCAGGTTGTGTGTTTGGCTTCCCCCTTCCAAACTCCAGATTCCAGGATTAGAGAGCTATCCGTGCGTCACATAACAAAAGACCGCTTCCCGGGGCCTTTTTACAAGATTTTTGTTGAAATTTTGTGCAACTCTGGCCAGAGCTGTGCTAACATGTTTCACCACCTAACACCAGGTTGTGTGTTTGGTTTCCCCCTCCAAACTCCAGATTTCGGGATTAGTGAAAGCTACCCCCGCGTTACATAACGAAGTGACTGCAGATCGCAAAGCCGCCCGTGATCTGTGCGCTTAAATCACAGGTGAAATCCAGTGGTTGTCTGGGGTGGCAAGAAAAACAAAAGGAGGAAATCGCAAATGAAGTTTACCCAGGTTTTCAAAAACCTACATCGTGAAGAGTCCGGTCAGGATCTGCTCGAGTACGCTCTGGTATTGGCAGCAGTGCTGGTCGCAGTCGTAGCCGGTTCAAACAGTCTGGCAACGGACATCAGCACCGCGCTGACTACAATCAACGGTCGTATTCAGAACGCGGCTGGCTAGGCTTCGGGGGCGCCGGGCGGCACAGCCCTGCGGCGCGGCGCCAATTTTTTCAACTCATTTCTAAGAGCAACTCGCCTGCGCTGGTTGTTTGCAGAATGGATTCGCTTGTGTGCGCAGGTATCGCGCAGCTTGTATGATTCCTGCGGAGAATGGTTGCCCGGGAGAACATCATGACCTGGAAGCAGTGCATAGTAAATTTGCACCGGGACGAATCGGGTCAGGATTTACTGGAATACGCCCTGGTTCTGGCCACTGTGCTGGTTGCAGTGGTCGCCGGTTCTGACTCTGTGGCAAACGTGATCGGCAATGCCTTGTCGACGATTCTCGGCAGGGTTCTAAACACGGTCCAATAGCTACTCTGCGCAGGACGGCAAGGTACTGGCGAAGAAATCCTCGTAATTATGCAGTTGGTTCAGTTTATCCCTGCGCTGGCAAGCGCGGTTGCTGTAGTGGCCGCGATCACTGATGTTCGCGAACGGCGTATTCCCAACCGCATCACCTATCCCGCCATGATAGCGGGAGTCGGCCTGCAAACCGTTATATACGGCTGGCATGGGATTGCCCTCGCACTGGGCGGTGGGCTCTTATTTGGCGGAATCTTTTTTCTGTTTTATCTCGTCCGCGCTATGGGCGCGGGCGACGTGAAGCTGGCGGCGGCGCTGGGTTGCATTGTCGGGCCCGCCGCTGCGTGGCGCGTGATGTTCTATACCGCGGTAGCCGGCGGCGCGCTGGCTATTTTAGTAATGCTGTTTACCGGCCGGATGTTTAAAACTTTGCGCAGCACGCTCGCCGTCGTTGGCTTTCATGCGGTGCATGGTTTGCGCACCCATCCGGTTGTAAATCTCGATAATCCTGCGGCTGCCCGAATGCCTTATGGCGTGGCATTTGCCGCAGGCACGTTGTATTGGGCAATTTTCACCCATCTGTGGAGGTAGCTTTATGGGAACTCGGCGTCTTGGTTTTGCCCTTGTCGCAGCTCTGATCATCTCGATCGTAATCACCTCGTTCTTTTACATCCGCGTCACCCGTCAATCTGGCAAAGGAGCCCAGACCAAACGCGTGGTTGCCGCCAATGGTTCCTTGCAGCCCGGCATGATCCTCACCGCCGACAACATCACCGAGATCAACTGGCCGGTGAATGTCTCCCTGGAAGGGTTGATCGAGAAAAAGGAAGACGCCATAGGCCGCGTCCTGATTTATGGCGTGGAGTCCAAAGAGCCGGTGTTGAAGCATGATCTTGCGCCTGCCGGAAGTTTTGGCCTGGCAGCTAAGATTCCGGACGGCATGCGGGCCACCTCGGTCAAAACCAATGAGGTCATGAACATTGCTGGCTTCATCTTCCCTGGTTCACGCGTGGATGTGCTGGTTACCTTGCGCGGTGACGGCGGAAACATGACTACACATACGGTGCTCCAGAATGTCCAGGTGCTGGCCACCGGAACCAAGACCGATCCCGATCCCAATGGCAAACCGGAAAACGTAAGCGTAGTTACTCTCTTGGTTACCCCGGAAGAATCGGAAAAGTTAGCCCTCGCCCAGAGCCAGGCGTCGCAAAATCAGGGTAATATTCATTTTGTCCTGCGCAACGGTGGTGACATCGCAACCCCGAATACTGCCCCGGTAGACATGGCGGAGTTGGCAGGAATTGAAAAGAAAGCGCCTCCGCCGCCGGTAAAAGGGCACACCAGGCGAGTGGCCGCGCCGGCAGCAGCCCCGGCCGAATACACTGTGGAGACACTGGTCGGTGGCAAAGTCATAGTCAATAAATTCCCTGTAACTGCGCAGTAGAAGGTCCCCAGGCTCAAGCGGGTAGAAGGAGACGAAACTGCAAGTGCATAAACAAAGAAGTTCCCCCTATGTGATCGGTCTTGTGATCGTGATCGCAGGTATCCTTTGCGGCCATGCCATGGCCCAGGCTTCAAACACAACTGCACAACAACCTGCTGCCCAGCAGCAGACGCCTGCTCCCGCGCAACAGCCGGCGGGCGCTGAGAACTTCGGTGGCAGCCAGGTGCTTCATATTCTGGTTGGCCACTCCGTTGTCATCCGCACTGACGCTCGCCTCCGTCGTGTGCTGGTGGGTAATCCCAACGTCATTACCACGACCACGACAGCGCCGAACGAATTGGTGATTACCGCCAATGCCGCCGGCAGCAGCAGCGTGGTCATCTGGCAGATCGATAACCAGTCTCGTCTTCTGGAAGTTTTTGGCGACCTCGATGTCTCGTTGTTACGCGAAGCCGTTGCTCGCGGCTTTCCCGGTGAGCAGATCGATGTCGAGGCAGAAGAGAATAGAGTCGTTTTGACCGGAACGGCTTCGTCGCCGGCCATCGCCGAGCAGATTGTCAAAATGGCGGCGCCCTTTTCCAAAGACATCGTCAACTCCATTCGTATTGCCCTCCCTGGCCGTCAAAAGCAAATTCTGCTGAAGGTGCGCTTCGCCGAGGTGGATCGCGCACGCTTGAGCCAATTTGCCATCAACATCATCAGCCTGGGGGGAGCCAATACGATCGGCAACACCACCACCGGACAGTTTGCACCCCCGGGATTGGGTAACGAAGGAAAGCTGGGTCCGTTCCCCACTCCACCCCAGCCAGGCGCTGTATCCACGGAAACGATTTCTGATTTGCTAAACCTCTTCATCTTCCGTCCAGATCTGGATCTGGGCGCCACGGTTAGAGCACTTCAGCAGAACAATGTGCTGCAGATTTTGGCGGAACCGAATTTGCTGGCGGCCAACGGCGAGCCGGCCAAGTTCCTGGCCGGCGGCGAATTGCCTTATCCGGTGGTAAGCGGTGCGACGGCCGGACAGAGCACGGTTACCGTCCAATTCAAACCTTTCGGTGTAAAACTGGAATTCACCGGCACAATCGAAGATGAGAACACCATTCGGCTGAAAGTCTTCCCCGAGGTCAGTGCTCTTGATTTCAGTAACGCTGTGACTATCAACGGTTTTGTGTTGCCCGCAATTACCACCCGGCATGCTGAAACTGTTGTCGAGCTGCGCAACGGCCAAAGTTTCGGCATTGCTGGATTGCTCGACCGGCGAGTCACGGCACAGTACAGCAAGATTCCATGGATCGGCGATATCCCGATTATCGGCCAGCTCTTTCGCTCCAAGTCTGTTAACAAAACCAATTCCGAACTGGTCGTGATGGTCACGCCCTTGATCGTCGACCCAGCGGGAGGCCAGGTGGCGCCACCAGAGACGCCCAAAATGCCGAAGGAACCGCTGGACGACAAACAATACGATTCCAAGATCCCCGGAGGGAGTAAGCATTAATGGCTACGCAGGTGAATATGGCTAAAGGCGGAGAAACCGGAAAAATTTCAGTTACCTCGGTGGGGCTCGATCCCATGACGTACCGCACGCTTTCGCATTTTATGGCCGGCGTGCCCGGCGCTCACATGGCGGCAAATCTCGACACCTATACAGGAGCAGAATGGGAAATCGGTCGGGCTGGCGATCACGCCAGCACGCGCATCTGCTTTTTGGATTACGATCAAAACACTGACCAGGCAATCTGGATCACCGAGCGCATGGCCAGCGACCATCCTGACATACACATTTTCGGGGTCTCGTCCCATTCAGAGCCGGAGCGCATCATCGTCGCCATGCGCGCAGGCTGCGCCGAATATCTGCTGAAACCGCTTCAGAATGATCGCGTGCTGGAAGCCCTGGCCCATGTGGAAGTCAGGCAGAAACAGAAGACGCGCACCAAGGTCCGCGGCAAGATCATTACTCTGATCGGGGCCAAGGGCGGAACTGGCGTCACCTCGCTGGCCCTGCACCTGGCCCTGGAACTCACCGGGCAGGACCACCGCAAATGCCTGCTCGTGGACCAGCACTCCTCCCTGGGCGACGCATCGCTGTACCTCGGAACCGGTCGTCACCAGTACAGCTTCTACGAGTTGGCCAGCAATACTGACAGGCTGGACGAAGATCTCCTGAAGGGATTTCTTCTGCAGCATTCGTCCGGGCTTCACCTGCTGGATTCCCCGGAAACTGTCGACGCCGTTCATAAAGCGCCATCTTCTGCCGTCGAGCGCACGCTGGCATTTCTGGCCGAAACCTACCAGTACGTTGTGGTAGATTGTCCGCCGGGACTTACCGAGTCGACGCTCGCCTGTATCGCGCAGTCCGACCAGATCGCGATCGTAATGACGGCGGAATTGCCCTCCGTGCGCAATGCCGTTCGCTACATCGAGCACCTGGAACGAATGGGATACAGTTCCAAGAACGTTCAGATTGTGCTCAACCGCCATTCCAAGAAAGGGCCGTTGAGTGACGAGCGAATTGAGAAGGCGCTTGGGCGGAGCATCTCCTTGCGCGTGCCTAACAGTTATAACGAGGTGATTCGCGCCATCAATTCCGGCGCGCCAATTCCCTCCGGCAAGTCCGATTTTGGCGCGGCCGTCCAGAAATGGGCGCGCGAAATCGCCAGTACCAAGGTAGCCAGCATGGCGGCAGCCCAGCCCAAAGGTGGCGGCGGCTTCTCATTGTTCGGCAGCAAGTTTTAGGAGTAAGAAATGGGATTTCTGTCCGCAACTACTTCCGACCCCCAAAGCAGCACCAATGGCGCGTCAGCTCTGAAAACGTATCAGGAGCTCAAGACAACTCTGCACCGCGAGTTGCTGAACAAGATTGACCTGGAGAGGCTTACCTCACTTCAGGATGTTCGCGCCCGCACCCAGGTGCAGGGCGTTATTTATGACTTGATCGCTACCAGCAATGTTCCCCTCAGCGCCGCAGAGAGAGAGCGTATCTGCCGCGAAGTTCTGCACGAGGTTTTCGGACTCGGGCCGCTCGAGCCATTGCTCCAGGATCCATCCATTACCGATATTCTGGTGAATACCCATCGCCAGGTATACATCGAGCGCGGCGGCATGCTCGAGCTTACCAACGTGGTGTTCAAGGATTCCGCGCACCTGCGCCACATCATTGACAAGATCGTCTCCAATGTCGGCCGCCGTGTGGATGAGTCCTCGCCCATGTGCGATGCCCGGCTTGATGACGGTTCACGCGTCAACGTTGTGATTCCGCCGTTGGCCATCGATGGACCGATCATGTCCATCCGCCGCTTTGGTCGTACCCCCATCGGGGTTGACCAACTGCTCTCCAGCCGTGCTCTGACCTCCCCGATGCTGGAACTGCTCAGAGCGGCCGTGAAAGCTCGGCTCAATCTTGTCATCTCCGGCGGCACAGGCGCCGGCAAAACCACTTTGTTGAACGCTCTTTCCACCTTCATTCCCGACCGCGAGCGCATCGTCACCATTGAGGACTCAGCCGAGTTGCAATTGCAGCAGACGCATGTGGTTCGAATGGAGTGCCGCCCGCCCAACGTTGAAGGCAAAGGCGCTGTCCGGCAGCGTGAGCTGGTCATCAACGCCCTGCGTATGCGCCCCGACCGCATTGTGGTGGGCGAGGTGCGTGGTGGCGAGGCCCTGGACATGTTGCAGGCCATGAACACCGGCCACGATGGTTCGCTGACCACGATCCACGCCAACAACCCGCGTGATGCCATCGCCCGCCTGGAGACCATGTCATTAATGGCGGAACTCAATCTTCCTGACCGCGCCATTCGCCAGCAGATTGCGTCCGCAGTTTCCATGATTGTGCAGGTTGCCCGCCTCAGCGACGGTACTCGCCGCATCACGCAAATCTCTGAGGTCACCGGCATCAGCGAAGAGATGGTTACCCTGCAGGATATTTTTGTCTTTGACCGGCTCGGAATCAGTCCCACCAACCGCGTGCTCGGGCGTTTCCGCGCCACAGGATTGCGGCCCACGTTTATGGACCGCCTGAAAGCTTCCGGCATCCAACTGCCGCCGAATTTGTTCGAGCACGTCAGTGAGGTGTAGTCGTGTCGCTCATTGTCAGCGTCTTTTTTATCGTCCTGATCGCCGCCTTTGCCGTCGTCGCTCTGGTTACTGAACCATCCAAAACTGACAAGCTGATCCACTCGCGGCTGGTCTCGCTGGACCGGAGCGCTAATCC
>DATDNH010000391.1:0-4011 GCA_036518395.1 Candidatus Angelobacter sp. | reverse complement strand
GAACGGGTCGTTGAACCCGAACCAAGGTTGCATTGCGGCCGGCTTAATTGTTGTGGTCGTGACGATCTTGACCACGGCTGGCGCCACCTTCTTAACAACC
Source organism: Candidatus Angelobacter sp. (assembly GCA_036518395.1). GTDB lineage: Bacteria > Acidobacteriota > Terriglobia > Terriglobales > Acidobacteriaceae > Angelobacter. Next base: position 3,911 of record DATDNH010000391.1, on the reverse strand, counting down.
GGTGCGAAGGTGCTGTAAGTAGCTCCCACACGCGGTACCGGGCTTTCATCCAGAGGCATGCTCAAAGAGGGGGCCTTGACTTTGCTTTCTACCGCCGCAAGGTGGTTAACCGCCATAGCCGATCCGGCGATGGCGGCCGCACCTGCAAGAATGCATACAAGGGTTCGGTGACTGATTTGACTGAATGTCTTTTTCATATGTTTTCCTCTTTTTATTGGTTCTGCCGGTCTGGTGAACAGGTGTCGCCGACGGCACCGGCAGTGCGCCAGTCGACGCTCCAAGGTCTCCCCTGTAAGAGGAGGCGGCCTGCTACGAAGCCCCGGGCCTTCGGCGCCAGGGTCGCACTGACCTTCCATGCCAGCGTGTTTGCGCCGCAAACACGGGCCGCCTGCTCAAATGATAAGGAGGCTTTCTGGTCACCCGTGCTTTGCAACCGCGAGATTTTTCCGTCGTTCTCCCTGTGAATGTGTTTCGACGTTCCCGTTCGTCGTTTAAGCCGGCGTTTCTCAGACGCACGATAGCGCCGTATCATCAGTAGGATCTTCTCTTCCAGAGATACTCTCGTCTCGCGGAGGGGGGCGGTGTGGAATGCGTCCTTCTGCAGCGAGTTGCAATTTGATGTGCGCTTTCTCATAGGCACAGCTTTCGTGGTTCTTCTCTTTTGCCTGCCCCGGGGGAGCCCTTCTCTACTTCTATCTATTAGTTGGACGGCAAGTGGATGACAGGTAACTGTCCGCAGGATGACATTTTTGACAGGTTTCCTCCCACGCCAACTACCCGAGGGCAGCCGACTGCTTCCGGTGTGCGGTCACACAACCAGCTTTTCTTGCGGCGGCCTTGGCGACTTTCATGTCTTGGCCCCCAAAATAATTTCCACTGGAATCCACATGTGCCTGGTCACGGCTTTCCGAATCTCAAATCGAGCGTCTTCCAGCGCCTTGCGCACGTAGATGGGGCGGCAATCCAGGAATTTGGGAAAATGCTTGTGCGTCCATTCGAAGACATTGACGAGGGGGTCTTTCGGGCCGTCTTTCGACATGCCGACCACGACGATGCGTCCGCCAGGTCTCAGTACGCGACGGCACTCGAACAGCACCTTCGGAATCTCTGGTGTATCAAACAACTCCAAGGTGAAGCTCAAAAAGATGGCATCCAAATTACCATCGGGGTACGGGAGTTGGGTGGCGTCGCCGCAACGAATTCTCGCCCGTTCGAGTAATCCGGCTTTGGCCAAATTCTGCTTTGCCAGCCTGGCCATCTGGTCGGACAGATCGAGGCCCAGCACCTTTCCTTTTGATCCGACTGCCTTGGCGAGCGATACCAGCGTGTGTCCTGTGCCAAATCCGATTTCCAAAACCGTTTCTCCTGGTCTCGGCTTGAGCAGATCGAATCCGACTTTGCGCATGGGCGCTTCGCTGCGCTCGGATAGCAGATCATAGACATGGCTGATTTTGTTGTAGAATGCCTTGGTTTGATCTTTTGATTGGAAGACTCGGAGAATCGCTTCATGCGCGAGCTGGACAGAGAGGTTCATTTTAGGAATGGCGTTGTGGTTTGCGGCCGTATCATCACAAATCACACAGCGTTTTAAGTCTATCCTGGTATTCTTCTTTGCTGATTTCTGCTGGCGCAGCGTTCCTTAAGCATGTCCTCGGCGGATTTTTTAGTCGGAGGTCTGGACTGGCGCGTGAGGAATATGACAATCGCCACGACCGCAACCAGTACGACGACCCCGAATAGCCACGAATAGCAATGCTCCATCCGTTCCAGTGCATCATTCACTCCTTCCTGTCATAAATAGGGACAGTGGACACTAATCGCCTCGTAGAGCGAATGCGGCACAGGCACGATGATGAGCAGCAGCAGCAGGAACGTGAAGTAACCGAGTGCCCTGCGTGATGGACCAACAGGAGTCAGGTCATTGGCTGCAGGTGCATCGCGCGTCCCGGCGATGAAAAACACGATGAATGCCCAAAACATGAGTCCTGGCCATACGAATAACGCCAGGAGAAACAGGCAGGCCATCGCCACCATGCTGATGCCGCGCGCGTTGCGTGAGCCAAACAGGGCGTGCGACATGTGGCCGCCATCGAGTTGACCGATCGGCAGTAGGTTCAACGCTGTGACGATCAGCCCCAACCAACCCGCAAACGCCAACGGGTGCAGCAAAAGATGGTTGCCCTCCAATACCGAAGCACCTAAGGAGATGTTTGCCAGGCACGCCAACAGGACCGAAGAGCCAACGCTGACCCCGGCATGGCCCAAGCCTGAGGGGGCGTTGCCCGGTATGACTTGCGAAAAATGCAGGCCAATCAGCAAGGCCGGAATTGCAAACACCAAACCTGCAAGTGGCCCGGCCACCGCCACATCGAACAACGCTCTCCGATTCGGCGTGATAGACTTGATCTTGATAAACGCGCCGAAAGTTCCCAGAGCGAAAGGCACCGGGATAAAATATGGCGGAGTGACCCGGATGCCGTGTGCTTTGGCGGTGAAATAGTGTCCCAGTTCGTGTGAGCCGAGTATGAGCAACAGACCCAGGCTGTAAGGCAAACCCACGGCGAACCGCCCCGGTTCCTGGAGCAAGTTGACCCCGGCGTGCAGCGCACCGGCCCACGTGGTGGTCGCGACGGTGGCAAAGAACAGAAGCCAGTGCAGCGCCCATTTGGGCTTTTCGCTCGCCTGGGCAACCTGCTGGCTGGGCAAAACGAGAAGTCGAACATCACCTTCATCGCCTTCCAGCAACATTGGCGTGACGGGTTCGCCGGCAAAGGCCTCGCGGATTTTGCGGAACATCTCCTCGGCCTTTCCGCGAAGGTGGCCCGTGAATTGCACCACATTGCCGAAGGCTTTGTGCCCGGTGATGGCCAGCATGGGCGCCAGTCTGGACTCGAGCGCGGCCAGTGCCTCGGGTGAGATCGCGGGCGCTAGCGCACCTGATTGATCCGGTGGGGCACCCATTCTTGCAGCCGTTCGGCGCGCGCCCAGGGCATAGGCCACCATGAACACCAGCAACAAAATCACCCAAAACAGGAGTGCGTTCATCATAACAGGTCCAGCGCGTGCGATTGAGATGATTCAGTCGCTCTCAAGCCCAGGCACGCGCCTCCATGGCTTGCGCAACGTCGAAGTAACGGATTTTCGCTGTGGTAAAAGGTTTGCAAAATACGCTCATGCCTTTCTGCCATTTCTTGTCCCCAACCATCGCCGACGCTCGATATCGGAAAAGTGCTTATATAGGTCAAACTTGATGACTCCGGCACAAAATGTTGATAATCCTCGTGGACAATTTTGCCGCTGAGCTGGACTTCAAGAATCCTTCCACTGTTTCGTTCGGTGAGTTGAATCGCCATAAATTGCGGTCTTTCTATTTCATTTGTGTTGCGTCGGAGCCGATTGGGCGAGCCTGGGCGCTCTGGACGGCAACATCAAGTCCGGCGCCAAGCTGAGGTACAAGCTCCCTCCGCCCTGCATTACCCTCAGGCGCGGGCTCCTCCTGCTGAAGCAACCGCTTGAAGGATTTTCCATCCAAAGTTTCGCGTTCAAGGAGTTCGCCCGCGACAAGGTCCAACTGCCGGCGGTGCTCACGAAGCAGGTTCTTGGCTTCGCTATAGGCTTGGGCCAGCAGTTTTTTGACTTCTTGGTCGATCTCCCGAGCGGTCTGCTCGCTGCAATCGCGCTGAATGAAGCCATCAGGCATACCGACCGCGAACGGACTCTGGCGCTGCGCACAATGCGCGAGTCCCACCACGTCGCTCATGCCGTACATGGCCACCATCTGGCGCGCCAAAGTAGTCGCGTGCTGTAAATCGTTCTCCGCCCCAGTGCTCACCTCTCCGAAAACGACTTCTTCCGCCGCCCGGCCGCCCAATAACCCCTTGAGCTTGTCGGTCAACGCTGAGCGGTTCATG
>DATDNH010000390.1:0-4415 GCA_036518395.1 Candidatus Angelobacter sp. | reverse complement strand
GATGACCTGCAATGGCTGGATGGCGCCCCGGTTTCAGCTCTCACCTTCAATGACAATGTGGTGTTCATCAGGATTCATCCCGGAGTGCAGGTGGGCGATAAAGCATTGGTGGCTCCAGATCCGGATACAACTTATTACCAGGTGGACAATCGCATTGTGACCACTGCTGCTGGAGTTGCGCGCAAGATCGGCCTGCACCATGATCCCGGATCATCCACGGTCACGCTGTGGGGCTCGATACCGCTGAATGATGCGGGACTGAGTGAGGCAGTGAGCATAGACGATCCGGCTGAATTCACCGCCGAATTGTTACGCGCCATCCTGGAAAAACGCGGCATCACCATTACAGGCAAAACCCTTGCGCGCCATGGAGAGCTGGCGCAATTTTTCGACCAGCCCGAGCAGGAGCCGGGCTCGCGAAGAGGCGCGCGCCAATGCTGCCGCGGGATGAATGACCGGACTGCATCTCCGCAAACTTCGGCGACGGCCGCCGCCACGAATCCGCCGCAGGTGCTGGCGGAGCATGTATCGTTGCCGTTGCTTGAGGACGTTCGCGTAACCAACAAAACAAGCCAGAACCTGCATGCGGAACTGCTGCTGCGGCTGACCGGAAAACTCTCGGACGGCAACGGATCGTTTGAAGGCGGCAGCGCAGCACGCCGGCAATTTCTTTTGCAGGCCGGAGTAAAACCGGAAGAATTCTTTCTGCTGGACGGTTCAGGACTTTCCCGCCGTGACCTGATTACTCCAGCAGCGATTGTGCAATTGCTGGTCTATGCCGCACGCCAGTCCTGGGGCAACGCTTATGAACAAACTCTGCCGGTTGCCGGCGTGGATGGCTCGCTGGCTGACCGTTTTGGCAACACTCCGGCGGGCGGTCTGATCCATGCCAAAACGGGAACGCTGAGTCATACCAATGCGCTATCAGGCTATGGTGAGACGCGCTCCGGCCGGCGCTTTGTCTTTTCGATCTTTTGCAACAATCATAATCTGCCGTCGGGCAAGGTGATTGCAGCCATTGATTCGATCGTAGTGTTGCTGGTGACTCAGGGCAATAACGCCCTGGCAAGACCCTGAATATGAATTCGTTTTCGTTGCACCAATCGGGCAATGGTAATCAGGTAATCCACGGCGACGCCGGGATTTCGCCTGCGGGCTCAACGCCCGCAACACGGCTCAATTTGGTAATCGGGTAAATGAGAATCAGTGAATCCTGCACATCAATCAACGCCGACGTTGCCGCTGGCGGGAATTCGTGTCATCGATTTCGGCCGTTTCATTGCCGGACCGTACTGCGGGATGCTGCTGGCGGACATGGGAGCGGACGTGATCCGCGTAGATCGCCGCCAGGGCAGCGAGGACCGATACCTCACGCCCATCGGCAGCAGCGGCGATGGCGCAAGCTTTCTTTCACTCAATCGCAATAAGCGCAGCCTGACGCTGGATACTTCCAAGCCCGGGTCGGCAGAGATCATTCGCCGGCTGGTGCAACGCGCAGACGTGGTGGTGGCCAATCTTCCCATTGATGTTCTCAAAAAAATGGCGCTGGATTACGAATCGCTCCGCGCGATCAAGCCGGACATCATTCTGGCGCGCATTTCCACTTTCGGGCCGGATGGTCCATACGCAGGGCGCGTTGGATTCGACACCATCGCGCAGGCGATGTGCGGGGCCATGAGCCTCACCGGATTCCCCGGCGCTCCTGTGCGCGACATTGTTCCGTTCGCCGACTACGGCACTGCTTTGCATACTGCTTTTGGCGTGATGGTGGCTCTTTATCATCGCGCGCGGACCGGCCAGGGACAATTGGTTGATGGGTCGCTACTGGCAACAAGCGTAACCTTCATGCAGGCGATGCTGGCCGAGCAGCATGTGCTCGGCATTGAGCGCCGCCAGACTGGCAACACCGGTTTTTATGCCGCGCCTGCGGATGCGTATCGCACGCAGGATGGCTGGATTGTAGTTTCTGTTGTAGGCAATGAGATGTTTGCGCGCTGGGCGCGACTCGTGGGACGCGAAGAACTCATCAACGATCCGCGATTCGCTGACGACATCGGCCGCGCGAATCATAGCAACGTGATTACGGAAGCGATGAATAGCTGGCTGGCGAAGCGCACTAAACAACAGGCGATCGCCGATCTCGGATCGGCGCGCATCCCTGCCGGGCCAGTGATGACAGCCAGCGAAGTGCTGGATGATCCGCAAGTGAAGGCGCGCGAGTTGCTCAAATTGGTTGATTATCCCGGTGCGCCCAAGGCTGTTCCGCTGGCCAACACCGCTGTGCGATTTTCAGAGACCCCGGGAGGAATACGTCAACGAGCGCCGATGCTCGGCGAGCACACGGACCAGGTTCTGCGGGAGATTGGGTATTCCGAAACCGAAATTAAGGCACTTCGAACTGCGCAGGTCGTGTGAAGAATCGCGCGTGATCGCGCGTGATCGCCCTGATCGGAAAAGCAGATCCCTCTCCCGCCTTTCGGCTCAGAGTTGCAAAGAACCGCGAGTGCATTTGTAACGGGCGGGATCGTAATGACAAAATTATTATCGGCGATGGTCGCTCAGAGCAACGCATCGTACGATTTCAATCACTCCGATTACCAAATTACTCAATTACCAAATCCCTGCGGTCTCGTTTATAACAACTGAGAATGGGTAACGATTCCAGCGCACCGGGAGCGGCGCGGCAGAGCGCGGGCCGCTCGGCTTTTCTGGTGGCGGCAGGAATTTTTCTCAGCCGCATCGCCGGCCTGATTCGCGACCGCGTCTTCGCCCATTTCTTTGGCATTTCCTACGCCGCCGACGCGTTTCGCGCGGCCATGCGCATTCCCAATTTTCTGCAGAATCTGTTTGGTGAGGGCGTGCTCTCCGCGTCCTTTATTCCGGTTTATGCGCGATTGCTGGCTGATGGAGAGGAAGAGGAATCCGGGCGGGTTGCCGGCGCGGTTTTCTCGCTGCTGGCGCTGACCACAGCCGTGCTGGTGCTGGCGGGTGTGCTCGCCAGTCCTTATCTCATCGGCGCGATCGCCCCCGGCTTCCAGGGTGAAACACGCACTCTCGCCATCAAGCTGGTGCGCATCTTCTTCCCCGGCGTGGGACTACTCGTGCTCTCAGCCTGGTGCCTGGGAATACTCAACAGTCATCGCAGATTTTTTCTCTCGTATGTGTCACCTGTCGTCTGGAACCTCGCCATCATTGTTGCCCTGCTGCTGTTCGGAGGAACCGACCAGGCTCGGCTCGCCGTCTATGCTTCATGGGCATCAGTGGTAGGAAGCGCCCTGCAATTTCTGGTGCAGCTTCCCGTGGTGCTCCGTCTCGCCTCAAAAATCCGACTTGGCTTTGGACGGGCCAATCAGAATGTCCGCGTGGTGTTAACAAACTTCTTTCCTGTATTCGTGGGCCGGGGCGTCACCCAGTTGAGCGCCTACATTGACAACCTGCTGGCCAGCTATCTACCAACCGGCGCAGTGGCAGCGCTGTTCAACGCGCAAACGTTGTACATGCTCCCCATCAGTCTCTTCGGCATGTCGGTTTCAGCGGCCGAACTTCCGGCGATGTCCAGCACCCTCGGTACCCAGGAGCAGGTTGCTGAAGCGCTGCGAGGAAGAATTGCCGCCAGCATTCGCCGCATCGGATTTTTTGTTGTGCCTTCCGCCGTGGCGTTTCTGGCGCTGGGTGACGTTGTCGCGGGCGCGATCTACCAGACAGGAAAATTTACTCGCGCTGACACAACGTGGGTGTGGGGCATTCTTGCCGGCTCAGCGGTCGGACTTGTGGCTGCCACGGTCGGCAGGCTTTATTCTTCAGCTTATTACGCGTTGCGCGATACGCACACACCTCTGCGCTATGCAGTGGTGCGCGTCGTCCTGACCACCGCGCTGGGATGCCTGTGCGCGCTGCCCCGAGGAGCGCCGCTGGTGCCGAGGCTTCTGGGGCTCGATCCGCGCTGGGGCGTTGCAGGATTAACAGCCTCATATGGAGTATCCGCGTGGATCGAATTTCTTTTGTTGCGGCGGACCATGAACCATCGTATTGGCGATATCCCATTTCCGACTGCTTATTTTGCCAGGCTGTGGGTTTCCGCGATTGCTGCCGCCGGCATGGGCTGGGGACTGAAACTCACGTTGCATCCACATCATCCGCTCGTGGCAGGCGCTGTGATCCTGATTCCTTATGGCGTGATTTATCTTGCTGCCACAGCAATGATGGGCATCAATCAGATAAAAACCTTTCGCGGCAGATTCGGCCGCTCGTAAAAATGAGTAGTTAAATTACCGTTTTGTAATTGGCTGCTCTCGTTATAATCCGCCCTGTAACACGATGAGAGCACGCAAACTGCATTCCCGCGCGCTATGGTGGATGTACGTTGTCGCCGCTATCTATCTGCTCACCTATTTTTTTAATTTGCGGCAGGAATT
>DATDNH010000389.1:0-12106 GCA_036518395.1 Candidatus Angelobacter sp. | reverse complement strand
ATCCAGCGGCCGGAGTTGGGATTCTCATTCCACAGCAGTGTTTTTTCAACGATGCTGAAGATGGTAGCCGCAGCGCCTACGCCAATGGCGACGATTATGACAATCAGCAGGCTGAACCGCAGGTTCTTGCGCAGCATGCGGAGCGCGTAGCGGAGGTCCTGGAGAATCATGTCCATGGCATGATACAGCACTCAGCCCGCCACGGCGGATCTGCGACATTCGGCATTCAGCCCGCGAAGCAGCTTTGTTTCACGAGAATTTTTCGCCAGCTAGGTTGGAGATTGACCGCAAAGTGCGCCACGCACGCAATGGGAACTTTACCACTGATCCCGCTGATTTAAGTGATTTACGCGGCGCCGGTTAGCTTCAACGAGTTTTGGGCGTCCAGAACTCCTGGTTCCAGCGCACCTGCGGGAACCGCACTGACTTGATTGTTCGTCAATTGGTATAGAGCCCGAGTACACGCCGTACTCACATCCAGCCGCGTGGAACTGAGTAGCGTGGCGCAGTCCTGAGCGCTGTATCCTTCCAGGACTGACATCACGAAGACAAAGCGGTCGAACGGCTCCAGACCCATGATTGCAGCCACAGAAAAGTGCAGTTCCGGCGCACGCTTCAGGACGTCAGGATCCGCTTTGGGCGCTTCTCCCATGGCGTTGGCCAAGGGGCGAACCATCTGAATGGCATTCTTGATGATGCTTCGCCGGCTCCAGGACTGTGCCTGCTGTTTGAAGACCCCATGGGTGGCCACGGAGTCTTTCAATCCGGCGACAAAGCATTGCTCGGCGCTTACCCTGCTGCCAGTCAAAAGCAGTGAGAGCGAGTACAGTCCGGTCATCTCTGCCTTGAAAATTTCGCAGAAGTCTCTGTCGGTGGCGTAGATATCTTCAGTTTTATATGAGTTCCTGGGCTGCTCTATTGGTTTCATAATTCCTTCCTGGCTTTTCACTGGTATAACGAATTAGACGAACCAAAATCGACATTATTGTGAGAGTACGGAAAAATTTTCTGCCCTCGCCAATGTGTGCTCTACCTTTTAATACGTTGCAATGCACCATCTGGTTCTGAAGGATAGAGCTTTTCGAGTGCTGAATGTGTCAATGGGAGGTAAATGCTGGTAAAAATTTGTAAAAAAAGCCATAACCAAAACCATTTAGCCGCGAATTAACGCGAACTAACGCGAATTGGGTAAATGCAGAAAACCCCAAAACCCAGCCAAGGACACCGGGAGTTACAGGAAGGCACGAAAATGGGGCGGATCAAGACCAAAAGAAATTGAATTCACGCGAATTCAGTGGGTTTTTCGGCTCCAGGATCAATCATTTTCCACGCAAAAAGAGCGCTGATCATCGCCAGCGCTGCGGCCAGGAGCATGATTTGGCGCAAGGCCCAGGCAAAGGATTCTTTGATTGCTCTCATAGTTTCTTCCTCTTGTTTGGGCTTCAAAGTGTCAGGAAGATGTATCTGGGCGAGCTGATTGCTGTGTTCGTAGATCTCCAGCTTTGCGGTTTGAGGAATGTCCGTACGATCAAGGGATAGTCTCAATTGTGCATGGAAAAGCTGGAATACAATGACGCCGCCCACCGCAATCGCCAGCAGAGAGGCGATGCGCGAGATTGAATTGTTGATCCCGGAAGCGATTCCAGCTTTGCTGGTCTCAACCGAGTTCATGACCACGGTGGTGAGAGGCGCGACAACGCAGGCCAACCCCAGTCCCAGGACAATCATAGCGGGAAAAAATGTCGTCCAGTAGCTTCCACCGGTACCCGGCAGAGCAAAAAGAGTAAAGCCAATCGCTGAAAGCAGCGATCCAACAACCAGTGGAAGACGCGGGCCATAACGGGTGACCAGTCCGCCGGCCCAGCGCGAGAGGAAGAACACAATAAGGATGAAGGGCAGGTTGGCGGCGCCAGCCTGCGTAGGCGTATAGCCGTGCACCTGAATCAGATCAAATGGCAGGAAGAAAAGAAGAATACCCAACGCGGCGTATAGAAATAAGGTGAGGAGGTTGGCTCCGGCAAAATCGCGTATACGAAATAGATAAAGCGGCATCAAAGGGTTACGCTGCCGGGCTTCCACGACTATGAATGCGGCGATGGCCAGCGAACCCGCCATGATCGTAGCGATCACCAGAGAATCCCGCCAGCCCCGGTTTTGCGACTCGATCAATCCGAAGGTGAGTGTTCCCAGGCCAAAGGTAATGAGCGCGGCGCCCAGGAGATCGAGTTTCCGTGCTATCTCCGGCGCGCGGCTTTCCGGGACCCGCCAATAAGAGAGCACCAGCACTGCAATTGCGATGGGCACATTAATGAAGAAGACCCAGCGCCAGGACAAATGCTGGACCAGCCATCCTCCCAAAACGGGACCGATGGCGGCGGTGATGCCGGTAAATGCCGACCACGTGCCGATGGCTTTGCCGCGTTCTTCCGGCGGAAACGAGGCGCTGATGATGGCCAGGCTGCCGGGCACCAGCAGCGCGCCGCCAATTCCCTGCACTGCACGGGCCAGGATGAGCTGATGGATGTTCGAGCAGAACCCGCACAGGGCGGAGGTCGCGCCGAAGATCAAAACGCCAAGAGAGAAGATGAAACGGCGTCCGTAGCGATCGCCAAGCGCGCCGCCGACCAGGAGCAACGATGCCAGAAAGAGCGCGTATGACTCGACTACCCACTGAACCTGAGAAAGAGTGGCGTGAAACGATGCCTGCAGGTTGGGCAGCGCCACGTTGACGACTGTGCCATCAATAAAGACGATGGCGGAGCCGAGTATGGTAGCGGCCAGAATCCATTTACGGCTTTCGGGCGCGGGGCGAGGGACGGCGACCGGCGCGGCAGAGAGCGTCGCTTCACATGGATATTTGACGGCGCCAGTCATTGGTAAACCCAGGAGTCACGAGTCAGAAGCCAGAAGTCAGAAGGTTTATGGACCGTGAAACGCTTTGGCGACCGCTCTCCGAGGTCTCCATCTATTCTGCGGCTTTGGCCGCCAAGGTCTCTATTACGGCGATGTTTGACAGCAACTCCTGCGGAAATCCATGCCTCTGCTGCAAATATTGAGAGCTGTTGTAGCTGACCCAGGTTTTTCGCTTGGCATCTTCCCAGACAAGGATCTTGAGTGGAAGGTCGATAGCGATGCTTGGTGCAGCCAGCATCAGTGGTGTGCCGGCTTTTGGGTTGCCGAAAATCAGCAGCTTGGTGGGAGGCATTTTCATTCCCACTTTGGCCGCTTCTCCGCTGTGATCAACGAGCGCGAACAGTGTAACTCCCTTGGCCTGGAGAATTGCCTTGAGCTTCTCGACCGTCTCTTCCACAGAGTGGTTGCTGGGTTTGTCAACGATTCCGCTGGCTCTACTGGCCGTCATACTTATCTGTCTTTCTGCGCGTCATCCTTCAGGCTTCTCACCGGGGCCGTTCTCCGGCAGCTGGAGTGAATCGCTGACTGTGAGTTCAGCGGCGTGGAGCCGCGTCACAGTGAGGTCCTCAATTTGAAGCGATTTGAATTTGGCGCTGTCAATCACAAGGCGCCGCACGAGGAGACGCCCGACCGCCAATGCACCGACCGCGAATGCGCCTACGGCGAGAGCGCCAATGGCAGTCGCCATGAAAGCCACGCCGCGGGGAGCTGAATTTCCCGAACGATTAAGATCTTTCACAATGCGTCTCCTCAGAGAGCAACCAGCGGCAGAGTGCGATAGTGTTTGCCGGTGAGTTTGGCCAGGGCGTTGACTACTGCCGGTGAAATGACCGGGACGGGCGGCTCACCGCAGCCGGTTGGTGCCTCAGTGCTGGGCACGATGTGGACGTCCACCGCAACGGGCGAATCAGCGATGTACGGCGGAGCATAACCATCGAAGTTGCGCTGCTCCACACGGCCATCTTTCAGGGTGATTGCTCCCCTGGGCACGAGCTGCGTAAGTCCGAACGCAACTCCGGCCTGGAACTGAGCCTCGATGGTAAGAGGATTGACTGCCAGACCCGGATCAACGGCGACGGTTACGCGATGAATTCTGGGCCGCTGGTCTTCGATAGAAACATCTGCCGCGCAGGCGACAGCGGTGCCGAAACATTCATGACACGCCACTCCGAACGCGTGACCTTTGGGTAAGCTGTTGCGCCAGGAAGCGCTCTTTTCATCCATTAAATCGAGCGCGCGTCGCGCCTTGGCCGCATCCGGCTTCAAAAGTTTCCGGCGATAGGCAATGGGATCGGCGTTGGCGCGTGCTGCCAGTTCGTCCATGAGCGTCTCCATGACAAACGCGGTGTGCGTATGCCCAACAGAGCGCCACCACAGCACCGGCACATTGGGTGTGGGGTGGTGGGCGGTGACCTGGAAATTGGCGATGCTGTACGGAGCATCCGCAGCGCCTTCGACTGCGGTCGCATCAACGCCGTTTTTGATCATCATGGGAGCAAATGGTGTTCCCGCAACGAGCGACTGGCCAACAATCACGTGGCGCCACGCCACAGGCATGCCGTCCTGCCCAATGCCGATTTCGACGCGATGGACAAACATGGGCCGATAGTAGCCGCCCTGCACATCATCTTCGCGCGTCCATACGAGTTTTACGGGGGTGCCGCGCAGGCGCTTAGCGATGGCAGCGGCCTCGCGCTGCACGTGGGAATCAATCACAGCGCGGCGGCCAAAACCTCCGCCCGCGTATTCGGTATGAAAGGTGACCTGATCCGGCTTGAGGCCGAGGACCTGCGCGATCGCTATCTGGTCCATGGTCTGGAACTGCGAAGGGACCCAGGCTTCCGCGCGATCACCATCGAACCTGATGGTGGTGTTCAGCGGCTCCATGGGTGTGTGCGCGAGATAAGGAAATTCATATTCGGCAACGATGCGATTTGCGTCAGGGATTGCATCCAAGGCTTTCTGGTCGCCACGGCTTGTGGCAATGTTGCCGGTGGTGCGCGCCAGATCTTTGTATTGCGTCAACAACCGGCTGCTGTCGGCGTGGTCGACGGAAGCGAGATCCCAATCAATCTTCAGGCGGTCGCGCGCCTGCTTTGCCGTCCAGAATTTATCCGCAACCACTGCGACGCCAGTGCCTTTCACGAGCTGAATTTCGAATACGTCTACACCCGGCAGTTCGCGCGCAGATTTGTCGTCGACGCTTTTGATGCGGGCTCCGAATACTGGTGGATGCGCGACAACAGCAATTTTCATTCCGGGAAGATCCAGGTCCAATCCGAATTTTTGCGAGCCATCGCATTTCGGGCGACTATCGAGCCGGCGCACTTTCTTGCCTATAAAACGAAACTGCGAAGGATCTTTGAGCTGCACTTTTGCCGGCACCGGCTGCTTAGCAGCCGCTTCGGCAAGCTGAGCGTAAGTGGCTGACTTTCCGCCCGGACCATGAACCACGCTGGCTTCCGTGTGGCACTGGTCGGGAGCGACCTTCCATTGATCGGCTGCGGCCGCAACGAGCATCGCCCGCACGCGCGCGCCGAGTTCACGATACTGCTGAAAAGAGTGCGCGATTGATCCGGAGCCGCCAACCATTTGAATGCCGAAGACCGGGTCCTTGTAAACGTCGGCGGCGGGAGCAAGATCGGCGATCACCTGCGACCAATCAGCATCGAGTTCGTCGGCCAGAACCATGGGCAAAGAAGTCTGCACGCCCTGGCCGAATTCGAGGCGATTCACGGTGATCAGGATCTTGCCATCGGGTTTGATGTGGACAAAGGCGTCCGGTGGATAAACTTTCGCTGGGGGTTTAGCACCCTCCTGCGCGAACAGCGGAAAATCCAGATACAGGGAAACCAGCAGGCCGGCGGCGGCGTTGGTGGAGACGCGGAGAAAGCTTCGCCGGCTGAGCGACACAGTATTGGCAGAATGGATTGCAGTCATGGTGCGCCTCCTTTATTTAAGCTGTTGGGAAGCGACCTTGATCGCTTCGCGAATGCGGACGTAGGTGCCGCAGCGGCAAAGATTGCCGCCCATCGACTCCTCGATGTCCTTGTCTGTGGGTTTGCGATTGTACTTGAGCAAAGCGACGGCGCTCATGATCTGCCCGCTCTGGCAGTAGCCGCACTGGACTACGTCCTGCGTGACCCAGGCGTCCTGCACGACACGGCCAACCGGGTCGGCCGCCATGGCTTCAATGGTCACGATGGGCCGGTTTCCGACCAGCGAAACCGGCACAACGCAGGAGCGCGTGGCCATGCCGCCCAGGTGCACAGTGCAGGCGCCGCAAGCAGAAATACCGCACCCGTACTTGGTCCCGGTCATCTTCAGTTCTTCCCGCAACACCCAGAGCAGCGGTGTGCCGGGATCTGCGGTGACTTGTTTTGTCTGGCCGTTTACGGTGAGCTTGTAAGTTTCCATGATGAACCTCCGCCTTTCAGGGATTCTGTGGGCAAGGCGTTCCCGCGTCGACCCACTTACGTGTCGCTTCCACAAACTGTTGGTGTGTGAGCGGCGGCAATGTTCGCATTGTGCCGTCGATGTTACGCCCCGGGTGAAAGGCCCAGAGCACGAGCGCTTCGCTGGTGTGGTGCTTTAATATGCCGGGACCATCGAGATGATTATTTTTTGATCGGTCGGTGAGCGCATTGCAAACTTCCGGGCTCGAGAAGATTTTGTCATTCGTGTCCTGCCAGCGCATCGACAGGGGCGCGAGATGCCAGCCATGCGCGCCAGGGACGCCGGTTGAATCTGCATTGGCGTCCTGATGACACGTGGCGCAGCGCAGCGCCGCAACGCCGTTGTTGGCTGGACCGCGTACTACATTGGCGAAATGCCGGTGGCGGTCATCGCCTTGCTGAGGATAGTTTGTTGCTGTGTGGCAGTTGATGCAGCGAGGATGAGTCAGGACGGAATAGACCTGCTGCCAGGCGGCCAGACCTTCTTCTTTTGTCGGCGCTGGGGATTTTGGTTTTTGAGCTGCATCACGGCGCAGAGGTCCGGCCAGAGCGAGTAGGGAGCAAACTGCGGAAGCGAGGAGAATGATCAATAGCGTTCGCGAGAAGCTGTGCAGTTTGTTCATGTATGCGCCCTCCTTGGCGTGCGTTCGACCACGTGTGTTGCAATGATTGTGAATTAGGCGCCAATCGAAACACAAGGTCCCTCCGATTCTCCACTGCTGTGGAGAATCCTCGGGATGACGGCGTTCTGAATCTTTCCTCGCCTAAGCGGCGCCTGAGGTTGCTGGTCGCGCTTCGACCAGCGGAACGTCGACCAGATGCTCGCTCAGGAACCAGGCTTGAAGTTCGTTGGTGCGCAACACCTCGCTCACAACCAAGTCATTGGTGCCGTCGTCGCCGAGTTGGGAAGCGCGGCGCGCCAGAGTTCTGGACTGCCGAATGATGATCTGGTGGGCGTCGAGCAGGCGCGACAACTGAACGGGGATTTCTTCCCGGCCACGCGGCGGACGCTCGATCTGCGTGGTTTCAGCAACATCGGCAGCCATGGCGATGCTCACTCCGCCGAGAAGCTGGATCCGCTCCGCAATCGAATCTACGAGTTCAACCTGCTCGTCAAAGTGCTTATCAAAGAGCAGATGAAGCTGATAGAAAGTGGGGCCGGCAACCTGCCAGTGAGATTTTTTATACAGGTCGCGAAGCGTCATGCTGTCGGCAAGCAACTGGTTCAGTTGTTCAGTCATTTCCAGACGAATGGGTTCTTCGAGTTCCAGCGGCAGCATGTGACTGACTGTGCCGTAGGACTGGATTTCGGGCGCGCGCTGATGCAGGCGCGGTTGAGCGCTGATGTTTCTGGGAATTTTTGCGTCACTTTGCTTTTTCGCCATTTTTGATCTCCTTGAGAACCAGTAGTTAGTATTTAGTAATTAGTACTTAGTCAAATCAAAAACCAAAGGCGCCGTTCATTGCTCCATGTTGCCGTCTGAGTGGTGGGTTTGGGTTTGGTTTTACTAATTACTAAATACTGAGTAGTAATTACTGATCTTATTACTCCCAGCCGCCGCCAAGGCTTCTGTAGAGCTGGACATATGCGAGTAGTTCATCGAGTTGGGCCTGCACCAGGCCCAGTTGAGCTGCAAAATAATTGGTGTCGTTGGTGAGCACCTCGAGATAGCTCGCGGCGCCGCCTCTATAACGCAATTGGGAAAGCCGGGTCGCATCCTTCGCGGACTCCACCAGAGACTGCTGTTGCACGCGGAATTCCTGGGTCTTGCGATAGGCAATCAGGGCGTCAGAAACGCTGCGAAAGGCGCCTTGAATGGTTTGCCGATAAAAAAGTACGGCCTCCTGCTCCTGCGCCTCCGTCAGGCGGACGTTGGAGCGCAATCTGCCGGCAGTAAAAATGGGCTGTGTAAGGGCCGCGCCAAAGTTCCACAATCCCGCCGGACCGGTGAACAGATTGCTGAGGGCGGAGCTTTGGTATCCGGCAGTGCTGGTCAGCGTGATGTCAGGGAAATAAGCAGCGCGAGCCACCCCGATCTGAGCACTGGCAGCGGCCAACTGGGCTTCGACCTGGCGCACATCAGGCCGCCGCTCCAGCAACGAAGAAGGAAGTCCCGCGGGAACGGACGGAGGATGTTCCTGCTCGGTCAATTCCTTGCCGCGGGCAATGGGTCCGGGGTTGTTGCCCAGAAGAATGCTGATAAAGTTCTCCTGCTGCTCAATCTGCTGTTCCAAACTGGGAACTTGTGAAGCGGCGGTGAAAACGAGCTGTTCCGCCTGGCGGACGTCGAGCATGGAAGTTGCGCCACCTTCAGCCAGCTTATTGATCAGGCCAAGGGAGTCCTGGCGAGAAGCCAGTGTGTGACGCGAAATGTCGAGTTGCAAGTCCAGCGCGCGCAGCCGGAAATAAGCGCCTGCAAGGTTGGCAATCAACTCGGTAATGACTTCGCGGCGGGCCCACTCGCTGGCCACGAGGTTTGCGCGGGCGGCTTCCGTGGCGCGACGGAACTTTCCCCAGAAATCCAGGTCCCAGTCCAGGCCCAATGAAACCCGATTGACACTTGTCTCGAATGCGGGAATGAATTTCTGCTGTGAGCTGCGCTGATTGATGCTGCTCACGCTCGCCGTAATCGTTGGAAACTGATCGGCACGCGTGATGCCCAACCGCGCCTGTGCTTCAAGGATCCGTGCGGCCGCAATCTGAACATCGTAGTTCTGCTGGAGCGCGGTCTTGATCAGGGCCTGCAACTGGTCGTCGTGAAAGACTTCCCACCATTTCTGGTCGGCTAGAGAGGCTGCGTTGGTTTTAGCGGCTTCCTCCGGAGTCAATCCACTGTAGGTGGGGGGTGCATCGATTTGAGGCCGCTTGTAGTTTGGGCCGACTGAGCAACCTGCCACGAATGCGATAACGAATGGCAGTGCGATGAGCTTCTTCATCTCAGTCATCTCCTGTCTCGGGACTCTGGGAAGGAAGCGGCAGAGTTCCAGCGGCAGGTTGGGGGCGAGCCCGGGAGAGCTTCTCCACGATGACAAAGATCGCTGGGACAAAGAAAATTCCCAGCGCGCTGGCAGCCAGCATTCCACCAATCACGGTGGTGCCCATGATCTGGCGCGCGACCGATCCGGCGCCGGAAGCGGCCCATAGCGGAACGCAGCCGAGAATAAATGCAAATGACGTCATCAGAATGGGCCGCAGACGCAGCCGTGCTCCCTCCAGCGCGGCGTCCACCAGTTGTTTGCCCTGCTCATATTCGTCCTTGGCGAACTCGACAATCAGAATGGCGTTCTTCGCGGCCAGTCCAATCAGCATGATGAGCCCAATCTGGGAATAAATATCGCTTTCGATCTGTACCATGTAAGGCGGGTAGAAGATGCTGGCCAGCCAGCGGCGCAGCCACAACACGGCAAAAGCGCCAAACACGGCAACGGGGGTGCTCAGCAAAACACTGAACGGCAGCGTCCAGCTTTCGTACAGGGCCGCAAGGATCAAAAACACGAACAACAGCGACAAGCCAAAGATCACTGCCGGCGGCACACCCTGCTGGGCCTTCTTCTCCTGAAATGAAATGCCCAGGTAGTCGTAGCCCATCTCCGGCGGCATGGTCTGGGCAAAAACTTCTTCCAGCGCCGCCATGGCTTGATTGGAGCTGTAACCGGGCGCAGCGGCGCCGTTGATTTGCGCGGAACGAAACAGGTTGTAGCGCATGGTAAATTCGGGGCCAGCCCGTGGTTCAACCCTGATCAGGGCGGAAAGCGGAACCATGGCCCCCCGCTGGTTCTTGACGTAAAATTCGCCGACGTTCTCCGTCCGGGTCCGGTAATCACCCTCAGCTTCGATGTAAACTTGCCACTGCCGCCCAAAGGCATTGAAGTAGTTAATAAAGAGACCGCCCATAAAGGCCTGAATCGTGCGGTACACATCGTTGATTGCTACACCCTGCTTGATTACCTTGTCGCGATCAACATCAATGAACTGTTGCGGAACGCTGCCGAGAAACGTAGTGCTGATCTGTGCGATCTCAGGCCGCTTCCGTGCGGCCGCCAAAAATGTATTCAGGTTTGTGGTCAGGAAGGCAATGTCTTTGGCTGCACGGTCCTCGAGCACAAAAGTAAATCCCCCGGAGGTGCCAACGCCGGGAATAGCTGGCGGTGAAAAGTCGAATGCGATTCCTTCCGGAAGCCGGCCCAGTTCCCGATTTAAACGCGCCTTGATCTCTTGAAACTGCTCGGCACGGCTGCGTCGCTCTCCCCACGGCTTCAGAGTTACAAAGAAAAAGCCATTGTAGGTAGTGCGGGTGAAGCTGAGCAGGCTGAAACCGACAACGCTGGTAGTGGATTCAACTCCCGGAGTGTTCCCCAGGATTTTCTCAATCTCTCTCGCCACATTGTCCGTGCGTTCCGTGGACGCAGCGCTAGGCAGTTGCAAATTGATGTAGAGATATCCCTGGTCCTCGTCCGGCAAAAAGCTGGACGGCACTTTGCCGCTCAGGAAACCAGCCGCGACTCCAAAAGCCACGAGCAAGAGCACCGCCAGAGCGCCTCTGCGGACAAGAATTGCCGAAACTCTGACGTAGGCGTTGGTGCCACGTGCAAACACCCGGTTGAACCAGTCGAAGAATCTTCTCAGCAGGCCCCTGCCGGCTTTTTTCGGACGAAGGAGCAACGCAGCCAGCGCCGGGCTGAGCGACAGGGCATTGAATGCTGAGAGCAGCACTGAAATCGCTATGGTCAGCGCAAACTGCTGATATAAGCGGCCGGTGATCCCAGGCAGGAAAGCCGTTGGCACAAAAACCGCCGCAAGCACCAGGGCGATTCCCACTACGGGGCCGGAAATCTCTTCCATCGCCTTGAGTGCCGCAGCCTTTGGCGCCATACCATCTTCAATGTGGCGCTCGACGGCTTCCACCACAACAATGGCATCGTCTACGACCAGACCGATAGCCAATACCAGACCAAAAAGGGAAACCGTATTGACGGAAAAACCAAAGATGGGAAAGAAAATGAAAGTACCGACCAGCGAAACAGGAACCGCCAGCAGAGGAATCAGAGTTGCGCGCCACCCCTGTAGGAACAGATATACCACCAGGATGACCAGAACGACCGCGATACCGAGGGTAACAATGATCTCCCGGATGCCCTCGGTGACGGCTCGCGTGGTGTCGAGTGAAACGAAGTAATCAACATCGGATGGAAAACGCTTCTTCATTTCTTCCATCAGCTTTTTCACGCCGTTGGCGGCGTCGACAGCATTGGAGCCGGGAAGTTGATAAATAGCGAGGACGGCGCTCGGTTTTCCATTCCAGCGCCCGGAGATGGTGTAGTCCTGGGCACCCAATTCCACTCTGGCGACATCTTTCACCCGAACCACGCCACCTTCTGGCGACTCCCGCACTACAATCTCTCCGAATTGCTGCGGCGAGACCAGGCGGCCCTGAGCGCGGACGGCATAGGCAAACTGCTGCCCTGAAGGCACCGGTTCTCCCCCGATTTTCCCGGCAGGATTCACCGTATTCTGCCCTTGCACGGCACTCACAATTTCAGGCACCGTGATCCCCAGCTTGGCCAGTTGGTCCGGCTCCACCCAAAGTCGCATTGCGTACTGGCCGGCTCCGAAGACATTCACCTGGCCCACACCGGGAGAGCGGGTAAGCGAATCAACCAGGTTGATGTATGAATAGTTGGCCAGGAATTTTGCGTCGTAGGTTCCATGTGGCGAGTACACCGCTATCAGCATCAAT
>DATDNH010000388.1:0-3242 GCA_036518395.1 Candidatus Angelobacter sp. | reverse complement strand
CGGTGCCGGGATCGACTACCGGCGGGACCGGCCGGTTGCGATCGTGGATTTCCCACTTCGTATCCACCTGCGCGTTGCAAACCACAGGAACGCTCGTCAGCGCGAACGCGCCAACGCAAAGCAAAGCTATTTTTCTCATCGTCAAGACCTCGTGGACTGCGGCGCTAGATTCTACCGCGAATGCAAGCAGGAGGGCGCGGCTTTATCCTAGGAGACAGCGAAGGAATGCTGCCTTCTCCAAGAGGAATCTTGCCCAAAGAGAATGAAGCGCCCAAATGGAGTAGGACCCGGCCAATGCCGCAATGAGGTAGAATTTCGCCGTGATGATGCGTCAATTCCGCTTGCGGCTAACAGCACCCTCGCTTCTCTTGGCAAGCTTTCTATTCGGTGTTCTTTCGACGACTACAGCAGTGCAATCATCCAAACCACCTTTCGAAATTTCCTGGATGGCAGGATCATGCGGCAACTGTCAAATCGTTCGGGCGCTTGGCGAAGTAGTCCTCACCGGGACATCGACGATTTGGGCAATCGGATATTACTTCCCAACTGAAGGAGAAGGGGTCGGGGATAATTCTGTGGTTCGGTCGAGTGATTCCGGGCGGCACTGGGCGGAAGTTCCCAAGAGTCGTATGCACGCTGTTGAGCCTTCCATTTCGTTTCTCGACAGTAAGAACGGATGGATTTCGGGGATGAACCCAGACGCGGCTAGTTGGGTCCTCCGAACAAATGACGGCGGTCGGCACTGGATTCAAGTCTCGGACCACTTCATTCAGGAAATGCGGTTTCTCAACGAGAGAGTCGCTGTCGGCGACGAGTTTGACGGCACCGCCTCCAAATTCGCCAAGACAAAAGATGGCGGCCATACTTGGATAATTTCTGCACTGCAGGGCCTGAAGTTCGTCAGTAAGGTGCGCTTCATCAATCCTGAGATTGGTTGGGTCGCCGGCACAAATGACATTTCGGACAATCTGAATGGAAGGGTTGCAGTGGTGCTGCGAACAACCGACGGCGGAGGGCACTGGGCTATTTCGCAAATCCCGTCTCAGATTGGGATCGCCGAGGTCAGAGACCTATTCTTTCTTAACGAATCGGTCGGATGGTTGATCACATGGCATTACAACAACGATGGTACCCATCTTTACTTCACCACTGATGGCGGAAGGACCTGGCGGATGCACCCTGATCAGACGATACAGGGTCCCGGAAAGTGGCTGTCCGTTGTTCGCTTCCTCAACTCCAAAATCGGCTTTGCCTTTAGCCGCGACAACCAAGTCGAAACAGTGGTGGAACCCCCGGCGATTGGTGTTCTTGCGGTCGCAAAGGCCGGTCCGACAGACTCGGGACAACTGCTCTATACGGATGACGGCGGCGAACATTGGCTATCCCGCCCACTCGATGCTTGGGTTTACGACTGTCAAGTCCTAGGGCAGGATCTCGGATGCAGTGCAAGCAGAGACAAATCAACCTTCCTAATGCTACGAATACGAACATCGCCTAGCGCAATGCATGGCCTCGGCGCTTTTCTTTGATGTGAGCTATTCTGTGCGCTAGTCCTGATGGGTTCAAGCCGCGAACTGCAACTAACGGTTGAAAGCGCGGCTACGAGGCAACTCGCTGGAGTTGGTGACACTGGAAAGCCGCTTCGACCGCTCCGGAATTTTGTGTCTACGAGCTGGCCCGGTGAAACCAGCAGGCCGCGTCGCTACGCGGCTTCGCCTTTGATGCGCATGCCGTAGAACGAACGATACACAAAGAAGAACGAGACTACAAAGAACCCGGCGGCCAGAATGTGCGCCAAGCCGCTGCCTTGGCTGGCTGTTAGGCTGACGGCTAGCTCGACGGCGAGCAAGCCGAACAGCGTCGTAAATTTGATGATCGGGTTCAACGCCACAGAAGAAGTGTCTTTGAAAGGGTCGCCCACGGTGTCGCCAATGACAGTGGCGTCATGCAGCGGCGTGCCTTTTTGCTTCAGCTCGACTTCGACGATTTTTTTGGCGTTGTCCCACGCGCCGCCGGCGTTGGCCATAAAAATCGCCTGATACAAGCCAAACGTGGCGATGGAGATGAGGTAGCCGATGAAAAAGAACGGCTCGACAAACGCAAATGCCAGCGTGGCGAAAAACACGGCGATAAAAATGTTCAGCATCCCTTTTTGCGCGTACTTCGTACAGATTTCCACAACTTTCTTGCTGTCTGCGATGCTCGCCGCCGCAGCGCTTTCCAGCTTGATGTTCGCCTTGATGAATTCGACCGCGCGATAGGCCCCAGTGGTGACGGCTTGCGTGCTTGCGCCGGTGAACCAGTAAATCACTGCGCCGCCAGTGATGAGCCCGAGAACAAACGGCGCGTGAAGCAGCGAAAGCTTGTCCACGTTGGAAGCAAGGCCGTTAGTCAGTGCCATGATGATGGAAAAAATCATCGTGGTGGCGCCGACGACGGCCGTGCCGATCAAAACCGGCTTCGCGGTGGCTTTAAATGTGTTGCCCGCGCCATCGTTCGCTTCGAGCAAATGCTTGGCGCGCTCGAAATTCACGTCCATGTTGAAGTCTTTTTTTAACTCCTGCTTGATGCCGGGAATTTGCTCGATCAGAGAAAGTTCGAAGACGGATTGCGCGTTGTCGGTGACGGGGCCGTAAGAGTCCACTGCAATCGTCACCGGGCCCATGCCAAGAAATCCGAACGCGACCAGGCCAAACGCGAACACCGGTTCTGCGACCATCAAGCTGTGTAGCCCCTGTTGCGAAACCAGGTAGCCGATGGACATCAGCGCCACCATCGAGAGACCGAGATAGTAAGCGGAAAAATTTCCCGCGACAAAGCCGGACAAAATTCCGAGCGATGGCCCGCCTTCCTGCGCCGAGGTGACGATTTCTTTGGTGTGGCGCGAGTCCACCGAAGTGAAAACTTTCACCAATTCCGGAATGATCGCGCCCGCAAGCGTGCCGCACGTGATGATCGTTCCGAGTTTCCACCACTGCGTCGTATCTCCGCCGAGTTCAGGAATAATGAGCCAGGAAGCGAGATAAGTCAGTCCAATGGAAACGAACGAAGTGATCCACACGAGCGAAGTGAGCGGCGCCTCGAAATTCATGTCGTCGGCGTTGCCGTATTTCGCTTTCGCGATGAAGCCGTTGATGAAATATGCTGCCGCGCTCGCCACCAACATAATTATCCGCATCACGAAAATCCAAACGAGCAACTGCACCTGAATGGTGCTCGAGAGCGCTGTGGCTTTGGCGATC
>DATDNH010000387.1:0-5215 GCA_036518395.1 Candidatus Angelobacter sp. | reverse complement strand
GTCGCTGGGTGTACCCAGAACTTTGGCGGGAAGAGTGATATCAAATTCAATCGAAGAACCGACTGCGAGATCAGTGTTGGCCTGAATGTAGACACCGGCAGAACTCACGTCTGCGGTGGTTCCCGCATTGGTTGCCGCCGCTTTCTTTTGCCGGATGCGGATGGGTAACTCTAAAGGGAACCGCTTTCCTGTCCTTGCTTCTGGCATTTTGCTCCTCACATTGCCCCCGGGCATAACAGGGACCAATTTGATTACCAGTACGAGAAGATGTGAGGTTTATACCACGAAAACCCGCATGTGGACAGAGGATTTCTCAATTAGGCGATAACACCTAAGATGATCCGGTCACCACCACCCCACCGCACGCAAACCCACAAACCCAGCGCGCGTTGTGGGGCTCCGGTCATCGGGATATCCACCGGGGTCTAGCAGGCGGGTAGCGAACAATCGCGGTCCTGTATGGGGCCGTAGTTAGCCTTCTTGCCCAGAATATTGTTACGCGGAACGCCGCTGCGCCTGAATCAAAGAAAACACGAGATCCTTCCGCTTCTCCACTCGCGTGGAGAAGCCTCAGGCTGACCACCCATTAGTGTGACGAATGCGCCTTACTCACCGGTAAAGACCCCAGTCAGGGAATAGCCAAGAACCAGGCCAAGCAAACCAAGCGCCGCGGCGGTAGGCCAGAGATGTTCGCGCACATTGCGTTTGACGTCGAGCCGCTCTTTCACCGTCTGGCGAAGTTCGATTACTGTATTGTGAAGCTCACGCCGCTGGTCGGCAGCACGTTTTTCCAGAACATCTACGGGAAGATCCGCGGTCATATTGTCCTCGCCTCCGTTTCCATCCAAACCTGGTCTTGTTTCAACACTTCAAGCGTGCGTTTTGGCGCCACGCCCGCGGCGGCGAGTTCGCTGTACGCGAACCACCCAACCGCTATCCCCGCAATCAGATAGATCCCGGCCACAATCAAGCCTGCCCATACCCACGCGTAATCGCTGGGCAGAAACCAGGCGTGAATCAGCGCGATGAAAGCGAAGGTCAGGACCATCCATCCGATCAGAAGCAGCCCGGCGGCCAGAAGCAGTACTGGCACCGAGTATTTCCACGTCGCCAATTTTTCCTTGATCTCCGAACGAAGGAGCTGGAGGCGAGTAGCGATGAATTCCTTCAGCTCCTCTTTTGTTTCCGTCAACACAGTGCCAAGCGATTTTTCATGATTCACGGTTAACCCTCCAGATTCGCAGTCCTACCCCAAGCAGAAATCCCAGTGCGCCAGCGGCCAGGACCACATGCAGCGGATACTCACGCACGACCTGGTTCGTGCGAAGACGCGCGCGGTAGTAGCCAGTCTTGATCTGGGAACCTAATTCGCCAACCTTAGCGACGGTCGCCTGGCGCAGTTCGCCGGCCTTCGCTGTTGCTGTTTCACTCCATTCCTGGGCCTTGTTTTTCACGGTATCTTTCAAGTTGCCGACGCGGCTGGCGGTCTCCTGTGCTCTGCTCTTCACATTTTCGATGCGTGACGCAGCCGCTTCACTTGTCTGGCTGGCGACGTCTTTTAACCGCTCCTGCGTCTTGCGCAAGGTGACGACCGTTTTGCCCACGGCGCGTCCTACCTGCCGGGCACGGTCTTCGAGAGCGGTGTTGCTGTCAGTCCGACGGGGCGGATTGGCAGGATAAGTATCAAAATCCGGAATGTCAGAACTTCGATGCAGTGTCTCAGCCATGAGGTATAGTCCTCCCTCCCTGATAATAAGTTGGTGGCAGTCCTCCCTCGGGGTAGGACCTTTACTAATAGGATGTCGATTTGATGGGCGGTGTTTTAAGAGAGATTAAGAGAATCCAGAGCTCCCGGAATCACCGTGATCGCGCGAGCTGCTTAGAACGCGCCGCCGCCGCCACCACCGAAGCCGCCGCCGGAGAAGCCGCCGCTGCTGAAGCCGCCGCCACTCCATCCGGACGAGCCTGAACTGGACCGCGGCGCTGCCACAAAGGCTGCGCTGGCCGTTTGCGACATGGTGCTGAGGCTGTTCACAAAAAGATAGGAATTAAAAGCGTTTCCCGGCCCCCATCCGGTTGAAGATTGGTACCACGCGGGCGGGTTCTGCACTATGCCATCAAATGCCTTGGCCCAGCGATGCTCCACACCCAGCGCCATGGCAAAAGGCAGGAATTTTTCGAAAGTGTCCATGGGCATGCGCTTGAGCCGATCAGCATCAACCCGGTTCATGAATTCTTCAAATCCAAGAACCTGTACACGGGTCCTGGCGCCCAGCATGCTCTTGGCGGTGAGCTGGCGTCCGAATAGAAATACGATGATCAAAGCAACAATGATGGAAAAAACCGCGGGAGTGACAGCATTGAAAAAGTCCGCCACCCCAAGCCACTGCATCAGGGCATAAGGCACCCCGATCACAATCGCGCCGAGGACCCAGAATCCTGCAGCGGAGTCCGGATCCAGCGTGTACATCCCTTTCTCTTTCAGTGCGCCCAGAATCTGGGTTTTCAATGTGGGAACAGCGGTGTAAAAGCGATTGCGCAGCTCGGAAATGTGGGTCATGGTTCCGCCGCCAAACACCTGCTGCAGCATCGTCCGCTCGTAGTCAGTCAAGTCGTTCCACTGCGCCTGGTCCTTGAGCAGATGCAGTTCGTAATCCTTGTGCGATAGCAGCAGACCCTTATGGTCCACTTCTGCGATCTTGATGTAACCGCGCACCGCCAGATCCACAAGGACGGCAGTGATGTCGCGCGGCTCCACGCGATCCACAACCAGAGTTCCCGCCTCTGCGGGGCCCATCTTTTCCGGCGGAGCATACAGCGGGGCGACAGCCATGTGAGGTTCAGGATCGCGTCCTTTGAACCACCAAAGACCGAACATCACAATAAAAGCCCATACCGGAAGAGTCACAATGGGATTGCTGCGAATGAACCAGCCGAAATGGGTGAGACCACCAGGGGCATGAAGAATGCCTTGAGGGACATAGACGTCTACTGTCAACCCTCCATGCATAGGAAGCGGTTTGGCGGTCTGGCAGGTGACCACCTCGGCTTCTACACTGCAATCTTCGCGGTCGTTCGAGCCGTAGACGCCGCCGAAGGCCTGCGCGCGCAGTTGGCCGGAAGCCTGAGTCGGAAAATAAATCGATGCGGAAGCCGAATTGATGGGAACTTCCCAGTCGTTTCCGGTCACGTTCCAGTAGAACTCGTCGTGGTCCTCAAAAAATTTGGCCGCGTTCAACACCGTGTACTCGATGTTGACGGTGCGAGTTGTGTTCACCGCATCAGGCACATAAATCTTGAGCTTGACATAACCCTTGGTGGTGTGTTTCTCAAATTTCAGCGCCGAGCCATTTTCGTCGGTAACGCTATTGACGCGGATAAAGAGCGAATAATTTGTGCCATTGGGTCCCGGATATTCCACCGGAATGCTGCGGTAAACGCCTTGATACTGGCCGGAAAAAGCGAAGCTGATCTGCTCGGTCACTCGCGCTGAGCCGTCAATATCGACGTGAACGTTGGCATTGAATTTGGCGATGTGGTAGGTGCGAGCGGACGCCGCTACGCTGAACAACAACAGAATAAAGAGCGCCTGCGCGGCGCGAGCACAAGTCTGCGATTTAACAGTTGCTCTCATCAATCAGAATTTGACAGCAACATTCTCCCGATCTGCGGCGCTTTCCATCTCAAAGAATTGTCGCGCCTGAAAACCGAACATTCCGGCAATAATATTCGTGGGAAAGGATTGGACCCGAGTGTTGTAGTCGCGGACCACGGCATTGTAGTAACGGCGGGCGTTCTGGATGTTGTCTTCGATCGAGTTCAGCGAATTCTGGAGTTCCGTGAATTCCTGCGACGCCTGCAATTGCGGATAGCTCTCCGCTACCGCGAACAAGCTCTTCAGCGCGGTGGTAAGCTGGCCTTCAGCCTGGGCGCGATCGGCGGGAGAAGTGGCTTGCATGGCCATGGAGCGAAACTTGGCAACATTTTCGAACGTGCCTTTCTCGTGCGCCGCGTAGCCTTTGACCGTCTCTACCAGGTTGGGTATCAGGTCATGGCGGCGCTTGAGCTGGACATCAATATCTGACCAGGATGACTCGGTGCGCACGCGCAATTGCACCAGGCTGTTGTACATGCCGGCCAGAATAAAAACAGCGAAAGCCACCAGCACTAACACCACGATCAGCCCGATGCTCATAGTCTTCCCTCCTTAAGAATCTCTTAAGAATCAGCAGTTAACCGGGAAGTTATCACAGCGAATCCCTCGGGAGCAAATTGCAGACAGGTAATAAGAGCATTGAGCGGGAATTCTGAATTTCATATCGCAACAAGAGATTTATATGAAATTTAATACAAATTCTTGATTTTAACTAGTGTAAAGACCTGTTACTTATGTATTTTCAAGCAGATGCGGCAGGATAAGAATGGAATCAGTAATGCAAACAAGTTTTTCAGAGCAGTTATATCTGCCCCAGGATCAAACCAACCTAATGAAAAGAAAGAACAAAAAACAAAACATGAAAAGAAAGTCGGAGGATATTGGATGAGAGTCCTTAAGCTGTTTAGTTTACTTGCGGTGCTCAGTCTGATTTTTTCGGTTCCCGGTTTTGGCCAGTCCATCACTTCTGGTGATATAGCCGGAACCGTGACAGACCAAAGTGGCGCGGTAGTTCCAAATGCAAAGGTGACAGCCAAGAATGACAACACCGGCAGCACAAATCAAACAACAACCAATGGAGAAGGATTCTACCGGTTCTCATTTCTCCAGCCGGGGCCTTATACGGTAACTGCGAGCGCCGGCGGGTTTCAGCCGAGAACGCTCAAAGTACAAGTGGCGGTTGGCCTGGCTGCCAACGGAAACATCGCACTCGCAGTCAATGCAGCCGAAACGATCATTGAAGTAACTACGACTCCCACACAGATTGACAATGCGGATGTCCAAACCAATTTCAGCCAGGAGCAGATTTCTCAGGTGCCGAATCCCGGCAATGACCTGAGCGCGATTGCACAGAGCGCTCCGGGGGTAGTGATGAACACGCAGAGCGGGTTCGGCAACTTCTCCAGCTTCGGCTTGCCCGGCACCTCCAACCTGTTCACCATCGATGGGATGAATGACAATGACCCGTTCCTGAACTTGAACAACTCGGGCGCGACCAACTTATTGTTGGGCGCAAATGACGTTTCGGAAGCAACCGTCACGAACAACGGTTATTCCGGC
>DATDNH010000386.1:0-2899 GCA_036518395.1 Candidatus Angelobacter sp. | reverse complement strand
TCATTACGCTCTCCGCGAGGAAACGTCACAAGAAATTTGCTGATGCGAGAACGGAAGTAATAGGGAAGACAAAGGATGGCGCCGAGCTGAATTACGACTGTGTACATCTTCCAGTAGGTATCCGGAAGTGTAGAGTGGGGTTGCAGCAAATACTCCGAGATGCGCAGATGGGCAGTGGAGCTTACAGGTAGGAATTCTGTGAGACCTTCGATGATACCGAGGAGAGTAGAGATTAAATACTCGTGCAAAATTCAGCTCCTGTTGCTAGCTTCCGGATGCCAGCGACAAACCAATTAGATTTATGTGAAACGAAAGATTTATCCTCAATCAAACCGTTGTCCATCTGAACAGCTAGAAGCAGGCAGCTAGACGCTCGCAGCTTCTTCATTCCGTCTGGTTCCCATACACCGGCACATTTTGTTCCAGCTTATAGACCAGATCGAGGGCGCGCGCCTTCCAGTCCCCCTGCTGGGCATACTGCGCAATGACTTCCTGGGCCAGGCTAAGGGCCTTCTTGCGCGCGTTGGCGCTCTTATCGTTCTCGTTGTTGATGCGGTAAATGTCCACCAGCGCAGCCTGACGCCATGCAGCGTTGTAAAGCGCCTCCGCAGCTTTTGGCGACTGCGGATGTTCGTGAGCGTAGTGCTCATAAATTTCGCTTTCCTTTTCTGGACACTTGGGCAGGCCTTTCCAGTCGCCGCACACTTTGTTGTCGATCATTTCATACGCGGCCAGATCAGCCCATTTGCTGTGCGGGAACTTCTTTTCTATTTCTTTCATCCAGTGGTCGTCGATCGGAGTGCGCAGATCGGGATCCATTTCCATGGACGACGGGCGTGGAAGGATATCGGCTTTTTCGAGTTGCCAGCGAATGTCAGAGGCCCGCCAGAGCGCTTCGCCGGCAATGGGCGAGTTGGGGAAAAAGTCGTACACGCGAAAGTAAAGCCGCATGG
This sequence comes from Candidatus Angelobacter sp., assembly GCA_036518395.1. GTDB lineage: Bacteria > Acidobacteriota > Terriglobia > Terriglobales > Acidobacteriaceae > Angelobacter. Next base: position 1,946 of record DATDNH010000386.1, on the reverse strand, counting down.
CGTCCTGGGCTGCCCCTTTGCGGCCGCCGCGCTGCTCGGCCTGGTTTTCCGAATCAACCGCTTCGCCATAGATGATCTGGTCGCCGTTGGGAGTTGCAGTTGAAACGAGTCCCTTGGCCAGCACCCAGCCTGTAACCTCGCGAGGTGCGCGGTCCTGCTGCGGGATCGTTACATAAGCCTTGATCCAGGGTTTATTGTCCACGTTGGTGCGCTCGAGGACCACCATGTCCCGGCCGCGCTCAACTTCCATCAGTTTCTCCGCCGTCGATCCGGGCGAGACATGCATTGTGGTGGAGCGGACGAGCGTTCCATGTTCTGCTGCGGCGCCGAAGGCCGTCAGCGGCAGTATTAAAAAGCCGAGAAGACGGGCGAACTGTTTTGCCATATCTACCTCACATTGCTCTCCATCAGGATATCTGAGAAGAGTTGCGGCTCGATGTTCCCACCACTGACTACCGCCACCGTTTTCTCCGAAGCAGGAATCTCATTTGCGTGAAACAGCGCAGCCGCGGTCGTGACCGCGCCGCTGGGTTCGGCCAATATTCTGGCAGAAAACAGCAGGTGCCTGATGGCTCCGCGAATTTCATCTTCTTTTACGGTGATGATGTCATCAACGTACTTGCGAATGTGCTCAAAATTGATTGGGCCAATGCTTTGCGAGCGCAGGCCATCCGCCATCGTCCGCAGCGCGCTTTCGCCGGAGACAGATTGAATTTTCCCCGAGCGAAGGCTGGCCTGGGCGTCCGCGGCAAATTCAGGCTCTACCCCGATCACCTTGGCTTGAGGACGCGATTCTTTGACCGCGGTGGCAATGCCGCTGATCAGGCCTCCGCCGCCAACCGGCACGAGTACGACTTCAATATCAGGGAGATCTTCAAGAATCTCCAACCCTATGGTTCCCTGCCCGGCAATAATTTTTTCGTCGTTGTATGGCGGGACGGGCACGAGCTTGCGTTCGCGCTCCAGCTCTTCTGCCCTGGCGATTCGGTCATTACTCGCGGGGCCTACGAGAACGATCTCTGCACCCAGTGCCCGGGTGGCCTCCATTTTTACCTTGGGCGCAGTGCTGGGCATGACGATAGTCGCTTTCACGCCCAGGGCCTTGGCGGCGTATGACACTCCCTGAGCATGATTGCCGCTCGAGTGCGACACCACGCCGCGTCGCCGCTCTTCGGGAGTAAGCGATGAAATTTTGTTATAAGCGCCACGCAGCTTGAATGAACCGATGGGTTGAAGATTTTCTGGTTTGACAAAGATCTGTCTTCCATCCGGCAGCTTGCAGACGACAAGTGGTGTGCGGATGGCGAATTTGCGTAGAAGTGTTTGGGCTTGCTGGATGTCCCTGAGGCTGACCATGGCGAAATCAAGATTCTACAGAAACACGGGCAGCGACGTGTGATTGAGATGTAATCAGCCGCCTGCCAGCTTTGCCGCGACTGCCGGCGGCACATTCTGATTCAATCGGAAAAAATTTTGGGGATCGTAGTGTGATTTGACCGCGACCATATCGTCCCATCGTTGGCGATAGGCTTCGGATACACGCTCTTGTTCATCTCCGCTCATAAAGTTAACGTGAACACCCGGTTTCATTGCAGGCCGAAGCCTGGTGAAAAATCCGCGAGTCCAGGAAATATTCGCGGCATCCCCGGCCGCTGTTCCCCAGCTTGACAGCAAAGTGACGACAAACGGAGCGCTGCGATCGCCGAATGCGGTCTCATTGGCCGCCATCTGCGACACGGCGCCGCCAAGATAAGCCAGCTCAATCTGGTTCTCCATCGAAGGAATACCGGCGACTGCATCCATCAGCCGATCAATGCTGCTGTCGTCAAGATGAGCAAAGTAGCCGGACTTGGTGTAATAGCGCCGTCCGTGGGGAAAATCGGAGTCTGCCATGGTTTGCAAATCCAGGAACGACACAGTCCTGCTGGCCACTGTGTCCGGACGGC
>DATDNH010000385.1:0-2115 GCA_036518395.1 Candidatus Angelobacter sp. | reverse complement strand
AATGAAGCTGCGCGGCTTCGTTGTTGGGCCTTTCCATTGGTATGTCCGCGACGGCAGGTGGGAATTTCAATTCAGGCTCTCATTGCTCGGAGGGCAAACACTGGTGGTTCCGACAACGGCCGATTTTCCCCGGTGGCGCGACTTAGGTATGAGTGCTGGCGGTCCTCTCGCAAACGTGTCGACAGGTCTCCTTGCGCTGTGGGTCGCAATCGCCTCAAAGGGACCCGGATTGCAATATATGCGGGATGCTTTGGGCCTGTTTGCTACATATAGCGTGGTCATTGGTCTGGCTAACCTGCTTCCGGTCCGCGGTCTGGGATACTATTCCGATGGCGCACAGATTTATCAGATATTGTCGAAAGGTCCCTGGGGAGATTTCCATCGCGCAGCTGTGATATCAGCATCAACCCTCGTTACTGCGCTTCGGCCCCGGGACTATGACATTCAAACGATCCTGCGCGCAGCGCAGGGCATCACTCGCGGAGAGTCCGCAATGAGCCTGCGATTGCTTTCCTACACCTACTTCCTCGACCATGACCGATTTCCCGAAGCCGGGGAGGCATTGAAAGAAGCGGGATCGATCTATGAACAGTGTGCGGCGGAAGTCCATGTCGAGGTGCTTACCGAATTTGTTTTTGGCAGCGCATACGTCCTCCGCGACCCGGCGGCAGCTCGCCAGTGGTGGACGCTGATGGAAGCCAGAAAACCGACCCGCTTCAATGCTGACTACTGGAGAGCCGCCAGCGCTCTGCACTGGATTGAAGGCAATTTGAAAGAGGCGAATGAAGCATGGCAGAAAAGCGACGCCCTCGCCCAGAAGCTGCCCCATACCGGCGCCTATGAATTTGACCGTGACTGCTGTGCCAGATTGCGCAACGCAATTGACGAAAGCTCGTCAGAAGGCTCGTTCGTTGCGCTAGCGAAGAGCTAAGGACGAAAGACCAATAGCTGCTTTTCTGTAGCCTATGGCCTATTGCCTGTTGCCTCAAACTGCTGTCACTCTGGCAGCAGATGGCTGTCAACTTGGCTACTTTTTGACGCTATCGTCTTCCCAAACCCTCCAGGTAATGCCATTCTGGTTGTGACTCGCAATTCCATACGAACTGCGGGTCGTCGCCTCAGGGGCGAGCGCAGTCTCGCTTTGACCAGCCCTCGACTTTAGTCGAGGGTGAGCGAAGCGAATGCTGCGTCACGATCTTTGACAACTTGAGCCGATTTGTGGGCGTAAGCGAAGGCGTAGCCGAAGCGAGAGTCCGCAGGCGAAATCCTGAGCGCAGTCGAAGGATCTGCCGTTCTGGCCGCGCCAAACGGATCGGCCGCGCTAATGCCGTAGTGTCATTGCGCTGGACTATCAATCCGGCGCAATGACATAGGCGGGATCAGTGTGTTCGTTCAGCCCTTCTGGCCCTGCGAATAATCATGGAATAAGGTTTGGATAATGTTGGGATAAGCCGGGAAATGGGATGGAAAAGGCATGGCGTAGGGATGGCGAGTGCGCACCCAAAGCGGCGCAAGAATTGCCCCCCACCGGGAACACCAATTCCGATCCCGCCGAACTCTACACCGAGTTTCTATTAACTCGTGACAACAGAAGTGCAAAACGCGCAGCGCTTGGCGCCGATAGGGATTTCGCTCAGGCATTCAGGGCACTTCTTGGTCGTTGGATCGGCCGGCACGGCGCTTCTGGCGGCGCGCGCTTTCCAGGCATTCATCGGCGCAACCATGAAGAAATACACGGCCGCGGCAATCAGCAGAAAGCTGATCAGCGCGTTTAGAAACAGGCCGTAAGAAATCACCGCGCCATGGATGGTGAAGGTGAATGCAGAAAAATCTGGTTTGCCCACGATCGCCGCGATCAGAGGCGTAAGAATGTTGGTTACAAACGACGTAACGACCGCTCCGAATGCGGCGCCAATCACCACTGCTACGGCCAGGTCAATTACATTTCCGCGCATCATGAATTGACGGAAACCCTTGAACATAGAGCACCTCCAAAGAAGCTGCGAACTCCTAGCTCCTAGCTACTAGCAAAACCGTGGCCGAAAAGCAAATGCAAAACCTCATCACCACGGCGACACGGAGACACGGAGGCTGCACGGAGAAAGAACTGGGAAT
>DATDNH010000384.1:0-12929 GCA_036518395.1 Candidatus Angelobacter sp. | reverse complement strand
ATACTCAACCAACTGTTCCTGGCCATATTCGCGGACGAGATCGTCATGGATTGCCGCATAAACCTCATAGGCGTTGCGGTAAGAACTATTATTGCCGATCACGTCACGCAGTATGTAAACAATCTGATTTCGCAAGGTTTCGGGCATAACATCGTACTGGAAAACCTCAACGGGATTGCCGGCGGTACGCTTTTGGCGCTTGGAGTAGATATCGAACACAGCCATATATGTGATTTTGCCACAAAACATGAATGCGACATCGTATTATCGCCAAAAGAAAAAGGGCAGCCAGGCCCCTTGAGCCTGCCTCCCGAACACCGATGGCTATTCCTCAGTTAACAGCACAAGAGCAAGCCGAGGTTGCAGGCCTGGTTGCGATCTACATCTCCAGCCAGCGCCAGGCCTTTCGACGGCAGGGTATTCCGCTTTCTGCTGTGCAGATTGCCGCGATGAGTGCCTTTTTCAGCCCTGGACTGCTGGACGCAGCGCGGCTGCTCGTGCTCACTGATACCCGAGTTCAGAATCCACATTTCTACCCGCAACTCGCAGCTCGGGGATTCACCAACCTGCCTGATTTTCAGCAGATGGCCGCCATCACCTTCAACGACGTCGTCGTGGCCCATGGACCGTTTTCCGATGGACTGCTCTTTCACGAACTCGTGCATGTCGAACAATACCGCCAGTTAGGAGTGGATCATTTTGCGGAGCTTTATGTGCGCGGCTTCCTGACCGGCGATGGCTACGGCGGCATTCCGTTGGAGATCAACGCTTATGAACTAGGTGATCGGTTCGAGCGGAATCCCGATTCAAAGTTTTCTATTCAGCAGGAAGTTGCCACCTGGATCCGCGAAGACAGATTTTGACGTTCAATGATTACCCTTTTCCCACTTGAATTGCGAGAGCAGGGATCTTGAAGCTTCCCAGATCATTCTTAAGCCAGGTTGCGAGCCCGTTGCGATTGAATTCGTCAGTCTCGTCCGCATTGCCGCTGTAAATCAAATCGAGCGCAAGCAGATCTTCAGTTAAGTCGTGTCCTGCGTTGCAGTTTTGCGCTGCTTTAAGCGCCCGGTCGCGAAGCTGAAAGAACTTTCTATACGCGTTGTCCGACAAAAACACGCCATATTGTGCATGCCATGCGTTCAGGTTTTCCACAAACTTACTGATCCACATCTCGTCGGCGGCTCTTCCCGCCAGGCGCCAGTCACTGGTGAATGTCTGCAACACCGTCCAAAGCAGCGGGTAAACCTCAATTCGCTTGGCTTGCACATCTTTGAACTGTGCCTGGGTTAGTTCCTCTATTTTGCTTCTGACCTGCCAGTGGGCAGCCCAGAATGTCAGAAGTGAACCGATTAGAGATACTACGGCAGCAATAATGCCCGCAAAGACCGCTGGATTCATAGCCTCCTCCCATTTGTTTCACGTTGGGTCGGCAAGATCATACTTCACCGCAGCCTCGTTATGCTCATCGAACCACCAGATCAAACGAACTCGGCGGTCGCACCTGGGAAAAATAATAATCTTCCGCTGGATCCCAGATTTGGTGCCAGCGTTTCATAACGGGTTCTCCTTCTCTGGCACGCAATCGCTCTCGACGAATCTCATCTGGCGCTTCCACCAGAACACTCAAATCAATAATGTCGGCCAACTCGGGACGCGCCGAGTACGCTCCATCCAAAATGATCACTCTCGCCGGTCGCACGGTAACAGTTGCGCTCTTCCACCCGGTCCATCCTCTTCCCGGTTCGAAGGCCAGCGGATGCCAGGATGCTGGCTTACCTGCCAGCAGGGGCTCAAGCACCTGGGTTCGCAAACGTTTCCAGTCGATGACCTCAGCCACTTTGGCCTGCGGTGAGTATCCCTCCCATTTGTCATCATCGCCGCCGCAATAAAAATCATCAGAGACAACAATCACTCCGCCTACGGTATCCGCAATTGATTTTGCCAGCGTTGATTTTCCCGAACCGCTGCGTCCGTCCACGGCAATCAACAGAGGACCGCCTTTGCTCTCAGCAAGCGCAGTGATTCTGGAAACGATTTCAGTGACAGCGGTTCCAGCGTATTTGGTTGTCCCGATCTTATAACCCTGGCCAGTGCATCATCCGGTCTCATGCTGTCTTTCAGCAGCCCAAATTTAGCGACACGGAATGTAAAAGAGAAAAGCGCGGATCTGCAACAACCGTAGTGCCGAAGGCGCGGAATTACTGAGCCCACACCGAAAGGTGTGGGTACAAAATAAAACAAACCCGAGCCCCAGCGGGGCGACACACTTCCAAGCCCTTCATTGTCAACAACATAAAAAAATATCGAAATAACATAAAAAAACACTTGACAACTAATTAGACGGAGCGTAGCATGTGAGCTGTAGTTGAAAAGCTGTTCCCACCGGTGAGCCGGGCTAAGCGCTCGCGTTAATGCGGGAGGAGAAGTGTATCAGCGGCCTTCTCGCTAAATACTAACTACTAAATACTGCTATTCGCATTGATGCGGGGGGGAATCTTCCGCCCAAAATCCTGACAATCGAAATCAATTCTTCAAATCTGCGCCAATCCGCCCTCATCTGCGGCGAACGTGTTTTGCCTTTGCTTTTGATTTTGGTGTTGGGTTTCCCAAAGGCCAAAGGCTAACGGCCTAGGGCTATGTCTTAGTAAATACTTTTTCAAAGAGGATCCAACATGAATACTGAAAACAATGCTGTCCCCCACGGTCCGGCTCTGCTCGACCAGATCGTCTCATTTCTACGCCAGTACCTGGTCTGCGACGATCACCAGCTCACTGTCCTTGCTCTGTGGATCGCCCACACTTGGCGCTTCGGTTCTTTCCGCGTCCATCCTTATCTGGACATTCATTCTCCCGAACCTCAGTCCGGAAAAACCCTCTGCCTCCGCCTCCTTGACCTGCTCTGTCGCGAGCCGGCATTCTGCACCGGTGCTGATTCCAAAACGATAATGCAGTACCTCTCCGCAGGCCGCGATGCAGATACCCTTAGACAAATGATCACAGAAAAAAAGTCGTTTGAAGATCAGGCATGCACCCTGCTTTTCGACGACTGCCATCACGCCTTTCGCTCTTCCGAACGGCAAACTCTCTTGGCCATGCTCAACTCGGGCTGGGACTTTGATTCTCAGTACTCAGGTGCCGATGGCGCATACTGGCTGTTTGGTCCCAGAGCATTCGCCGGCAGTGCCCCTTTGCCCCGCTCCCTCGCCTCCCGCTGCATTCCCATCTTGTTACGCCGCAAGCGGCTCTCTGATCTCGTCAGCCGCTTGACGCTGCGGGACGAGCCTCCAGTCGCCGCGGATCTCACCTCGCAGCTCAGGCAGTGGGCTGAAAGCTTGAGTGACGCACAGCTCGCAGCAGCAGAAGAAACGCCTCCTGATCTTCCTCTGCATCTCACGCCACATGAGCAGGCAAACGCTGAGCCCCTCATCCACGTGGCGGATTGGTTCGGCGGCGTCTGGCCCGAAAAAGCCCGCGCCGCGATCGCTTTCGTCTTCGACGCGGCGGAACCCACCTCAGCAGTCCAAGTACTTCGTGACATTCGCCAGCTTTTCCGGGAAAAGAACGATCCTCCCTACCTGCTCAGCCGCGATCTCCTCGCCGGACTCAGGGAACTGGAATATCGTCCCTGGAGTGCCTGGCCCAGGAACGCCGGACGCCGTCTTGGAGGATTGCTGGCTCCGTTCAACATTAAGAGTCGTCGCATCAAGGTGAATGGAGATACCTTCTGGGGTTACTACTTCGAGGATTTCCAGGATGCCTGGCAGCGTTACCTGCCGCCTATAACCGTCGAATCCGCCACTTGCACCCTATCCGCCACCAATCCGCCACCCGGTAACTCCTTACCCGCCCAGTAGTTACAAAGAAGTGGCGGAAGTCGCGGATTGAACCCGTGTTTTATGCGATCTGAATTCTGTCAATTTATCCAGACCAGTTAAATAACAACAAAGCAGACCTCATGTACCTGCCAGTGCGAACTGGCAGCTTGTCTCCTCCTGAGCGCCCACGCGAAATGCGTGGGCGTTTTTTTATTTTGGGGCAAAATATCTGATTGGTTCTTAGGGCGTCCGAGATGGCACAATGGCTCATTCCCGTACTGTATGTGGCCGCCATGATCACTGTGCCTATTTTCACAATTTGGGGATGGGCACGGTTTTTTAATGGTGCAGAGTTTCGCACGCCTGCTTCGAAGGTCTCCCTGACTGGCTTCTCAATTGCAACCGCCTCTGCTGTGCTGGCCATTATGACCGTAGCAGTGGCTATGGTGAGACCTTTTCCGTTCTACGATCCACTGCTGCTGACAATCTACATGATCGGTTTGTTGCTTTCGCTTACTGCTTTCATCGTTGGGTTGTTCGGGCTTGCGCGGCCGAACCCATGGCGTTGGCACGCTCCTCTATGTGGCATCGGAATGCTTATATTCTGGTTGATCTCAGCCTCAATGGAATAGCGCGAGCTATGTTAGTGCGAATCAGTCCATCTGTGTGGTTAGTGGTAAGGTTTTTGCCGTCGCAGTTGAAAGATTTGAGATTCGCGCCAATTCGTAGATTTAGGATTTTGTTGTTGATTTTAAGTCTTGGGCGGTGATCAAAAGTCAATCGCTTACTATGCATTCCAGGAGGATCGAATTCCTGAAAAAAATTTGCGTTCATTCGCGTTCATTCGCGGCTAAAAGTTTTTTTGAATCTCGATGCCCTCAACCTGAATCTCCTCCACTTGACAGCTTTAATGTTAAAGCTGTAAGGTCTCAATCTATGCAGTCGATCTGCCAGAACATGTGTACTTGTTGTTGCTGCTGTGACGTACGCGTGTCTCTGGCATGTGCTGCTACCTGAAATTGAACTCATAATTACCAGGAAACAGGCCCATTGCCGGAACCGGCAATGGGCCTTTTGCTTTTTGTACTCAATTCCCATTTCGACAGAACGCAAGACCACGAATACAGGAAGGGACGCCATGAGCACACAAACAGTTCAGCAGACGGAAACCAAGGCACAGCGAGTCGAGCGTTTCAAGCGGGAAAAGAACCCGTGGGAGTGCCTGGATGAAATTCGCAGCTTCGCCCGCCACGGATTCGACTCCATCCCCGAGCCCTGGCTCAAAACTTACTTCCGCTGGTGGGGCGTCTACACGCAGGGCGACGGCGCCGGCGCCCTCGGTGGATCGGGCGGTGAAGGCAAAGCCATTCCTTACTTCATGGTGCGCATCCGCCTGTCCAGCGGACGTCTCAACTCCACTCAGCTTCGCGCCATCGCCGGCCTTGCCGAGAGATACGCGCGTGGCATCGCCGATATCACTGTCCGTCAGAACATTCAACTGCACTGGGTCACCATCCAGGACCTGCCGGAAATCATGGATACTCTGGTGCGCACGGGCCTGACCACGATGTCCACCTGCGGCGACGTGACCCGCAACATCACCGGCTGCCCGCTGGCCGGCGTCAATGCCGGCGAACTCTGCGACGCCTCTCCGCTGATCGATCAGGCGGCGCAACTGCTCGTCGGCAACCCTGAGTTTTATAACCTGCCGCGCAAATACAAGATCAGCATCAGCGGATGCCCCGACTGGTGCTCGTACCCGGAAATCAATGATCTTGCCTTCACTCCCGCAGTGCGCGATGGTGAAATCGGGTTTTCCCTGCGCGTGGGCGGCGGGCTCTCCACCGAGCCGCATCTGGCCGTGCGCCTGAATGCCTTCGTGCGCCAGGACCATGTGATTCCCGTCTTGAAATCTGTGAGCGAGATATTCCGCGAATCGGACGTTCTGCGCGAGAATCGCGAGCGCGCCCGCCTGAAATATCTCTTCCTGCGCCATGGCTGGACCGCCGAAACCTTTCTCGCTGAGATCGAACGCCGCTTGGGCTTCCGGCTGGAACCTGCTGCCGGCGAGCACGTTCCGGCTGACGTGTTCCGCGATCACGTGGGCGTGCACCCGCAGAAACAGCCCGGCCTCTTCTACGTTGGCGCCTCTGTCCTGCGTGGACGCATCACTCCGGAACAGATGCGTGCTGCCGCGCGATTGGCGGATTGCTATGGCAGCGGCGAGTTGCGGACCACAAACACGCAGAACCTCGTCATCATCAATGTGCCGCGCGACAAGACCGATGCGCTGGTGCGCGGGCTGGAGTGGGACGGCCTGCAGGTGGAGGCCTCGCCTTTCTGGCGCGGCGCCGTCGCTTGCACCGGCACGGAATTTTGCAAGCTGGCCATCACGGAAACCAAATCCTTCACCCGCTGGCTGGTGGAAGAACTCGAAGAGCGACTGCCGGAATTCGATCAGCAGCTCCGTCTGAATGTGACTGGCTGCCCCAACAGTTGTGGCCAGCATCGCCTGGCCGATATCGGCATGGAAGGCAAGAAAATCAAGCTCAACGGTCGCATGGTGGACGCCTACTACTTCTGTGTTGGCGGCAGTGTCGGTGAGCACGCCGGTTTTGGCCGTCCCATCGGCTACCGCTGCGCGGCGGAGGAGACCCCGGAGGCGATCGAACGTCTCCTGCGCCATTACCTGGTTGCGCGCTCGCCGGGCGAAAACCTGCGCCGGTTTTTTGTCCGCCACTCGGATGCAGAGCTGCGCTCATTCCTCGCCGGCCAGGAAGTCGAACCGGCTTTGCGCGATCCTTCGCCGGGACGGCCATCACATGAGCTGGAAGCTTGAAGAGCAAATCTCACCACCGAGACACAGAGGAGAACTTAGGAAGGAAAGCAAAAGCAAAGGCAAAATCTCTACCACAGAGGACACGAAGGAAAACTGAGGACACTGAGGAATACGGAGAAAAATGAAAGGTAGATAAAACACCGCATGGCATTGTATCCAATCTTTTTGAAACTCGAAGGACGCAAGGTGCTGATCGCCGGCGGCGGAAACGTCGCGGAAGAAAAGATCTACGCCGTCCTTCGCTCCGCGACAGATGTGACCGTTGTCTCTCCGCGCGTCACCGACCGCATTTGCGGCTGGGCCGCAAGCGGATTGCTCCGTCACATCGCAGAAGAATACTGCCCAGGCATGGCAAAGGAATTCTTTCTGGTGATTGCCTGCACCGACTCGGCAGACGTGAATCGCGCAATTTACGCCGAAGCGCAGCAGGCAGGAGTACTCTGCAACGCCGTCGACGATCCGGGATATTGCGACTTCTACGCTCCGGCCGTTGTTCATCGCGGAGATTTTCAGATCGCCATCTCAACCGGCGGCCAAAGCCCGGCGCTGGCACAACGAGTGCGCAAGAGACTCGAAACCGAATTCGGGCCGGAGTACGAATCGTGGACCAGCTGGCTGGGCCGCATGCGCGAGGGAATCATCCGTGGTCTGCCGCGCGGCCAACGCAGGAAAGAGCTGCTGCATCTATTGGCCGCAACGAGGCCAACCAGGGGACACGTGACCGCAAAGCAAAGCCTCGAGAAGTCAACGGAGTAAAACCGAGAAAGCAGGAATTATGAACGCCGCAACCGGAGAAACAGAAAGTCGATTGGCAGCACGATTGAGAGAAGCGCTGAAAGAGCACCAACGCGACGGGCTCAACATGATCGGCAATGTAGAAAAGCTCGTCGGCCGTCTTGTAACAGCCGTCCATGACTGGCTCGACGATGAACAAAGTGAGGCAAAAAAGAGCGCCTGAACTATGAGTGGCAAGGTTTACATCGTCGGAGCAGGACCGGGAGCGGCACAATTGCTCACGGTGAAAGCAGCGTCGCTGCTCCGCGCTGCCAATGTAGTTTTGCACGATGATCTTGTTCCGCAGGAAATACTCGACCTCACCGGTCCATCTGCTGAAGTCGTCAACGTGGGGAAGCGCTGCGGAAGGCATTTGACCAGCCAGCAGCAGATCAACGCGTTGATGGTGGAATACGCGCGCCGGTACGACAGCGTCGTGCGTCTCAAGTCCGGCGATCCCGCCGTTTTTGGCCGACTGGGCGAAGAGTTGGACGCTCTGCGCGAAGCCGGCGTCGCCTTTGAAATTGTTCCCGGCGTGACCGCCGCCACTGCCGCTGCGGCCGCCGCCGGTTTTACCCTTACCGACCGTCGCGCAGCTTCGGCCCTGGTCATTCTCACGGCGCACAATTGCCGCGGCCAATCTCTATCCGGCGTACTGCTTGATCCTGAACAATCGACATATGCCATTTACATGCCCGGGCCGGATTACGCGAGTACGGCACACGATCTCTTGCGTCTTGGCCTGGATAAATCCACGCCCTGCGCGCTTGTTTCCAATGCCGGACGAGAGCTACAACGAGTCAAATTTTTACCGCTATCCGAGTTGCCGCTCGTAACCGGTGTTGCAGCTCCGGCACTGCTCGTTGTGGGCAAAGTAACGGATCGCACGAATCTCGCAGAATTGAATCTCATTGTGGAAAGCGCCAGACCTGAGAAAACCTCACCACTGATGACACTGATTTAACTGATTCCCCGTAATTGAGATCTTGTTTTCTGATTCGCGTTCATTCGCGGCTAAATGGTTTTTGATCTGCGGCCATCAGCGAAAATCTGCGGCCCGGGAACATTCATTCCCTTTCCGGCGTCAATTCTGTTAGCGCGCGCAGCAAGGAGAAGGCACATGGCAATGACACTGGGAAGCCGGGGCGGAGCGTCCTCTGAAATCAATGTGACGCCCATGATCGATGTGCTGCTGGTGCTGCTGATCATCTTCATGGTCGTTTTTCCCCATAAGTCAACTGGGGAGCAGGCCCTGATTCCGCAAAGGACTAACGAGCCCGATCCTAAGGTTGAGGAAACTGTAGTCATCCAGCTCAAGCAGGCGCCAGATGGCCAGCGTGCCAGCTTGAGCATCAACAAGGAACAAATTGGCTGGGATAAAGTTGCCTCCCGGCTTCAGGAGATCTTCAGCACGCGCATGAACAAAGTCGCATTCGTAAAAGGGGATCCCGAAATCGAATTCCAGCAGATAGCAGAGATCATCGATATCACTCACCACGCAGGAGTGACACGAGTGGGACTGCTGGGAACGGATCAGTGAGGACCTGTCCTGCTTATCATCTGGTTTGACGGTACGGATAAGGTATTCGGGGGCTCGCTGGACTTCCGGGGAATGATCGTGAACTTCCCTTTCAGGTGTAGTCCACGAGAATCGTGGATAAAGGAAGAATTTTGACGTAGAGACGTTGCATTGCAACGTCTCCCACGCGAAGCGCGGCTCACGTCTGTTTCGGCCACAGCAATGCCCCGCTTTAATTAAGATCCTCCGGCTATCGAAGGCACCAGCGTAACCTCATCGCCTTCGCGAAACAAATAGTTATTCCCCAGGAAGCGAATGTCCTCGTCATTGACATAGACGTTGAGGAAACGGCGCACTTTGCCTTCCTGATCGCGCAGATGCGGTTTCAGCTCGGGAAAGCGCGTTTCCAGTGCGTCAAACAATTCGCTCAGGTTTCCGACGGTGCAGTCCAGATGATCAAGCCCATCTGTATGCCGCCGGAAGGGCGTTGGAATTGAAACAACGACGTTCATTGTGTCTCCTTTAAAATCAGCAATTAGCCCGCCGCGGCGGGGCAATTGGCAATTTAGCCTCCAAAAAACTTCATCAAACTCGCTCCAGTTGGCGCTCCAGGTATTCTTCAAATGCCGCCAGCTTGGGCGGGATTGGTTCGGAAACTTCAAATCTGCCCGCTAGGGCGTCAGTGGTCTTTAATCCATTACCCGTAATGCACAGCACCGTGGTTTCCTCCGGCTTGATTCGTCCCTGAGCGAACAGCTTGCGCGCTGCTGCAACGGTCACGCCTCCGGCTGTCTCGGTGAAAACTCCCTCAGTTTCCGCGAGCAACGTGATTCCGTCCACAATCTCCGGATCGCTCGCGTCTTCCGCCCAGCCGCCGCTCGCTGCGATAGTTCTTGCAGCGTAAAAACCATCCGCGGGATTGCCGATGGCCAGCGAACGCGCAATCGTGTTCGGCTTCTGCGGCGTAATTTCCTGGGCTCCCGCCTTGACCGCCGTGCTGATGGGACTGCATCCCGTCGCCTGCGCGCCGAAGAACTTCACGTTCTTTTCTTCGACCAGCCCAAGCTCGATGAGTTCCTTGAATGCCTTGCTGATTTTGGTGATCAGCGATCCCCCAGCCATCGGCACAACCACGTTGTCCGGCAAGCGCCAGCCAAGCTGCTCGGCAATCTCAAAGCCCACGGTCTTGGAGCCCTCGGCGTAATAAGGACGGAGGTTGACATTCACAAATCCCCAGCGGTGCTTGTCGGCAATCTGCGAGCACAGGCGGTTCACGTGGTCATAGTTGCCGGCAATGCGAACGATCTTTGCCCCATAGACTTCCGTGCCGAGAATCTTTGCCGGCTCAAGATCGGCAGGAATGAAGACGCAGGCCTTGAATCCCTGGCGCGCGGCCTGCGCGGCCACCGCATTGGCGAGATTGCCGGTAGAAGAGCAGCTCACGACTTCGAAGCCGAAGTTGCGCGCCTGCGCCAGCGCCACTGCAACCACGCGATCTTTGAAGCTGAGGGAAGGAAAGCAGACAGAATCGTTCTTCAGGTAGAGCGATCTGCTGTGGAGTTTCTCGCTCAGCCGCGACGCTCGCACCAGGGGAGTGAATCCCACGGGCAGTGATGCATCGCAATCTTCCGGCAACGGCAGCAGTTCGCGGTATCGCCAGAGCGTAGTGCCGCGGCGGGCGATTTCGTCCTTACTGATCTGCCCGCGAATCTGTGCCAGATCGTAAGTGACCTCCAGCGGCGCAAAACATTTCTGACAAAACGAGATGGGCTGGTTGCCCCAGGTCCGCCGGCATTCCCGGCATCTGAGTTCATACGGCACGGCTGCGTTCATGATTTGCTCCTAAAATGCAAGACCCGCTGCCCTGAGGCAGCGGGTCTGATAATTACTGATTATTGATCTTGTGTTATGTCCGCCTCACCGACACACACGTATCCAGGATGTGGATACGCATGGCCATGGTGGCGAATAACTTCACGAGAGGCAATATATCAGCTATAAGCCGTCAATGCAATACTGATTCGATCACCAGGAATTAGCCAGAAGTTTGATAATTGGGTAAGTTGGTAATCGAAGAATTCAATCCCATATGCGCGTATTCCTTTGTGACTTACTGTTGCTTTTCTGTTTCGCGTCTGCAGCCTTTGGCCAATGGCAGGAGCAGACAAGCGGTGTTGACGTTCCCCTTCGGGGCATTAGCGCTGTTTCCGACGCCGTCGCATGGGCCAGCGGGGCCAATGGAACGATCCTGCGTACGGTGGATGGCGGGAAAACCTGGCAGAAGCTCAGCATCGAAGGCGCTGACAAGCTCGATTTTCGTAACGTTCACGGGTTCGATGATAAGACGGCTTACGTCCTCAGCATCGGGCCGGGAGAGCAGTCCCGAATCTACAAGACCACAGATGGCGGCCGCCAATGGCAACTCCAGTTTACCAATCAGGATCCGAAAGCCTTCTACGACTGTTTCGCTTTTTGGGACAGCACGCACGGCATTGCGGTCAGCGATTCAGTGGACGGCAGATTTCCGCTCATCACCTCTGCCGATGGCGTGAACTGGAGCCCGCTGCTGCCGCAAAACATGCCACCGGCATTGCCCAATGAGGGAGCGTTTGCGGCGAGCGGGACCTGCATTACCACTTTCGGGAAAAATGATGTGTGGTTCGCCACCGGCGGCCCCGCAGCGCGGGTATTTCATTCTGCCGACAATGGAAAGACGTGGACTGTCGCCGCGACGCCCATTCTCAGCGGGGCAGCCTCCCAGGGTATTTTTTCCATTGCCTTTGAGGACCGGATCCATGGTGTGATAGTGGGCGGCGATTACAAGCAGCCGGCAACTTCCGAAAAGAACGCTGCTTATACGCACGATGGTGGCCGAACCTGGAACCTGAGCTGCAAATTTCCGTCCGGCTATCGTTCCGGCGCCGCTGTTGCTCGTTTTCCTGCCCCCGATAAATCGCCTCCAGCGATCGTGGCTGTTGGAACCAACGGGACTGATGCTTCCCATAATGGGAATATGTGGACGAAAGAGAATGATCGCGATTACAACGCCATCAGCTTTGCCGGCAAGACTGGATGGGCGGTTGGATCGCACGGAGCCATAGCCCGTGTAGAACTTCTGCTCACACCTGCCCCGAACAGCGAACTTGAAACGGTGCTTACGGAAATGGATTGCGCCTCCACCAGCTTCACCACTGTCCAGGCCGATTTCGAGTGGCAGGATTACCAGAAAGTGGTGGATGAAACGGAAAAGCAGACCGGCAAAGTCTATTTTCGTCGCGGTGGCAAGAATGGCAGCATTGTGAACGCGATGTTTGAAGTCGCTGCGCCCGTCGCTAAGCAGGTCTTATTCGATTCTGACAAGGTTCAACTGTATAACCCCAGGATCGACCAGATCACCGAATATCGGCCTGGAAAGAGCAAGGCCGATGTGGACGCATTCCTGGACCTGGGCTTCGGCGGTCGTGGTCACGAGTTGCTCAAATCCTACGATGTGAAGATGCTGGGTTGGGAGTTGGTCGATGGAACAAGAACGGCCAGGCTCCAGCTTACGCCACTGAGCCCAAGGGTACGAAACATGTTCAGCCAGTTCGTCCTCTGGATCGATCCTCAAAGGGATATTCCGCTTAAACAGCAGGTGATTGAGCCTGCAGGCGACTATTGGCTCTCGCATTACAAGGAATTCATCGTGGGCAAAAGAATCAGTGATGATCAATTTCGCATCAAGACTACGCCCACGACCAGGATCGTCAGGCCGGACACCAATTGAGGGAGGTCAACCCGTCATGAGCTGTCGCGCCCTCATGGTTGTAGTGATAACTGCGTTGATCAGCGTCACCCGCAAGCCGCCTTTTTCCAGTTCGATCAGGCCTTCGATGGTGCATCCGGCGGGAGTCGTGACGGCGTCCTTGAGCAGCGCTGGATGATGTCCTGTCTCGAGCGCCAGTTGCGCAGAGCCAAGCAACGTCTGTGCCGCGAGCGTGGT
>DATDNH010000383.1:0-16311 GCA_036518395.1 Candidatus Angelobacter sp. | reverse complement strand
GAGTAAGCCGGTCGTTCGCCGGCATGCCTTGCGGAAATGGCAATAACTGCTGTACCGGTTCTTCCCACACACGGTTTTGACTAGTTCAGGTCGCACTAATCGTTTCCGAAAAAATCTTCATTGAAAGGAGAAAGCAAGATGGCGGCAAAAAGCCCAAAAGAAGTATTTGTAATGCTGTTGAGTCACGCGAGGCAAAACACCGAGCGTTCCATCAAGGTCTATCAGGAACTCAGCGAAATTGCTCAGAACCCAGATGTAAAGGAGGCGCTGGAAGCACGCGCCTTTGTTTCCAACAAGGACCTCAGCCAGATCGATCAGTGTTTCAAGCTCATTGGCGAAGCGCCTGTCAAGCCGAGCGGACGAGTGTATGAGGTTTTTGTAGAAGATTTCCGGCGCGAGCTTGCGGAAATCCAAAACCCGGCGGCCAAACTTATCTTTGTCCTCGCCAGAGCAAGTCAGTTCACCCATCTTCAAATCGCGGAATTCACGGTGCTTACGGCGGCAGCGGATCTGAGCGGCCACTACGCCGTCGGCGTTCTGCTGGAAAGCTGCCTCGCAGACAGGCTGGCTTTCGTTGAGCGTACGCGCCGCTTCCTCAGAAACATGGTCGAAAAGAGAGTGGCCGAAAGAATAGCCGCTTAACGAATTCATCTTCACAACTGCGACCTGAATTAGTTGAACGGTGAAGCATGAACCCAAACACGGCCTAGGCAAGGACTTTGGCTACGAAATACTCCTAATACGAGTCATTCCGAACACGCGTGAAGCTCGCGCGCGCTTTCTTCAGCGCGCGAGTAGCGTGGAGGAATCTGCCCCGCTGCACTGGAGACGAGAAGCCCGCAAGCGCCATATCTGGCCCTATTTCTTACCTCGAGGCCGATATATGCTTTTACTCTTCGCTTTCGCTTTTCCTCAACTTACTTTCCCGCTTTGTGCTTCACCCATCCCACGTTCCCTGCTTCGTCGCTCTGACACAAGTGACAGATGTTATATCACTCCACTTAAGTTCTTCTTCAATAAGTCCGTTTCGACAACTGTTGAGCAGTTCACAAGGTCGGTCGGGAGGAAAAATCCTGAAGTAAATTCATCCGCTGCTCGAGATGGCACCCGGGCCGGAACAATGGCAGCGTAACGCACGCAGAAAGGGCAGGACATGAAAGGCAACGAAACTACCCAACAAGAACCCAGGGCGCGCTCTGACTGGTATCAATGGGGTCCTTATCTCAGCGAGCGCCAGTGGGGAACTGTCCGTGAAGATTACAGCGAAGGGGGAAATGCCTGGGATTACCTCACTCATGACCAGGCGCGCTCGCGCGCGTATCGCTGGGGCGAAGATGGACTGGCTGGCATCTCAGACGATCATCAAAAGCTTTGTTTCGCGCTGGCATTGTGGAACGGAAAAGACCCAATTCTGAAAGAGCGGCTTTTTGGGCTGACCAATTCCGAAGGCAATCACGGTGAGGACGTCAAAGAATACTACTTCTATCTGGACAATACTCCCACGCACTCCTACATGAAGTATCTCTATAAGTATCCGCAGGAAGCTTTTCCTTACGACGAACTGGTCCGCGTCAATCGGCAGCGCTCCCGCGACGAATTCGAATATGAGCTGATCGATACCGGAATATTCAACGATGACCGCTACTTTGACGTGTTTGTTGAATACGCGAAGGAATCGCCCGACGACATCCTGATCCGGATCACCGTTTACAATCGCGCGTCTGAAGCGGCGCCCATCACCGTACTGCCGACCTTATGGTTTCGCAACACATGGTCAGAAGGAGAAGGTGAGGCCCGTCCGGCCATTCGCCAGGACGGGCCTCTGAAGGGCGCAAGTGTAGCCGCGGCATCTAGCCTCGCCCTGGGTCAGATGTATCTTTATTGTGACGGTGAGCCGCCGCTGCTCTTTACAGAAAACGAAACCAATAACCAGCGCCTGTTTTCTGCGCCAAACGCTACTCCATGGGTTAAAGATGGAATCAATGATTTTGTGGTCCAGGGCGAGACAGACGCTGTCAGCAACACCGGCACCGGCACCAAGGTCTCTGCGCATTATCAGCTCACTGTAGAACCTCACGATAGCAAAGTCATTCGACTGCGTCTAACCGCAGTTCCTCCTGCGGACGTGCGCAAAGCCTATCCCAAAACGAAAGAACCTTTTGGCCGCCATTTCGACGACATGATCGCCGGCCGCATCGGGCAGGCAGACGAATTTTATTCCCGCATCACGCCGTCACACCTGGATCGCGAAAAAGCAATGGTCATGCGTCAGGCCCTGGCCGGAATGCTCTGGACGAAACAGTACTATGAATTCGATCTGGACAAATGGCTGAACGAACGACAGGCAAGTCCCATGGCGCAAGCGAGCCGCAGCTCCCGCAATAAAGAATGGTTCCACATGCTGAACCACGACATCCTCTCCATGCCGGACAAATGGGAGTATCCATGGTATGCCGCGTGGGACCTGGCCTTTCATACCCTGGCTCTGTCAGTCGTGGATATTGACTTCGCCAAAAAGCAACTTGAGTTGATGATGGGCCCACTCTACCTTCATCCCAACGGTCAGATGCCTGCCTACGAATGGAACTTCAGTGACGTGAACCCGCCGGTGCATGCCTGGGCTACGCTCTTCCTTAACAACATGCAAAAACTCGAGAACGGCGTTGGCGATCCACAGTTCGTCAAAAAGATGTTCCACAAGCTGGTGCTTAACTTCACCTGGTGGGTCAACCGCAAGGACCGTTTTGGGAGAAATGTCTTTGAAGGAGGGTTTCTCGGCCTGGACAACATTGGCGTCTTCGACCGCAGCGCGCCTCTTCCCGGAGGCGGATATCTTGAACAAGCCGATGGTACCGCCTGGATGGCTCTTTATTGCCAGAACATGACCGAGATGGCCATGGAGCTGGCAGAAGAAGATCCCATTTTCCAGGAATTCTGCGTCAAGTTTGTCGAGCACTTTCTCTGGATCGCAGCCGCCGTCAACAGCGTTGGACAACACGGCCTGTGGGACGAAGAGGACGGTTTCTATTACGATGTTCTGCGCCTGCCCGATGGCTCATCCAAACGGCTGAAGGTCCGTTCCGTAGTCGGTCTGCTGCCTCTTTGCGCAACCACGGTGATCGAGAGTTTCCAAAGGGAGAAGATCCCGGCAGCTTTCAAGTTCCTGCAGCAGCGATTGAGCCACATGCCTCAATTGCTGGAAACGATTCATCCCACCGGCCCCGGACATTACGGCATCAACGAGCGTGGGATTATGGCCCTGGTCAATCCCGAAAGGCTGCGTCGGATATTGGCCGTAATGCTCGACGAGAACGAATTCCTCTCGCCTTATGGAATTCGGGCGTTGTCGCGTTATCACCTTGAACACCCTTACCGGATGAACTTTGGCGGCCAGGAGTATTGCGTCGAGTATCAGCCGGCGGAGTCGAACTCCGGAATGTTTGGCGGCAATTCCAACTGGCGCGGCCCCATCTGGATGCCGATGAACGCGCTCCTGATTCGGGCGCTGCTGCAGTTCTACATGTATTACGGAGATAACCTCAGGGTGGAGTGCCCGACTGGGTCGGGAAAATTGATGAACCTCTTTGAAGTCTCTCATGAAATCGTAAACCGGCTGACCAACATTTTTATTCGCGACCAGCAGGACCGCCGGCCAGTCTACGGCGGCACGGAAAAATTCCAGACCGATCCCTATTGGCGCGACTATCTGCTTTTCTATGAATTCTTCCACGGAGACAACGGCGCCGGTGTGGGCGCAAGTCACCAGACTGGATGGACAGGACTCATTGCGCCGCTGATACGCATGTTTGCCGCCCGTGATGCAGCCTCAGTGCTCGCGGCAGGGAAGCGGATCTTCACCAAAGAGGCAGCACGAAAACCCGCAGCTTGAACGAACATGCTGATGGTAGAGACGGTGCTCCGCACCCGGGGTCCCCAAATATGCGCCGGTTTTGCGCATTTTGGGGTGGAGGACCGTCTCTCGCGCGAAGCGCGAACGGTTTTTGTTGTTGCAATGGCATACAGCATCACTGGAAGCCCTGCACTGCCACGCTAACAAATTGTGACTGTCATCCTGAGCAAGCCCGCGCCCGCATGAGCGGGTAAGGGCGCAGGGGTTAGCCTGTCCTCGAGGTGAGCTTGCGAAGCCGAAGGAAAGGACCCCGAAAATGCTCGCTCAAACAATGCTGCTTCAAGGCATTCTCACGAAGCACTTAAAGCCGACTCGAAATCTTTCTATTCCCTAATCCCTGGTCGCTATTCCCTAATTCTGACTCCTGCCTTCTGACTCCTGATCGCTGGTTATCCCTTCTTCCGCTTCAAAGTCAACCGCGCAAACGGTTCCTTCACGCCGTTTTTCTCGTTGTCCATCGTCCAGCGCCAGGTGCCGGCGCTCTGATCGTAGTCCATGGTGTTATAGAAATTGCCATCATCAGACTTGAATACGATTGGGATGGACGATGTCATTTTGGCAGCATAGCCCCGGACTGAGAACCCGCCTCCATACACGTCAGTCCAGTAAACAACGTATTGTTTTTTATTTGCGTCCCAGCCAAGCAGCACAATGGCCTCATATTGAGGTTCCGCCTGGCTGCCGGCCCGCTTCTCGCGCGACACCTCGTGAATCTGCACAAACTGATGATTAAGCACCCATCGTATCTCCACATCGTGGGTAGTCGGTGTGTTGCCGACGGTGCCGGTCAGCACCCATTTGCCGACCAGCGAATCCAGCAGGGAATCCTGCAGCGTTGGTTGCTGGCCAAACAAGCAAGCAGATGCACAGATGATCACAGCAACATTTAACGGCGCGGCACGAAGCCGCATAAATCCGGGCAGTCGCATGTGCAAACCCTCAGAGCATTAGTTGATTGCGTAGAGCCTGGAGGTAATCTTACAACGCTGAATCAACCCGGCGCGCTATGATAGCTACGCTGTGATACGCTTGCTTGTCATTCTTGCCCTGGGCCTTTCTGTGGGGCACGCTCAAAACAGGAACGATGAGATCCACCTGAAAGCAACTGTGAGGGCGGTAATCGTGCTCTCCGATTTTTCCGGAACGATAACACCGGTTCACTTTGATCCGCTATTCGCATTGACCGTGCGTATCGAGTCAGCCAATCCGGCGATTTCCAATTTTCGTCCTGGTAGCCTCGTCACATTCGCCATCCACAGCCCAGCGCAGCTCTTTCCAGGTGAAGGTGAAGCGGTGAAAGGGAAGACCTACGATTTTGTGCTGCACAGAACGATCGAGAATGGCAAGGTGCGATTCTTCGGCCTGCAGTTGCAAAGGCCATGAGTTAGCTGACTCCTGACTTCTAGCTTTTCTGTTTTGTCATTCCGAGCCCGCTCTGCGGGGGAGGAATCTGCTCTTAGGTTCTCACTTCTGACTTCTGACTCCTGTCTTCCTATTGCCTGCCGCCTGCCTTTTCCGCTCTCCACTGGAAACAAAGCAAGTATCCATCAGGATCAGTGAGATACAACTGCTTCATGCCGTAGGGCGCGATCTTTGGCTCTTGGCTCTTGATTCCCTTGGCCTTCAGGTACGCATAAGCGGCATCGACGTCCGGACACGCAAAATAGATGCAGGTATCCTCGTGTGCGGCAATGCGCGCAGGATCAGGAACGGGCGGACGATTTTCCGCCTCGTAGGCCGTGTTCAGCATCAGGTCAAAGTCATTCAGCCGCAGCATCACCCAATCGTTGTGCGGCGCACGTTTCCTGTCGCTAAGTGCAATCTCGAACCCCAGTCCTTCGCAGTAGAACTTCAGCGAAGTTGGCATGTCGAACACTTGAAGCAGCGGCGCCAGGTGGCGAATCTCAATCGGCATTTCGTTCCTCGTCCAAGAATTCTAGCCAAATCTCACCAAGGAGACACGGAGGCACGGAGAGAATCAGGCCGACTATCTTTAAGATTTGTAATTAGAGAGAATTATCGCTTGCTTTTAAAGTAAAACTTTAGAGCCATATTCTTGGATCCTCTTGTCTAACCCAAAGCTTGCCTCCGTGAAACTCCGTGTCTCGGTGCCTCCGTGGTGAAAGCTTTTGGTATGGCTGACTTCCCGCAGTTGGGTGGCTAATTACTATTTACTGTTTACTATTTGCTTCCGGACCATCCGTGGCATCAGAACCCAGATTGTTCCATAAAGGAAAAGAGAAATAGCAATCGAACCTGCCGTGCCGTAATGCAGGTCTTCGTATAGCAGTTTCAAAGTCCAAAGCGCGATAACAGCATTGCGGATCCACATCAGCTCAAATCGGTTCCAGCGGTTTGCGGTAAAGCTGAGCGCCAGAATGACAGCACACAACACCACCGTTCGCGCCACCGCCACTCGTGGCGCCGTAAGCGCAGACCCGGACGAGATCATCCAGAGAATCGCAATCACCGCCAGTGCCGCCGCCACCAGGATCGTCAAAGATGAGAACAGCAGACGCAGCGTGGCCCGCGCCTGTCGCGCGCTGCCCTCAGGAGCAGGCCACCAGCTAATCGCGCAGCAGATGAGCGCAGCAATCGCCGTGGTCCATGCGCTCCACCCCGGCGCTTCCGGCAATGGCCCAGCCAGTGCCCACGCCGCATAGGCCAGCAGCCCGGAAAAATATCCCGCTACGACACCGTAGACCACTGCATGAAATCCAAGGGTCCAGTGGCCATATCGGACGGCAGCAAAGCTGGCCGCAATGGCCAGCACTCCCAGGCCGAGCACCATGCCTGTCGCCTCAAAGCATAGAAAACTTCCCAGCAGAGCAAGTGCTCCACCCCACGTGGCAAACACGTGGTAGTTGCGCGGCTGAAGCACTCGATCAAAGCGTCCCAGCACTGCCACATAGCACGCGCCCGCCAGCAGCAGGGAGAAGATGCCCAGTGGCAGCGCAGCCGCATCGTGACTCATGCGCATTGCATTGACGAACGCCAGCGCCAGCGCGATGACCGCCTGGGCCACCTCGAACGCTGTGACGGTTTGCTGCTTTACCACAGTTGACAGCACAATGACGCATCCATAGATGACGAACAGGCTTGAGGCAAGTGCCAGCAGCAGAGCAGGGCGCAGCGGCGGATACTCCGGCGGAAGCTGCGACTGGCCGGCATACACCAGGATCAGGACCAGGATGGCCGCATCGGCCAGCAGCGCCACCATGGGACGCAGGCTCCGCCACCGGCCACGCAGCCCCGCATATTCCGTGAGCAAGGCAATGACCAGCAGCGCCAGTGCAAACGGCGCCGGATCGCGAGTCCTTACCAGCAACATCAGCGCCGTTACTGCCGGCAGGGAAGTTGCGATCCATGCCACCGACGCCAGCTTGCGCTTCCACTCAAGTGCCATCGCCAGCAGCACAAACCCCGCCAGCACCCCGGCCGAAACTGCATGTGGCAACACTTTAAAGCGGAACGTGGTCTCCCACACCATGGGCGCAAAAATGAGTGTGCCGGTGGCAGCATAGACGGCGCTGGTGAATCTGGCCTCCGACGGCATGCGCGCACCCCAAATCAGCCAGCCCGCCGCATACACAATGGATAGCACCACGATGGTCAGTTGCGGAAGCGCGCCGGACTCGGCCACCTCGCGCAGCAGGTAGCCCCCGGCAATTCCCAAAAACAGCCTGCCCACCGCGGGAAGCGCGCCGGGTGACTGCGCCGCCGAGAGCTGGGCCAGAGGATGAGATTCCACCAGGGCTGGAGAGTGGGGAAGTGGAGGCGCCGGAACTGCCGCACGCTGGTGTTCGAGCGCAGACAGACGCAGCTCCAATTCATCGATACGCACCGTGAGCCGCTCTGCCACAGAAGCAAAGTCCTCCGCAGCGTTTTTCACGAACCGTTCATCGTGAGTCCGTGCAGGAGAAGCTTTTGGCATCTGGCTACGTGGAGAAGTCCCTCCGAACCTGTGTCCAGATAGACTCCTGCCGCCCCACCACGATACGTCCGCTCAGCCGGGTCTTGCTGTGAGCGCCGTCACACTGAAGTGTGACGTGGAGCTGGCTCTTGGCTCTTAGCTTTTAGCCAAACCATTAACCAAACATTTGGCCGCGAATAAACGCGAATTCGGGATGGTTTTGCAAATCAAAAAGCAACAATCAAAAATCAACAATTCCCTCGCTTCCTCTGTGTCCTCTGTGGTGCGCAGTAGATTTTGCTTTTGATTTTGCCTTTGGTTTTTTCTTTCCCTTAGTGTTCCTTCGTGTCCTCTGTGGTTAATTCTTTGGCTCGGAATTTTGCAATCCGCGTGATCAACTTCACCGGCACAGGCTCGGAGAGTGGAAAACGAATTGTACCTTTACGCATTTCGTACGGCGCAAGTTCTTTCTTGAACGCGGCCGCCAGCCGCGCGCCCGCTGGGTAGAGCGAGAAGTGTTGTTTCCATCCGGCAAAATAGATCACGCGCTCATCGTGCATTTTGTAAGCCGGAATATTGTAGGAAATCACCTCCTCGGCCCCAGGCAATGCCTTGCGGATGGTGCTCCGAACCAGCCGAAGTACTTTTCTCACCGGCCCAGGCTGCGCCGCAATATATTCATCAACGGATTTGAAATGAGTCTTGGGCATTCTCTTTCTCTCGTGCTCAGAATTTTATCCTCCAGCTAGGTAAAGCCAAAACTGCACCACAGAGGTATCCTTCGGCTGCGCTTGCGTATTGCGGCTTCACCTCCCGCTGCGCGCTCCTCGGCACGCCGAGGCAGGCAGTGCAGGCTACGAATACAGAGGCGGGGCAAAACTGCCGGCGCCTGACAAGAAGCACATGGCCGAGCGATTGATGTAAAGTACAAAAAGGTGGACGAACAGGAGCACTCCAGTATGAAAAAGATACGCCCATTTTTGTGGTTTGATACTCAGGCCGAAGAAGCAATGAATTTCTACGTATCCATTTTCAAAAATTCGCGGGTTCTGAGCGTCAGCCGGCAGAACGGAAGAGTGATGACGGCGACGTTCGAGCTGGACGGACAGGAATTTATGGCGCTCAATGCCGGCCCTCACTTCAAGTTCAATGAGGCAATATCATTTTTCGTGAACTGCGAGACCCAGGAAGAAGTCGATGAATTGTGGGAAAAGCTCTCCGCCGGTGGCGAGAAAAGCAGATGCGGTTGGTTGAAAGATAAATTTGGCGTATCGTGGCAGATTATTCCGAGCGCGCTCGGCAAACTCACGAGTGATCCCAATCCGGAGAAAGCAAGAGCCGTGTTTCAGGCCATGCTCAAGATGAATAAGATTGAGATCAAAGGATTACACGAAGCGTACGATAAAGCCTAGGGAACAGGTAACAGGTTACAGGGAACAGAAAAACCTCGGTGTGAAATTACAAATCAACAATTCTCATTCGTCCTCGTTCCTCTGTGTCCGGAGCCTGTCCTCGAGGTGGGGTCGACGAGAGACGACCGAGGCGAAGGATGGTTAATGGTTTCGTCTTTGATTTTGACTTTCAACTTTACCAATTACAAATCTCTCTGGCTTCTCCTTCGTGGTTCCTTTGTGTCCTCTCTGGTAAATGGTTTTGTTGCTCCTTTCTGTTAAACTGATGCGTTAATAAAGGAGTCCTCAATGGCTGATCGCAACGTCCAAAGCTCCGATTCGAATCGCCGAACCCTGGCTGCCGGCCTGGTTATTCTGGGCGCAGTTTCGCGTCTGCTGCCGCATCCGCCGAACATGACCTCTGTGGGCGCGATGGGCCTGTTTGCCGGATCCAGGCTGAAGAAGTGGCAGGCATTGCTTCTCCCGCTGGCGTGCATGCTGATCACCGATCCCATTCTGGCAAAGATCAACGGATACGCTGCCTTCCGCTGGGGCACTCTCTTTATTTATGCCAGCCTGATGCTCAACGTCCTGATCGGCAGATGGCTCGTGAAAAGCGATAGTCCAGCACGAATCGGCCTTGCTGCTGTGATCTGCTCCGTCCAGTTCTTTGTGGTGACAAACTTTTCCGTCTGGCTGCTCGACGGCTACTATCCGCACACCTGGGCAGGCCTGGTAGCGTGTTACGTCGCCGCCATCCCATTTTTCCAGTGGACCTTCGCAGGTGACCTGATCTATACGGCTGTCCTGTTCGGCATTTACGCGCTCGTAGATCGTAAGGTCCTGCGACCAGCGGAAGTTCCCGCGCGCTAAACAAAATCATTAACTACAGAGGACACAAAGGAACACGAAGGTTTTTCCTTTTCGTGTTTCTGTCCCTTGCCCGCTGATTTGCTGTTGCCTGTTGTCTGTGACCTGCTTTTTTATTCCCTAATCCCTGGTCCCTTAAACCGCCTTCTCCCGACCTTTCTCAGGGGGCCTCAGTTTTGCGGTTGGTTTGATCTTCGTCACCAGTAACAGGCTTCTTCGCCAATGATGCGTGCGATCATATGAAATCGATCCATTAAGTCTCCTCTGCTTCCTGTGTTCCTCGGCGTTGAAAAGGTCTTGCTTTTTCCGCGCGCTTGTTTCTGTAACCTGTCCCCTGTAACCTGTAACCTGAGTCCATGCGCATCTGTTCCTTACTTCCTTCCGCCACCGAAATCGTCTTCACCCTCGGTCTGGGCGAATCGCTCGTCGGGATCACTCACGAGTGCGACTATCCGCCCGAGGCCGCCCGTATTCCTCGCGTTACCAGCAGCAATATTCCTGAAGGCCTGCCCAGCAGCCAGATCGACCGCATGGTCAGCTCCAATCTGCTCACGCAGGGAACACTGTATGAGCTGAACCGCGACTTGCTGGAAGAACTCGCGCCCGAGCTGATTCTCACGCAACGCCTCTGCGACGTCTGCGCCGTCGCCTACGACAAGGTCAAAGACATTGCCGAGGGCCTCAGCTCCAAACCCAAAGTGGTGAATCTGGAGCCACATTCGCTGGACGACATTCTGGAAAACATCCGCCTCGTCGGCTCACTATTGAGTGCCTCAGCCAAAGCCGACGAAGTGGTTGCCTCCTGCCGCCGCCGCATTGCCGCCATCGAGTCAAAGACGCGCAACCTGAGCCATCGTCCGCGCGTGTTTGTGATGGAGTGGGTTGATCCGCCGTACTGTGGCGGACACTGGATCAAAAAGATGGTCGACCTTGCCGGAGGAGTCGACGAACTCGCCAACCCGGACCGGCCGTCTTATCGGATCGAGTGGCAGCGCGTCCTGGATTTTGCTCCCGAGATCATCGTCCTTACCTGCTGTGGATACAAACTGCCAAAGGTGATCCGCGAGGCCGGAGACCTGACCCGCTTCGACCATATTTATGATCTTCCGGCAGTAAGGAACAACCGTGTCTATGCCACCAATGGTTCCGATTACTTCAGCCGTCCCGGCCCAAGGATCGTGGACAGCCTGGAGATCCTGGCGCACCTGGTCCATCCGGAACTTTTTCCCGCGCCGAAACTCAAGGATGCATACGCGACGGTTGATTTAGCCGCCGTCACAGCGCGATAAAGACATGAATTCCGCCGCAGATAACGCAGAAACCGCAAATAACCGGCGCCGCTGTCCTCTCTGCGGCGCGGACAACCAATGCACCGGTGTACTCTCATCGAATCCTCACCAGCAGTGCTGGTGCACCACGGTTCAGATCGCACCCGAGACGATCGCCCGCATTTCCAAAGATCGTTCAGGCGTCTGCATCTGCCCCAAATGCGTTCAAGACCCTCAACACAGAGGATCAGAAGCAGCAGAGGGTTTGGGTAATTGAGTAACTCGGTAAGTTGCTAATTGAAAACCTTCGTGTTCCTCAGTGTCCTCTGTGGTTAATGGTTTTGCTCTTGATTTGCCTTCATTTTTCTTTTGCGCTTTCCCTCAGTTTTTCTCAGTGTCCGTAGCTTGCACTGAGCGAAGCCGAATGTGTGGTAAAGGTGTTGATTTTGACTTCTGACTTCTGACTCCTGACTTCTGATCGGTGCTTTTCTTGGCAACCAAAAGCTATTTTTTGTCATAATACCTTGCGAACGAAAGAACTCTGATGTCGTTTGCTCCCCACTTCCTCCGTTTCCTCAGTTCCTCTGTGTTCAAGGTCTTTCTTGTGGTTCTTGTATCTGCTTCCTCCTGCTTTTCCCAGCAGTGCACCAGCTACATCGTCGTCAACGCCTTTGACCACAAACTGCACGTTGACATTGAGACCCTGAAAACTCAGGACTTTGAAGCCAAAATGGGTAACACCTCGCTGGAGATCGTCAGCCTGAATCAGGACTACAACAGCCGGCTGCTGGTTCTGCTGGAGATGGATGGCGTGACCAACAAGAAAATCCAGGACACCGTGGATACAGTCATCCGCATGGTGCGGGAAGCGCCCGAGGGCCGTCCTGTGGCCTTCGGAATCTATTCCGAGCGCGCCGTCTTCACCCAAAAATTTTCCAGCGATCCTAAAGAAAGGGTGAAGGAGATCGCCGCTGTCCTGGAAGAGCAGAATTCACTGGGTAAACGCGTAGCCATGTTCGACGCGCTGCACCAGGCGCTCAAGCTCTTCGGCGAGCACCAGCCCGGGGACACAGTTTTGCTGGTCAGCATACCGTACGACGACCGCAGCGACCACTCCGTCGCCGACATTGAGAAGGAATACATGCACAGCGGAACGCGGCTCATGATCATGCAACGTGAGCCCGTAAGCGTGGTCATGCGCGACTACATGTGGAACCGCCATCCATCAGAACGACGCCTGTTCGGCGAGGTCCCCGACGAAACCGGCGGCGCCAACTCCAGCGATTTCGATCCGCACTTCATGGGCTTCCCCTGGCGAGGCTACCTGATAGGCGTCAAACACCCGGAAGATGCCGGCAAGCCCCACAAATGGGAGATGAAGCTCGCGCACTCGATTAAGAAGCTGTTGCCCCACTCGTATCTGTACTACCCGGCGTTATTGCCACCATGTAGCACGATGGCGGCCGCCGCCAAGTGAGCCTTTGCTGCCTTTCGTGCCCTGTTGCCTGGCTTGTGGCCTGGCGAAGAGCCTGCCCTGAGCGAAGTCGAACGGTCCCGCCTTGCTGCCACCCTGCAGCGCGATGGCGGCTGCCGCCCGCTGACTTGCCGACCGCAGTGGATTGTGTGGCAGAGCCGCCCTCGGCTGTGAAGGTTTATCTTGGAGTTTTGTCATTCCGAGGCTTCAGCCGGAGAAATCTGCTTTTGCCGTTGCTTTGGCTGAGCGCTAACTGCTGCTAAGAAAAGTGACAGCACTCTGACTGCCACTGGCTGTCACAATGACGCACTTTTGACGCTACCCTCTTCCCAAACCTTCCCGCCCATGAAATTCTTGAGCCGTCGCTTACTTCTCTGACGAGGACTATGCGACTGTGGCCCCAGGGCCACCGAACCCAGCCTTTGGTTGGGCTCGCATCGATCTTTGACAAAAGAATAGACGGTGCACTCGTGCTAACGAATTACGAGTGCCTCAACTTGTCATCCTGACGCAGGCTGCTTTTTAGCCGTAGGAAGGATCTGAATCTCCTTCCTCTTGCGCGTGAGCAGGCTAGTTGCCAGGTGCACCATTCGTGTCCTTGCTCTCGCCTCGAGCGAACACAGGGATGCAGCGCAACACGTGTCTGCGAGGTGCGGCGAGGGGAGCAAGGGATTTCAGCTCCTGACGTCAGGAATTCGCTGCCGTCAGGCATTCCGTCAGGTGGTTTTCTCAATAAAATCAACAGCCTTGACGGCATGACGGAATCATGGCTGATTTTGGTTTTGGGTTTGTTGTTTCAGATCCTGCAGTTGCCTGTTGCCTGTTGCCTGAGGTTGCGCTGGAGGAATGGTGGAGGATAAAAGGCATCCTCCGCTCATCTTCCACCGCTTATCTCCCGTAAATTCAATGCAGTGGAGGAAGGGGAGGATGCTAGCCTGTTTTGTGTTCTGTTAATCAGCTAGTAAACACCCTTATTGGTTTCACCGTTCCTCGCGCTAAAAATTGGCTTCCGCGAGGCATTCCGCGAGCGGTTTTGCCCAATAAAAACAGGCCATCGCGCGGAATCGCGGAATCTCTCGCATTTTTTGGTATTTGGCTCTGGGGTTGGTTGATCTTTACAATTCGGATACTTCGACAAAAAAAGTATCCTAAAACCTACCTAAAAGCTACTTTTTGGCGCTTAGAAGGCGTGCCTGCCCAGCGTGCCGTGGATCTTGTGTTTCCATTCAGCCCGCCGGCAGTACCGAACAAAACGAATGAAACGGCTTCCGTTCTCAATCCGTTCCGGCGTATCTCGTTAGTTTCCAGCATCTTCCAACCCACAAAACGGAAGAACGGATATAAGGCCCATTTCGGATAAGGCCAGTCCGAGAGGATCATCCTCAGGTTTTGCGCGTGCTTGGGGTAGAAGGGCCAATGGCCAAGAGCTGGGGTTCTAAGAGAGTCAGCTGGTTACGCATGTCGGGATTCAGAAATCGCCAGCAAAGACACGGGTTGTTACGCTGTTACGGATTCTCGCACGGATGCCAGTCTTGCCGCTTTTACCCGTCATTAAGCCTCTGCGTCCTCAGTGGTAGAGGGTTGTTGATTTAGTTTCGCTGTGGCCTGTTGCCTATTGCCTGTGGCCTACAGTTGTTTGCCTCTGCGTCCTCTGTGGTGAAGATTTTGCTGTTGGTTTTCCTTGCGTGCTTAGCGTCCATCGCGGTTAATGATTTTGCTGTTGGTTTTGTTTTGGGGTTGGTGCTTAGCAATTGCCACATTCCCGACACCGGGAATGCCAATAAGTTCCCACCATCCGCAAAAATAAATTCCCGCAAGATCATTTGGGAACATCGTTCTCCGGTCGAATGTCTATGACATCGGAGAACGAAAAAATGAAATTCCAGTTTGCTAACGGCCATCCATCCAGACTATGGCTATGTTTTTTTGCGGCGTTGATCGTCATTGCCTCCACCATTGTTATGGTTCCCAGCTTTGAGGCGGCCGGCGAAGATTTTTCTGCCACCTACACGCATGGCGTCCTGCATGTCGCCATTCCTTATCATGCGCCGCGGGCCGGCCTGGGAGTGTTGGTTCTCGAGGTCCTGAATCCGGAAGATGAGGTTCTGGGCCGCACGCAGCGCGGCCTGGGGGTCAGCGAAGGCAAGGGAAGCTGGGTGGAAGACATCAAGCTGGACAAGCCGCTGCCGCTGGAAGAGCTGGTGTGGGACCGCCTGCGCTATCACTTTGAGTACATCTCCAAAAGCGAAGGCGTGTCGCTTGATGGAACCGAATCCATCGCGCAGATCATTCGTACGCCTGTCGTCCATATTCTGGGCCAGCAATCGTATTTGACTGGAGGCCAGGCGGCGATCCGCGTGATTGTCACCGACTCGAGGAACCAGGTCATTGCCGGGCCCGGTTCGGTGCGCATCGAGCTTTTTGGGGCGAAGCTGAAGGCTCGCGAGCTCTTCGCAGGTCGCCTGAACCACCGCGGCACCACGGAAGCGCAGTTCCAGTTTCCTGCAGACCTGGTCGGCAACTACAACCTGCGCTATGTGGCCGATACGCCGATTGGCTCCACGGAATTCATCCAGTCGGTGAAGCTGGAAGATAAAGTCGCAATTCTGCTGACGACAGAAAAGCCAATCTACCAGCCCGGACAGACCATACACGTGCGCGCGCTGGCGCTTGACCGCTCAGACCATGAGGCTGCGGGCAACCACAAACTGACGTTTGAAGTTGAGGATTCGCGTGGCAACAAAGTCTTCAAGAAGGCCACGCAGACTGACAAGTTCGGAATTGCGGCGGCGGAATTTGGGCTGGCCGATGAGGTGAATCTTGGCACGTATCATCTGCGGGCGCTGATGGGCGAAACCGAGAGTGCTCCCACCAATACGGCAGAGATTGCGCTGAACGTCGAGCGCTATGTCCTGCCGAAATTCAAAGTCGCCGTCGACTTAAAAAATGGTCATAAGGCCTCTCGCGGCTATCGTCCCGGAGATCACGTGACCGGCGTTGTGCATACCAACTATTTCTTTGGCAAGGCGGTGGACGGCGCAGAGATCACGGTCAAGGCCTCCAGCATGGATGTTTCTTCATTTGAAATATCTGCGCTTCAGGGCAAGACCGATGGCGATGGCGCATATCACTTTGACCTGGTTCTGCCTGCGTATTTTGCCGGACGGCCGCTGAACCAGGGATCGGCGCGCGTGCTGATTGAGGCCACGGTAAAGGATTCTGCGGGGCACGCGGAGACTCGGGGCGAACCGATCACGGTGAGCGAGTCGCCGCTGCTGATTACGGCCGTCCCGGAAGGCGGGACGCTGGTTCCCAATCTGGAAAACCAGATCTTTGTTCTGGCCTCTTATCCTGACGGCAAACCGGCCAGCGCGGCATTGAAAGTGCGCATGGCAGGGAATGCGGAGCAGAGTGTAAAGACAGATGATGGCGGAGTGGCGGTGGTGCGCGTAAATGCCGGCACCGGCCCGCAAAAGCTGGAAGTT